>NZ_MLCO01000021.1 GCF_001982615.1 Teichococcus deserti | reverse complement strand
ACGCAGCCCCGCTGCCCGCCGCCGAGCGCGCCCGCCAGGCGGTGCTGCTGCTGGCCCGCCTGCTGGCCCCCGCCCCGCTGCCCAGCCTGCGCGGCGCGCTGCAGCTGATGGCGCGGCGCAATCCGGGGCTGGGCGCCCTGCCCCCGGTGCTGGCCGACCTGCTGCGCGAAGGGCTGATGGACCAGGCCGAGATCGAGGGCGAGCGCTATGCCTGGCCCGCCGGCTTCCTCGACGACAACCCTGTCGTGCCGCGCGACGTCCGCATCCTGGCGCCCTTCGACCCGATCGTCTGGGACCGCCGGCGCTTCGCGCATCTCTGGGGCTGGGAATACCGCTTCGAGGCCTATACCCCGCCGCCGCAGCGCCGCTTCGGCTATTACGCGCTGCCGCTGCTCTGGGCCGACCGCGTCATCGGCTGGGTTAATCTTTCGGTCGTCGACAACCGCCTGCAGCCGGAGTTCGGTTTCGCCGAAGCACGGCCGCGGGCCAAGATTTTTGACAATGCCCTGGCCGCCGAGCTCGCCCGGTTCGAAACTTTTCTGTTCGGCGGCTGATCGTCAGTCCAGCAGCGCGCAGACCGCGTGCAGGTCGGGCAGCACGGCGTGGCACAGCGCGCGCATGGCGTCGTCCGCCGGCAGCATGTCCGGGATCATGACGGTGCGCATGCCGGCGGCGGCCGCCGCGCGCACGCCGTTATGCGAATCCTCCAGCGCCAGGCAGCGTTCCGGCGGGATGCCGAGCCGCGCGGCGGCGGCCAGGAAGGGATCCGGCGCCGGCTTGCCGCGCGGATAGTCGCCGGCGGCGATGACGGCGTCGAAGCGCGGCGCCAGCCCGTGCAGCGCCAGGTTGCGCGCCACATCGGCATGGCTGGAGGAGGTGCAGATCGCCCGCGGCAGCCGCAGCGCATCCAGCCGGTCGAGCAGCGCCAGCACGCCGGGCTTCAGCGCCAGCTCCTCGCAGAGCAGCGCGTAGCGGGCGTGCCAGTCCTGGCGCAGCGCCTCGATATCCACGGCGGGGCCCAGGCGCTCGGCCAGCCCCGCGCGGTTGACGCTCCACGGGCGGCCGACCAGCTGCAGGAAGTCCGCCTGGGTATAGGGATGCCCGGCCGCCGCCATGCTGGCGAGGATGGACTGGCAGGCGAGCCGCTCGCTGTCGAAGAGCAGCCCGTCCATGTCGAAGATCACGGCAGCGATGGTCATGCGCCGGCTTCAAGCACGCCGCCGCGCGTCGCTCCAGGGCTGTCACGAAGCTTTCTCAGAAGCGGCCGAAGGCCCATTCCAGCAGCGCGTTCTGGGCATGCAGAAGAAAAGCCTTGGCGGGGACGGCGCGGCAGCTGGGATGCTGCATGGCATCCGCCGTCACCTCCTGCCCCCGCGTCACCGGGGGACAGGGCAGGAACTCGGTGTCGGGGCGCAGGCGGGCCAGCAGGCTGGCGGAAACCTGGTAGCGCAGCAGGGTGTCGTCGCCGGCGGCGACGCCCTCCGGCCAGCAGTCGGTGACGATGATCTGCGCCTCCTGCAGCGCGGCGAGATCCGCCGTGGCGCGGAAGGCCGCATGCCGCCCGGCGCCGCGCAGGTGCCAGCGTTCGGGATAGACCTGGATCACCTGCAGCGGCAGCACCGCCGCCGCCTCGACCCAGGAGCCGAGGATATTGGCCTCGGGCGCCAGGACGGCCACCGTGATGCCGCCGATGCCGCCATGGCGCTGCGCATACCAGGCGAGGTCGCCCAGCACCTCGCAGGGGTGGTTCTGCCGGGTGCGGGCATTGATCACCGGCGCCACCGCCGCATCGGCCAGGGCGCGCAGGGTGGAGAGCGCCGGCGCCCGGCAGACCACCGCGTCGAACCAGTTGTCGAGATAGGCGCCGAGGTCGGCCACCGCCTCGCGCTGGTCGAGCCGCAGCGGCGCCTGCACGCAGAGCCCGCCCATCGCCTGGATGCCCAGGTCGAAGGCGGATGTGTTGCGCCAGCCGCCATCGTTCACCACCAGCGCCAGGCGGCGGCCGGCCAGGCTCTGCGGCATGCGGCGGGCGGTCCAGAGCCGGGCGAGTTCGACGGCGCGCTCCAGGATGGCAATCAGCTGGTCGGGCGGCAGGTCGTCCAGCGCGAGCAGGTCGCGGTCGGCGAGCGGGAACATGGCGGCTCCTCCGCCCGGGGTGGAAAACACCCTGGGCGCGGCCATTCTGCCCTGGCCGCCGCGCGGCGTCAGCCCGGATGCGGACCGCGATGGCGACGCAGCGCCGTGATCACCGCGACCAGCCGCCGCACCGCGCCGTCGATCTGCGCGGTCGGCGTGGTGCCGTAGCCGAGGACGAGGCCCTGCAGCGGGCCGTCCGGCGCCACGGCATAGCGGCTGAGCGCGGGCACCTGAAGCCCGCGCGCCCACGCCGCCTCCTGCACCGCGCGGTCGAAGCCGGGCGCGGCGGCACCGCGCAGCCGGGCGGCCAGGTGCAGCCCCATCTCCGGCCCGGCGCCGCCCCAGTCCAGCGCCTCCGCGGCATGCCGCTCGAGGGCCGCCAGCAGCGCCGCGCGCCGCTCGGCGGCGAGCGCCCGCATGCGGCGCAGATGCCCGGCCAGATGCCCTTCGGCGATGAAGGCGGCCAGCACCGCCTGGGGGGGGCCCGGCGGCTGGCGGTCGGTCAGCGCCCGGGCGGCGGTGAAGGCCTCGGCGGTGCCGCGCGGCGCCACCAGGAAGCCCAGCCGCAGCCCCGGCGCCAGGATCTTGGCGAAGGTGCCCAGATGCAGCACCGAGCGCTCGGCCTGGCCGGCACCCAGCGCGCGCAGCGGCCGCAGCGGCGCGCCGCCATAGCGGAAGTCGCCGTCGTAATCGTCCTCGACGATCCAGGCGCCGGACCGCGCCGCCCAGTCGAGCAGCGCCAGCCGTCGCGCCAGCGACATCCCCACCCCCAGCGGATACTGGTGCGCCGGCGAGACCAGGGCGAGGCGGGCCTCCGGCGCGCGGGCGCGGCCCTCGGCGACGACGATGCCCTCGGCATCGACGGGGACGGGGACCAGCCGGGCGCCGGCGGCGGCCAGCGCGCTGCGGCCGGCGACATAGCCGGGGTCCTCCACCCAGGCGGCGTCGCCCGGGTCCAGCAGCAGCCGCGCCGCCAGGTCGATGCCCTGCTGCGAGCCGGAGGTGACGACGATGTCGCCGGCGTCGCAGACCAGGCCGCGGGTCGCGCCCAGATGCGCGGCGATGGCCTGGCGCAGCTCCGGCAGGCCGGCGGGGTCGGAATAGCCCAGATGGCTGCGCGCTGCTCCGCGCCAGAGCCGCGCGGAAAGCCGCGCCCAGACCGCCCAGGGGAAGCCTTCCAGCGCCGGCAGGCCAGGGGCGAGCAGCCCCGGCTCCCGCCGCAGCGGCGTCAGCGGCAGGGCGCTGATCGCCGCGCCGCGGGCGGAAAGCCGGGGCGCCGGGCCCGTGCCGGTGCCGGTGCCGATGCCGGTAGCCGGGGCGGCTTCCGGCTCCGGCAGCGGCAGGGCCGCCGGCACGAAGGTCCCCGCACCCGCGCGCATGGCCAGGAAGCCGTCGGCCAGCAGCCGGTCGAAGGCCAGCACTACGGTCTGCCGCGCCAGGCCCAGCTCCTCCGCCAGCTGCCGGCTGGAGGGCAGCCGGTCGCCGGGCCGCAGCGCGCCGGAGAGCACCGCCTGGCGGACATGGCGGACGATCTGCTCCTGCCGCGACAGCCTGCTGGCGGGGTCGAGGGAAAAGCTGTTCCAGAGCGGCGGAGCCGGCGGACGGGGCATGTGGACTGATCGCGGGTCAAAAAGTGGTCCTAGGGGATGGGGCCAGTCAGGGCTAGGGGAAAAGCCCCCAGGAGATCCTTGCCCATGGCTGCCACCCCGCTCGCCCCGCTTCCCTTGCAGCCCGTCACCCTGCAGGGCGACCTGGTCGCGCTGGTCCCGCTTGCGACGGGGCATCACGACGCGCTCTGCGACGCCGCCCACGACGGCGAGCTGTGGCGGCTCTGGTACACCAGCGTCCCCGCGCCCGAGGCCATGGCGGCCGAGATCGCCCGCCGCCTGGCGCTGCAGGAAGCAGGCGCCATGCTGCCCTTCACCGTGATCGACCGGCGCTCAGGCCGGGTGGTCGGGCAGACCACCTACATGAACATCGACCTCGCCGGGCCGCGGCTGGAGATCGGCTCGACCTGGTATGCGCGGGCGGCGCATCGCAGCGGGCTGAACACCGAGGCCAAGCTGCTGCTGCTCGGCTATGCCTTCGAGGCGCTGGACTGCCTGGCGGTGGAGCTGCGCACGCATTTCATGAACCACCAGAGCCGCCGCGCCATCGAGCGGCTGGGCGCCAGGCTGGACGGCGTGCTGCGCAACCACCAGCGCGCCAAGGACGGCACGCTGCGCGACAGCTGCGTCTACAGCATCATTTCCAGCGAATGGCCGACGGTGCGCTCGCACCTGACCTGGCAGCTGGAGAAACCCCGCTGAGCCTTGCCGGACCTAATGCAGCCGCGGCGCCGACAGCGTGCGCCGCGGCGTCAGATGCGGCACCAGCCCACGCGCGGCGGCGCGCCCCTCCTCGACCGAGAGGCGCAGCAGATGCGCCGCCTGGTATTCGCCGGCCTCATGCGCCAGCGTGACCAGGGCCAGGCCGCGCGCCGCCAGCCGGCCCAGCGCCCAATGCGCCAGCGCCGCCAGGGTGGCGTCGCTGCCATCCTCGGCATCCTTCGGATAGGCCAGCTCGGCGGCAGCGATCCAGCCGGGGACGGTTGCGCCCCCGGCCTCGCTCGGCTCGTCCAGGCGCGACAGGATGAAGTCGATGCGGTGCAGCGCCTCGGCCGCCACCGCCTCCAGCATCGCCAGCTGCGCGGCCAGCCCCGGCGCATGCGCCAGGCGCTGCCAGCCCGGCAGGGCCTGGCCCAGCGCCTCCAGGCTGCAATGCGCGCGGCGCAGCCCGGTCAGCAGGGCCGCCTGGCGCGCCGCCTCCTCGGACCCGGTCGCCTCCCTGGCGCGGCCGGTCGCCGCCTGGCGCGCGGGCCAGGGGCGTGGCGGGACATAGGACTTCATGCCGCATTCCCGCCGGGCGCTTGCTCGCGCCGCTTCTCGTGCTTGATCATGGCAACGCGAGGCTGGCACGGGTGCCGCCGGCGTGGCTTTAACTCTTGTTAGTTTTGCGGAATGCTCGCCGAAACGTGCGGGGACTAGTCGCGCAGGCCCGGGATGTCCTGCCAGTCGGCGACCGACCGCAGCGCCTCGGGCTGCAGGATGATCACCTGGCCGCCGCGCAGCTCGATCAGCCGGTCACGCCGCATCTGCTGCACCGTGCGGTTGACGTGCACGACGCTGAGGCCCAGGGCGTCGGCCAGCACCTCCTGGGTCAACGGCAGGGCGAAGCCCCTCTGCTGGGCCAGCCCCGCCGTCTCCAGCCGCTGGCGCAGCTCCAGCAGCAGGCTGGCCAGCCGCTCATAGGCGGTCTGCCGGCCCAGGCGGACCACCTGGTCGCGCAGCAGCACCTCCTCCTGCAGCTCGGCGGCGCGCAGCGCCCGGCCCAGCCCGGTCTGGGTCGGCGGATGCTCCGTGAAGCCGGCGGCGAAGAGCGGCTGTGCATCGGCCAGCAGCACCCGGGTCAGCGCCAGCGCGGCGCAGGGCGCCGGCAGGCAGGGCGGCGGCCGGCCGATCAGGTCGCCGGGCAGCAGGAAGGCGACGATCTGCCGCCGCCCGTCGGCCAGCATGCGGATGCGGCACGCCCAGCCGGAGACCAGCGCCGCCGGTGGCGGGCAGGCGCCCTCGGGATGGATCTCCCCGCGCGCCGGCAGCTCGCGCAGCGGGCCGCGGCAGGCCTCGGCGATCATCGCCATCTCGGCCGGCGACAGGCTGGCGAGCCGGCCCAGCCGGCGCTGCAGCGGCTGCGCCTCGGCGCCCGGCGGCGGACCTTCGCTGCCGCCCGGATGGAGCCGTACCGGCAGCATCAGCCAGCCTCCCCAGCGCCCAGCAGCCCGGCCAGCGCGGTGGCCAGCTGGCGCGCATCGACCGGCTTCGACAGCCAGGGCAGGTCGCGATAGGCCGGCGGCAGCACCGAGGCGTCGTAGCCGGTCAGGAACAGCAGCGGCACGCCCTCGGCGCGCAGCCGGTCGGCCAGGGCGAAGACCGGACGGCCGCGCAGATGGATGTCGAGCAGCGCCGCATCCGGCCGCGGCTGCGCGGCGAGATCGATGTCGACCCGGGCGAAGGGGCCGATCACCTGGGCGCCCAGCTGCAGCAGCAGCTGCGCCAGCTCCTCGGCGATGACGTACTGGTCCTCGACCACCAGGATGGCGCGGCCGGCCAGCAGGCGGGTCTGGGTCAGGTCATTCATGACACGCCGCCCTTGTCGGCGTCATCGAAGAACAGCGGCGCCGGCGCCGTGGGCAGGGGGAAGACGATCTCGCAACGCAGTCCATCGACCAGGAAATCCAGGCGGGTCACGGCATCCAACTCATAGGGCAGGCCCTGCTCGAGCAGCTCGCGGCCGAAGCCGAGATGGCGCGCCGCCGGGTCGACCGGCGGCTCGCTGCCCGGGCTTTCCTGCCAGCGCAGCTGCAGCCGCTCGGGCTGCTCGCCGCGCGGCGGCAGGCGCTTCCAGGTGACCGCGATGCGGCCGCGCGGCCGCGACAGCGCGCCGAACTTGGCGGCGTTCACCGCCAGCTCATGCAGCGCCAGGCCGAGCGCCGCGGCGACGCTGTCGGGCAGCAGCACCTCGGGCCCGTCGACCTCGATGGCGGCGGCCTCGCGCACCTCCTGCGCCAGCAGTTCTTCGCGCACCATCTCTTCCAGGGAGGCGAGGGCGTCGCCGCGGCGGGCCAGCAGCAGCTGGATGCGGCTGAGCGCGCCAAGCCGGCCGGAGAGATGCGCGGCGAAATGGGACAGGTCCTCGCTGGCCTCCAGCGTGCGGCTGACCATCGAGCGGATCAGCGCCAGCCCGCCGGTGGCGCGGCGGCGCAGCTCGAGCAGCAGGCGGGCCTGGCGGGCGGCGGCGTCGTGCCGCGCCTGGGCGTCGGTCAGGCTGCCCGCCCAGCCGCCGCCAAGGGCCGGCTCGATCAGGCAGTCGAAACGGCGCCAGGCCTCAGGCGCGCCGGAGTCCGGGGAGGCTGCGGCGCGCAGCCGCAGCGGCCGGGCCAGGCCCTCGCCCTCCGGCCGCGCCGCCCATGCGGCCAGCAGCGCCTGCAGGTCGAGCGGGTGGCAGAAGTCGCGCCAGCCGGCGGCCATCGCCGCCTCGACCGCGGCGCCGGTCAGGGTGGCGAAGCGCGGGGTGACGTAGCGCCAGGCCAGGTCCTCGCCATCGGCCAGGAAAAGCAGCGCCGGGGAATGATGCATCAGCGCCGCCACCGCAGCCGGCGGCAGCGCCTTCATGTCAGGCGCGGGGAGCGTCATGCAGCCTTGATCTCCTCCCATGACGACGCCGCCCCACGGCCAGGATGCCGCTCGAACCATCGCGATTGCCGCAAGGCGGCAGGGGCAGCAACAACCTATGTTAAGGTTTGCGTGTGAATTCGCCGGGGGCTGGGCAGTTCAGCGCAAATGCAACGCAGCAATCCAGCCTCGCGGCAGACGCGACATCAGGCAGGGCCGGCCGCTGGCGTGAACTCCGCCCAGCTTTCCGGACGGTCGCGCCATCCTTTATTTGAAGGATGCCGGCGACGCGGCCGGGCTCGACTTCCCCTTGCGACACAGCCGAGGCCCTGTGATGCAACCGCGGCGTCGCGCGCCGGTTGCTTCCCGGTCACCCCGCGCGGCCACCGCGCCGCGCCAGAACCGGGAGGAATGCCATGAGCTCGAATGCCCATCCGCCGCCGGTGCCACCGGCCAACCGTGCCCCGCAGGGCGACAAGACCGCCCCGCGCGAGGCCGCCGGCCAGGAGCGCCGCGCCGCCGAGCAGGAGGCGCAGGGCCGCAGCCAGAACCTGGCGCAGAACACGCGCCACCAGGGCCACCAGCAGGATCGTTGAGCATGAGCCGAGGCGAGCACGACAAGGACGCGCCCTCGGGCGGGCCCGGCAGCAGCGCCAAGCGCGCGATGCAGAGCGAGGCGGAGCGCGCCGCCGAGCGCCGCGATCCGGACAGCCCGACCAACGGGCGGCAGAGCAAGGTCTCCGGCGGCGGCGGCGAGCGCGACAGCCACCACAGCGCCAATCCCGCCGACAAGGGCGGCCAGAAGCACTGACGGCGAAAGGGCGGCGGCAAGGCCGCCCTTTCCGATTCCTCAGCCGTGCAGCGCGAATTCCAGCACGGAGAGCGCGGCCAGCACCCAGACCGCGCCGTTGATCTGGGCGATGCGGCCGGTGGCCAGCTTCAGCACCACATAGACGACGAAGCCCAAGCCCACCCCGGTCGAGATCGAGAAGGTGAAGGGCATGGCCAGCGCCGTGATCATCGCCGGCAGGTATTCGGTGACATCGTCCCAGTCGAGGTCGCGCAAGGACTGCGCCATCATCCCCGCGACCAGCAGCAGCGCCGGCGCGGTGGCGAAGGCCGGGATGCTGGTGGCCAGCGGCGCGAAGAACAGCGCGGCCAGGAACAGCGCGGCGACGGCCAGGGCGGTCAGCCCGCTGCGGCCGCCCGCCTGGATGCCGGCGGCGCTCTCGATATAGGGCACGGCGGTCGAGGTGCCGAGCACGGCGCCGATCACCGCGCCGCCCGAATTGGCCTGCAGCGCGCGGCCGAGCCCGGGCACCGTGCCGTCCGGCCGCATCAGCCCGGCGCGGTGCGTCGTCGCGATCAGCGTGCCGGCATCGTCCAGCAGGGTCAGCAGGAAGAAGGTGAAGACCACCGCCGGCATCCCCGGCAGGGTCAGCGCGCCCCAGATGTCCAGCTGGAAGAAGCTCGGCGCCAGCGAGGGCGGCATGGAGACGATGCCGCGGATTTCCGTCAGCCCCAGCGGAATGCCCAGCGCGGCGACGACCAGGATGCCGATGACGATGCCGGAGCTGATGCCGCGCGCCACCAGCCCGGCCATCAGCAGGAAGCCCAGGCAGGAGAGCAGCGTGGTCGGGTTGGACAGCGGGCCGAGGGTGACCAGGGTCGCTGTGCTGTCCACCACGATCCCCATGCCGCGCAGCCCGAGCAACCCGAGGAACAGCCCGATGCCGGCGCCGATGCCGAGCTTCATCGACATCGGGATGGCGACGATCAGCCATTCGCGGAAACGGGTCAGCGAGACCAGGAAGAACAGCAGGCCGGACAGGAAGACGGCGCCCAGCGCCACCTGCCAGGGCATGCCCATGCCGCCCACCACGGTATAGGCGAAGAAGGCGTTCAGCCCCATGCCCGGCGCCATGGCCACCGGCATGCGCGCCCAGAGCCCCATCATCGCCGAGCCGATGGCCGCCGACAGGCAGGTGGCGACGAAGGCGGCGCCGGCATCGATGCCGGCATCCGACATCATCGCCGGGTTGACCACGATGATATAGGCCATGGTCATGAAGGTCGCGAGGCCGGCCAAGCCCTCGCGGCGCGGCGAGCTGCCCAGGGCGGCAAGGCCGAAATAGCGCTCCAAGATGCGACTCCTGATCGGTGCGGGTGGCGCGGCAGTGTAACGCGCCGCGGCGCCGGGCGCGCCGCTTAGGGCATCCGCCGGCCCGCGTCCATCAGGCGGCCAGGCGGTGCAGCCGGACCTTCGCCGAGCCGGGCTCGACGGTGACCTCCCAGTGGTCGGCCTGGGTCACCTGCAGCACCTGGCTCGGCCGCAGCGCGGCGATGCAGGCGCCGCCGGCATGGCGCAGGCTGTCGTAGAGAACCCCGTCGCCGCCCGCGGCGCGGACCGTCTCGCCCAGGCGCTGGCCGGCGGCATGGCTGTCGCGGCGATAGACTGCGGGCCATTCGGCCTGGGCGCCGCGCAGGTCGAGGAAGCCGTCGCCGGCCAGCCGGGCGGCATAGTCGCGGTAGCGGCGCGCGAGGCGCGGCAGGCCGGTCGCCGCCGCCTCGCGCCGCAGATGGTGGCCGACCTCGAAGGCGGCGGTGGCCAGGCTCGCCGCCGCATACCAGGCGCCGAGCTCGGCGCCGTTGAAGCGCGCGCCCTGCAGCGGGACGTGCAGAAAGCTGGCCATGACGACGCTGGCATTGGCGCGGCCATAGACCCATTCGGCCTCGGGCAGGCGGCGCAGGCGGTCGGCCACCAGCCGGTCGTTGGTCCAGCCGGCCAGCTCCATCACCGCCGCCGCGTCGGCCGCCGTCGCCACCGTGTCGAACAGCCCGATCGGCGGGAACTGCGAGGGGATCAGCCGGTGCGTCGGATGCGGCGCGGGGCCGTAGCGGCCGGCAGGCAGGGTCATCGGGCCAGGGTCACGTGATGATCAGGTCGTCGTCGGTCGCCGGCGGCGCGCGGTCGTCGGCCGCGCCGGGGGCGGCGAAGACACCGCCGCGGGCGGCGTCGAGATAGCGGCGCAAGGTCAGCAACGCGTCCTGGGTGCCGGCGGTCAGCAATTCCATCGGCGGGCGGCCGCCGAAGACGGTCGCGGCATGCGGGCGGCGCAGCCAGGCGAGGCCCTCATGCTCGGCGGCATGCAGCACGCCCAGCGCCTGGTGGATGCCGAGCACCGCGGAAATCCGCAGCAGCACGTCGACGTCGAGGGTCAGCTCGCCATGTTCCCGCGCCGTGCGCGCCCATTTCTGGAAGGTCGAGCGCGGCGGCAGGCCGAGCACCAGGCGCCGCTCGGTCTCGTCCAGCCCCCAGAGGTCGGCGATGGCCAGGAAGGTGCGCAGCCCGGGGGCGGACAGGCGGCGGCGCTCGGCCGGGGCGAAGCGGCCGGCCTCCAGCCGGTCGGGGCCGGCGGCGAGGCCGGGCGGCACCAGGCTCGGCGGCGGCAGCAGCGTCAGATGGCTCATCCGGATCCTCCTGGGCAATCGACCCGATCTGGACGATGACCATATCAGGACGAGGCCGGGGAAATGCAAGGATTTTCGGACCTGGCCCTGGATGGCTTGACCCTGGCTTGACCGGCGCCGCGGCCTGGCCCGAGGCTTGGCGCCGATCCCGCCTGCCGCCGCCAGCGGGGCTGCCCGAAAGAGAGCCGATGACCGAGCTGTTCCGCCTGTCCGCCACCGCCCTGCTGCAGGCCTATCGCGCCGGCAGCCTGTCCCCGGTGGAGGCGACGCGCGCCTGCCTGGACCGCATCGCCGCGCTGGACCCGGTGCTGAACGCCTTCTGCCTGGTCGACGAGGCCAGCGCCCTGGCCGCCGCCCGCGAGTCGGAGGCGCGCTGGCGGCGCGGCGCCCCCTGCGGCGCGCTGGATGGCGTCCCCGCCAGTGTGAAGGATCTTTTCCTGACCCGCGGCTGGCCGACGATGAAGGGGTCGAAGACCGTGTCGCGCGAGCAGGATGTCTCGGTCGATGCGCCTCCCGTCGCCCGGCTGCGCCAGGCCGGCGCCGTGCTGCTGGGCAAGACCACCACCACCGAATTCGGCCATAAGGGCGTCAGCGACAGCCCGCTGACCGGCATCACCCGCAATCCCTGGAACCCTGGGATGACCACCGGCGGGTCCAGCTGCGGCGCCGGGGCGGCGGCGGCGGCGGCGATGGGGCCGCTGCATCTGGGCAGCGACGGCGGCGGCTCGATCCGCATCCCGGCGAGCTTCTGCGGCGTCTTCGGCATCAAGCCTGGCTATGGCCGCGTGCCTGCCGCGCCGCAGGGCTTTGCCGGATCGCTGCCGGGCGCCGGGCCGCTGACTCGGACGGTGCGCGACGCGGCGCTGATGCTGCAGGTCATCGCCGGCGACGATGCCCGGGACTGGATGGCGCTGCCGGAGCCCGGGCTGGACCTGCTGTCGGGGCTGGAGGCGGGCGTCACCGGGCAGCGCATCGCCTTCGCCCGCACCATTTCCGGCGCGCCGGTCGATCCCGAGGTCGCCGCCGCCGTCGAGGCCGCCGCCCGCCGCTTCGCCGAGCTGGGCGCCATCGTGGAGGAGGTCGAGCTCGACCTGCCGGATGCCGCCGACATCTACTACCGCATCCTGTCGGTGACGCTCGCCAGCGCCGTCGCGCCCTTGACCGCGGAGCAGCGCGAGATGGTCGATCCCGGGCTGCTGATCATCGCCGATGACGGGACGCGGCTGTCGGCGCTGGATTATGCGCGGGCGCTGCATGTGGCGCGCGGCGAGCTCGGCGCGCGGATGCGGGCGCTGCACCAGAAACATCCGCTCCTGCTGCTGCCCTCGATGCCGGGCACCGCCTTCCCGGTCGGGCTGGACTTTCCGAACGACCGCGGCGGCGAGTGGCGGGCGGACTGGACCCCCTTCACCTTCCCCTTCAACCTGACGGCGCAGCCCGCCGCCTCGATCCCCTGCGGGCTGTCCTCCGCCGGCCTGCCGATCGGGCTGCAGGTCGTCGGGCCGCAGCGCGCCGAGGCCGCCGTGCTGGCCGCCGCCCGCGCCTACGAGGCCAGCTGCGACTGGCAGATCCCCGCCTTCGACGGCTTCTGACCAGAAAGCTTGAGCGTCGCTGAATATGTCACAATTGCGGCATCGGGCGCCCATCTTGCGCCCGAAGCCCATGGCAAGGTCCGGATCGTCTCCAACCGGACCCGCCTGCCATGCCTTTCGACGGCGCCGAAGCCACCCTGCCCGCCCTGCAAGCCCAGGCCCCGCTGGTCCTGGTCGATTTCGTCGCCGAGATTTTTCGACGTGTCCCCGAGCTGCGGCTGGCGGTCGAGGGGCCGGGCCACGCCGGCCAGTGGTGGATCGAGCTGGCGGCCGAGGGCATGACGCCGGCCGTCGAATGGCAGGACGGCGTCGGCTTCGGCCTCTACGGCCCTGGTCCCACCCTGCCGGAGCGGCCGCGGGCGACGCTGTCCTGCCCGGTCGCCGCCGCCGCCCGGCTGCAGCGCATGATGCTGTCCTGGCGGACGCCGCGCTAGACGCGTCCGGCCTGAACGTCGAGGATGGCAGCCGCGAAGTCGGCCGGCTTCTCCTGCGGCAGGTTGTGGCCGCCGCCCTCGATCCAGCGATGCGCATGGCGGCCGGTGAAATGCCGGGCGTGGCGCGCGGTGCCGCCCGGCGCCATCACCCCGTCCGCCGCGCCGTCCAGGGTGATGCTGGGCACGGCGATCGGCGGCTGCGCGGCGAGCTGCCGCTCGATCGCTTCCAGCGCCGGATCGCCGGCAACCAGGCCGAAGCGGTGGCGGTAGGAATGCAGCACCACGGCGACGAAGTCGGGATTGTCGAAGCTGGCCGCCGTCGCCGCAAAATCGTCGTCGGAAAACATCCAGGGCGGCGACCACAGCCGCCACAGCAGCCGGCAGAAATCGCGGCGGTTCTGCGCCAGCCCGCGGGCGCCGCGCTCGCCATGCAGGTAATACTGATACCAGTGGCGCAGCTCGGCCTCGGGCGCGGCCGGCGACAGGCTGGATGATATATCCTGGATGTTATAGCCGTTCTGCGAGACCAGCCCGGCGACGCGCTCCGGCCAGAGGGCCGCGACGATGCAGGCGGCGCGCCCGCCCCAGTCATAGCCCGCCAGCACCGCCAGCCCGAGGCCCAGCGCCTGCAGCAGCGCCCGCAGGTCGTCTGCCAGCGCTGCCTGCTGGCCGGAGCGCGGCGTCGCCGCGTCGCGGAACCGCGTCGGTCCATAGCCACGGAGATAGGGCACGATCACCCGGGCGCCGGCCTCGGCCAGGATCGGCGCCACCGCGTCATAGGCGCGGATGTCATAGGGAAAGCCGTGCAGCAGGACCACAGGCCAGCCCCCGGGCGATCCGTGCTCGGCATAGGCGACCTGCAGCGCGCCGGCCTCGATGGTCTTCATCGGCTTCCCTCCCCTTGTCGGCGGGGAGGATAGCGCAGCGCGCTCAATGCCCGGCGGTGCGGGAGAAAAGATTGATCACCAGCACGCCCGCCAGGATCAGCCCCATGCCGAGCAGCGCCGGCAGGTCCAGGTTCTGCCGGTACCAGATCCAGGCCACCGCCGAGACCAGCACGATGCCGACCCCCGACCAGATGGCATAGGTGATGCCGACCGGGATGGTGCGCAGCGTCAGCGACAGGCAGACGAAGGCGATGGCATAGCCCACCACGGTGATCAGGCTGGGCACCAGGCGGGTGAAGCCGTCGGCCGCCTTCAGCGCCGAGGTCGCCGCCACCTCGGCGACGATGGCGATGGCGAGCCAGAGATAGGAAATGCTCATGCGCGCCCCTCTGCCGCAGCGCGGCGCGGGCGGCAAGCGACGATGCTGCGTCTCAGCCGGCGCGCTTGCGGCGGGGCGGGCTTTCGGCGGCGGGGGCGCGGGTGAAGGGGTCGAGCAGGCCGGCCGCCAGCACCTGTTCGACGCAGCCATCGACATGGGCGCGCAGCACCGCCTGCGCCGCGCCCACGTCGCGGGCCAGGGCATGGTCGAGCAGGCGCTGGTGCTCCTCTGCCGCGATGGCGCCGCGGAAGACGACGGCGACCATCTGGTAGCGCAGGTAGCGGTCATAGACCGCGGCATGCGCCTGCAGCAGCGCCTGCGACCCGCAGGCCGAGATCAGCGCGTGGTGGAATTCCCAGTCGTAGCGCTTCCACTGCGCCGGCTCCGCCGCGTCGCCGGCCAGCAGCGCGCGTTCCAGCGCCGCCAGCTTGTGATGAGCGGCGACGACGCGGCCTTCCCATTCCAGCCGGCCGGTTGAAAAGCTCTCCTTCAGTGCGTGCTCTTCCAGCAGCAGGCGCAGCGCGGCGACCTCGCGGAAATCGGCGGCCGAAACGGGGGCGACCTCGAAGCCGCGTTGGCCCTCGGCCACCACCAGCGCCTCGGAGCTCAGCCGGCTGAGCAGTTCGCGCAAGGTGCTGACGCTGGCGCCGTAGCGCTCGCGCATGGCGTCCAGCCCCAGACGCTGCCCGGGCGCCAGCCGGCCGAAGAGGATGTCGGCGCGGATGCGGCGATAGGCGCCCTCCCCCACGGTCTGCTCGTCCATGCCCGCGCCCTCCCCGGCCTGCGCACCCAGCATGCACCGGGCGCGGCGGGGCGCAAGAGGACGGCGTCATCATCCGGTTTTCAAAGAATCCTCCGATAATTCCTGATTCGGCGGTTGATTCTGATGCCGTCATGAGCGAGCTTTGCGGCCAACAGCGCCCAGGGAGCCGCCTCTTGCCCGTCATCCATGTCCTGAACGGCCCCAACCTGAACCGGCTGGGGCAGCGCGAGCCCGAGATCTACGGCCGCACCACGCTGGCCGAGGTCGAGGCGCTGTGCCGCGCCGCCGCCGGGGATGCCGCGCTGGTCTTCCGCCAGACCAATTGGGAAGGCCAGCTGATCGACTGGATCCACGAGGCGATCGACGCCCCGGCCGACGGGCTGATCATCAACCCGGCCGGCCTGTCCTTCCGCTCGATCCCGCTGGTCGACGCGCTGCGCATGGTGCCGCAGCCGATCATCGAGCTGCATATCTCCAACATCCACCGCCGCGACGCGCTGCACCAGCATTCGCTGGTCTCCGGCGTGGCGACGGCGGTGATCGCCGGTCTGGGCGCGCGCGGCTATGCCACCGCGGTCCGGGCGATGCTGGATCTTCTCGACGACGCCTGAGGCTTTTTCGAAGTCCACCCGAGGAACGTCCCAATGAAGAACATCGTGGAACAGAACGGCATCGGCCGGCGCGGGCTGCTGGGCGCAACGCTCGCCGGGCTGAGCCTGCCGGCGCTGGCCCAGACCGCAGCGCCCTATCCCAGCCGCGCGGTCACCGTCATCGTGCCCTTCGCCCCCGGCGGCTCCACCGATTTCGTGGCCCGGTTGCTGGCCCAGGCGCTGTCGGCGTCCCTCGGCGGCAGCTTCGTGGTCGAGAACCGCGCCGGCGGCAGCGGCACGGTCGGCCATGCGACGCTGGCACGCGCCCGGCCCGACGGCTACACGCTGGACGTGGCGCCGACCGGCACCTTCGCCCTGGCCCCCTTCCTGTTCAGCCCGCTGCCCTATGACCCGGCGAACGCCTTCGCGCCGATCTCGCTGCTGGCCAGCAACGCCATGTTCGTCTGCGTGCCGTCCTCCAGCCCGATCCGCGATTTCGCTGGATTGGTCGCGGCCGCCAAGGCGGAGCCCGCAAAACTGTCCTATGCCTCGCCCGGCGCCGGCACCGTCGGCCAGCTGGCGCCGGAGCTGATGCTGGACATGGCGGGGATCGAGATGCTGCACGTGCCCTACCGCTCCGGCGGGCTGGCGCTGCAGGCGATCCTCGCCAAGGAGACCTCGATGGGCTTCGTCGATTCCGTCACCGCTTTGCCCTACCTGGCCTCGGGCGAGCTGCGCGGGTTGGCGGTGACCAGCCGCGCCCGCGACCCCAAGGCGCCGACTGTCCCGACGCTGGCCGAAAGCGGGCTGGCCGGCTACCACGCCACCAACGACTTCGGCTTCTTCGCGCCTGCCGGCACGCCGCCGGCCATCGTGGCGAGGCTGTCCGAGGCCGCCGCCGCGGCGCTGAAGGACCCGGGCGTGCGCGGCAAGCTGGACGCCGCCTCGATCGATGTCATCGGCGGCAGCGCCGAGGCCTTCCCCGCCTATCTGGCCGCCGAGGGCGAGCGCTGGGGCGCGCTCATCCGCAAGCGCAACATCCGGGCGGAATAGCGCCTCACGCCGCCATCGCCGGCAGCGAGTGGAAGAAGATCGCGGAGCGGCGGTCGCCGGCGGCGACGGCGCGCAGCGGCAAGCCGCAATGCGCGGCCGCGGCCTGCGGCAGCGCCTCCCGGCTGATCCGCCGTTCCGTGCCGCCGGCGAAGACGCCGATGGCGTCCTCCATCTGGTCGAGACAGGTGACCGCCAGCGCCGGCTCGACGGTCAGCCAGGCGGGTGCGTCGCCCAGGTCGGCGCGGATGGCGTCGCGCAGGATGTCGAGGTCCAGGGCGGCGAAGCGCAGGCTGCCCTGGAAAGGATGCGGCCGGTTGGTGCGGTCGACGACGCCCGCCGCCGGCGGCCCGGACAATTCATGCGCCAGCGGCCCGGCGCCATGCCGCGTGACATAGGCCCGCGTCGCATAGGTCACGCGCAGCCGGGTGATGCCCGCGTCGCGCAGCACCGGCAGGATTCCCTCCAGCCCGGTGCGTGACCGCGTCACATGCGGGAAGGCGCCGCGCTCCGCATCCAGCAGAAGCCCCTGCGCGCCTTCGAAGATCTTCGGGCCGGCCGGCAAGGATGCGGCGGGGCAGAGCGCCAGGCTGTCCCAGAGCTGGAAGGCATCGTCGCAAAAGGCCTCGATCAGCGCGTCATCCTTCAGCAGCGCCGCCAGATCCGCATCCGGCGCCAGCCCCAGCGCCGCCAGCCGCCGCGGCATCCAGTCGCGGCGGATGGTCTCCAGCCGGGCGCGCAGCGCGTCGCGCCCCTCGGCCAGATCGCCGATGTTCAAACGGAACGCCGGCAGCAGCCCCCGCTCGATGGTCTCGCCGACGCCGACGCCGACCGAGCCGTGGCGCGCCGCGCCGCGCGCCTGTTCCAGCGCCTGGTTGACCAGCATGTCATAGGGCGTGGTCAGCGCGGCCCTGGGATCGGCCAGCAGCTGCGGCGACGCGCCCATCCGGCGCAGCGCCGCCAGCTCCGGCACGAACAGCGCCGGATTGGCCACGAAATCCGGCCCCAGCCAGGTGGCGGCCCCCGCCAGCGTGCCGGCGCCGAGATGGCTGAAGACATGGCGCGCCCCTTCCGGCGTCACCACCGTATGCCCCGCCTGCGCCCCGCCATTGCAGCGGAGCACCAGCACCGGCGCCCCGGTCGCGACGGCGCGGGCGGAGAAGGCATCGGTCAGCAGCCCCTTGCCCTCGTCGCCATAGCCGGCGCCGATGACGGCCTCGGCGATGCTCATGCCCGCCTCCCGAAGCCGAAGCGGAACAGCCCGCGCCGCGGCGCCTCGGGCACCAGCGCGCCCAGCGCCCGGCTGACCACCGCGGCGGTCTTGCCCTCCCAGCTGCCGGTGACCGTGCCGGCATCGACGCCCTCGGTCACCTGGATGGCGGAGACCACCACCTCGGCCAGCTTGGTGTGGTCGGCCAGCCGCAGCGCCTTCTGCCCCAGCAGCCGCTGCCAGGCCGGCACCACCCGGTCGAGGTTGCCGCGGGCATAGCTGCCCTCCTCGACGATCAGGTGGAACACATGGAATTTCTTTTCGACTTCGGCGAGCAGCGCCTCGGGGGACAGCGGACGCTCCTCCCCGTCGCCGGTGATCCGCGCGATCTGCTCGGGCAGCAGGACGGGCGGCGGCATCTCGTCGCCCACGGTGAACAGATAGCCTTTGCGGCCGCGCTTCTCGAAGCAGTCCATCGCCGTGTGGCGCGCGGCGAAGTACCAGGGCAGCTGGTAGCTCTCCGAGTCATTGCCGCCGCCACCATGCTCCAGCCACAGCGCCTGCAGCTGCTGGGCGATGCGGATATCGGCCTCGAACTGCGTCACCTGCAGCGGCGCCTGGTCGCAGAAGGCGTCGCCGATACCCATCACCATCACCTGCGGATCGGGCACCGGCTTGCGCGCCAGCACCTCCTCCACCAGGGTCCCCAGCCCATGCCGGGCCAGGGCGTCGGCGATCATCCCCATCGACCCGGTGACGTCCAGGCCGATGACGATGCCGGTGGAATTCGGGTTATGCGCCGAATCCCGGGCCTCGCGCAGCGCCACCCCCTTGGGGTCCAGCGCCGGGTCGATGCGGCGGGCGTCGAACAGCTCGGCGCGGCTCTTGCCGGCGCTGCTTCTGGCATAGCTGGCCCAGTCGGTCGGGCTCCAGCGGGCGTGTCCCATTTTTCTGTTCCTTTCCTTCAGCGGTAGATGCTGCGGGCATCGAGGTCGAGCACGGCGAAGCGGCGCGGGCCGAAGCTGGCCTCCAGCACCTGCTGCCAGCGCCCGTACTCGGTCACGGCATCCGAAAATCGTTCCTGTCCGAGCCAGTCGGCCAGCGGCGGCGGCAGCGCGGCCAGCGGCCCGGCGATCTCGCGCCCCGTCCGGCGGATCAGCGCCTGGTCCAGCGCCGGATCGGCCAGCCCGTCATCCAGCAGCGCGGCCGGCGCGACATCGACGCTGCGCAGCGGCAGGGCCGGCATCGGCGCGCCCTCGGGCGTCGCATACCACCAGCCGCCGGGCAGGCCGACGCGGTGGCTTTCCGGGGCGATGCAGACGCTTTCAGGCCCGATATCGCCATGCACCAGGCGGTTGACCGCCAGGAAGCAGGCCAGATGCAGCAGCCCGCTGCAAATCCAGGCGACATGCCGCGGCCCCAGCGCGCCCCCCGCCGCCTCCACCGTATCGCGCAGCAGGATGTCGGTTGGTTCGCGGCGCATCAGCAGGGCGGTGCCCTCGATGCCCTCGTCCATCGAAAGAACCTGCGGCAGCAGCGGCGCCATCTGGGCGCGCATGGCGGCATCGGCGAAGCGCAGCCCCGCGATCCGCGCCGCGGCATTGCGCGCCAGGTCGGCCTGGCCGGGCTCGATCACCCACGCCCAGGCCGCGTCGCCGACCAGCAGCGTGCCGGTCTCGATGGCATGGCGCCGGCGCGGCTGGAAGCGGCGGCCGCCCGGCAGCACCTCCGGCGCCGCATCGGCCAGCCCGCGCAGCGCCGCGTCGCGCAGCCGGGTCAGGTGGCTGAACACCGCATCCGCCATCGGCGCCTGGCAATGGTCGGGATGCCACTGGATGGCCAGCCGGTGGTAGCCGGCCCGCACCGCAGCGGCATCGCCGGGGAAGAGGCGGGCCGCATCCTCCAGGGGCACGGCCAGAAGCGCGGAAGCGGTGGGTGAGGCAGGCATGGCTTGATCCTCCTGGCCACCTTTATGGTAGTTAATTGTAAAGTGCACAAAACACCAAACCGTGTGGTCAGCGTCCCGCCGATGGCCTATGAACAGAAAAATGGCAGAGCACCCGACCCCGATCGCAACCGTGGACATCGTGCTGCTGACCCTCGCCGAGGGCCGCCTGCAGGTCGCCCTCGCCCCGCGCGTGGCCGAGCCCGCGCTCGGCCAGCCGGCGCTGCCCGGCGGCTATGTCCGGACGGAAGAAGATGCCGGGCTGGAACCCGCCGCCCGCCGCGTGCTGCGCGACAAGCTGGGCATGGCGCCGCGCAGCCTGGAGCAGCTGGCGAGCTTCGGCGGCGCCACCCGCGACCCGCGCGGCTGGTCGATCAGCGTGGCGTTCCTGTCGGTGCTGAACCTTGATGAGCTGGCCCCCGGCCCGGCCCTGCGCCTGGCCCCCGTCGACGCCCTGCCGCCGCTGCCCTTCGACCATGCCGAGATCGTCGCCGCCGCCGTCCGCCGGCTGCGCAACAAGGCCAGCTATTCCGCCCTGCCCGCCTTCCTGCTGCCCGCCCAGTTCACCCTGGCCGAGCTGCACCGCGTCTATGAGCAGGTGCTGGGCGCCCGCCTCGACCCCGCCTCCTTCCGGCGCAAGATCGAGGAGCAGCGCATCATCATCCCCGTCGGCGAGCGCCGCGCCGGCGCGCATCGCCCGGCCCGGCTCTTCGCCCTGGCGCCCGACGCGGCGCGGGAATTCGACCGGACGATCTAGCCGGCGACCGTCTCGGCGGCATGGTGGATCGGGAAGTTCACCGACCGCGCGATGAAGCATTTGGCATGCGCCGCATCGTGCAGCGCCTCGGCCTTCGCGATGTCGCTGCCCGGCGCCAGCGTCACCCGTGGCCGCAGCGTGATGCCGGTGAACTGGCCGGCGCCATCCGCCTCCTCCAGCATCTCGCCCTCGGCAGCGTCCTCATACGCCGTCACCACCACCCCGGCCGAGGCGCAAAGCCCCAGATACCAAAGCTTGTGGCAGGCGGCGACGGCGGCCAGCAACAGCTCCTCCGGATTCCAGCGCGACGGGTCGCCGCGGAAGGACGGGTCGGAAGAACCCGGGACATCGGGCTTGCCCTCCGCCGAGATCAGATGCGACCGGCTGTAGCCGCGATGCGTCGCGGTGCCCTCGCCCAGATTGCCGGTCCAACGGACGGCCACCCGATATCGATGCTGCTTGCCGGCCATCGCCCACCTCAAGGAAGCGCCGGGGGAA
This sequence comes from Teichococcus deserti, assembly GCF_001982615.1. Classification (GTDB taxonomy): domain Bacteria; phylum Pseudomonadota; class Alphaproteobacteria; order Acetobacterales; family Acetobacteraceae; genus Pseudoroseomonas; species Pseudoroseomonas deserti. The sequence continues at coordinate 36,542 of NZ_MLCO01000021.1, read as the reverse complement.
TGAATTCCCCCAGACCCCCTTCTTTTCTTTCTTTCCATTGGCCTTGGCCAGACCTGCGCTTAGCCTGCGGCGCGAAACGGAGACCCGCTGCCCATGTCCCTCGAGCAACGCTACGCGACCGGCGACGCGCCCGACGCCATCCTGCACCACCCCATCATCGACGCCCTGTTGCAACACCGCAGCGTCCGACGCTTCGACACCACGCGCCCACTGCCACCCGGCCTGACAGAAACACTGGTGGCCGCGGCGCAATCCGCCGCCACCTCCTCCAACCTGCAGAGCTGGAGCGTCATCGCCGTCACCGACCCGGCCCGCCGCGCCCGCCTGGCATCCCTCGCCGCCGGCCAGGGCTTCGTCGCCGAGGCGCCGCTCTTCCTCGTCTGGGTCGCCGACCTGTCGCGCAACCGCGCCCTGGGTGCCGGGCAAGGCCGCGACCTGACCGGCCTCGACTACCTCGAATCCTTCATGGTCGCCGCCATCGACGCCGCGCTGGCCGCGCAGAACGCCACGGTCGCCCTCGAGGCCCTGGGCCTCGGCGCCTGCTACATCGGCGCCCTGCGCAACCACCCCGAGTCCGTGGCGCAGGAGCTGAACCTGCCCCCCGGCGCCATGGGCCTCTTCGGCATGGGCATCGGCTGGCCCGTCGAAGGTCCGCACAGCGCCGTCAAGCCGCGCCTGCCGCAATCCGTGGTGCTGCACCACGAGACCTACCGCGCCACCCCCGTCGATCCCCAGGCCGTCGCCCGCTACGACGCCGCCATGGAAGACTTTTCCCAGCGCGTCGGCCAGGGCAGCCAGCCCTGGCTGCCCCGCATGCTGACCCGCCTGGCCGATGCGGCCGCGCTGTCGGGCCGTGACCGCATGCGCGCGGCGCTGACCGCGCTGGGCTTCGGGCTGAAGTAAAGCCTTACTCTGCCGCCATGTCTTCCAGGGGCCGCACCGGCGTCCGGTGCCACCCCTCGGCATGGCGGCGCCAATAGGTGTCTTTCAGCTGCAGCGACAGCGGGCCGGGCCGGTCATTGCCCATGATCCGCTTGCCCAGCCGCGACACCGGCATCACCCCGCCCGCGGTGGTCGCGGCGAAGATCTCGTCGGCGTCTTCGAACTCGGCGCGGGTGATCGGCGCGACCTCGGCCGGGATGCCGAGCTGCTCGCACAGCTCTAGCACCGAGCGCCGGGTGATCCCCTGCAGGCTGCCACGATCCGGCGTCAGCACGCGGCCATCCTTCACCATGAAGATGTTGAAGCCCGGACCCTCGGTGACATAGCCGGCGGCGTCGCAGAGCACGGCGGTGTCGTAGCCTTCGTCATGCGCCTCCATCAGCCCCGAGGTCAGGTCGCTCCACTGGTAGTTCTTCACCGTCGGATCGACCGAGGCATCCGGCACCCGCGGCGTCGAGGCCAGCCAGAGATGCGCGCCGCGCTCCTGCACATCCTTGGGGATCACGTCGATCCAGGGGATGGCATAGGCGATCAGGTGGTTCTCGCAATCCGCCGGCCGGCGCGAGCCCGCCACCTTCGGCTTGCCGCGGCTGGCCACCATCGCGACATAGGCATCCTGCAGCCCGGACAGCGCGACGCAGCGATGCAGCACCGCCTCGATCGCCGCGCGGTCTTCCGGCGGCGCCAGGCGCCGGCGCTCCATCGCCCGCGCAAACCGGTCGAGGTGGTCGTCCAGTCGGAAAAAGCCGCCCTGGAAGACATGGACGACGTCATAGACCGCATCCGACCGGGTGAAGCCCCAGTCGGTGACGGGAATGCTGGCCTCGGCGAAGGGCACGAAGCGGCCCTTCACATAGGCCGCACCTTCGGCAAAGGGGTTCGCGCTCATGCTTCCGCTCCGGGGGTTTCGCGTTTCTCGATGATCTCGCCGAGATACAGGCGCAGATAGGCCAGCCGCGCCCGCAGCGACTCTTCCGCCCGCGCGGCGGAGACATCGCCCTCCTCGGCGAAGCCCAGCGCCCAGACGGCATCGCCGATGGTGACCGAGGTGGTGAAGGCGCGCTCCAGCGTCTCGCTCTCGGCGACGTGGAAGAAGGACCGCAAGCGGCGATACTGGATGGCGCCGATGCGGCGGTTGGCGGCGAGGTCCGCGGCGCGGATCTGCCAGCCGCTTTCGGGGCCGAGCAGCAGCCGCATCGCCACAGGATGCGCGCGGTAGAAGGCCAGCGACCGCTCGGCATGCAGCCGCAACAGGTCCATCCAGCTGCCGATCTTCGCGGCTTTGACAGGGCTTTCGGCCAGCGCCTCGAAGCCCTGCATGTAGCGCTGCGCCAGCGCCAGCAGCAGCGCCTGGCTGCCCTGGAAATAGTGATAGACCGAGGCGACCGGCAGCCCGGCCTCGGCGGCGACCTCCTGCAGGCTGAGCTCGGTGCTGGCGCGGCGCTGGATCACCGCGTCGCCGGCGTCGAGAATGACCTCGAGCCGCGCCAGCCCGCGCGCCTGGCGCTGCGTCGCGCTCATGCCGCGCCCTCGAAACCCGAGAAAAATTCGGTCAGGCAGCGGCCGAGATTGCCGACGGCATAGCCGCCCTCCTGGATCAGCGCCGTCGGCAGGCCGAGCCGCGCCAGCCTCTCGCCGATGGCGCGATACGCGTCGAAGCTGAGCGCCAGCCCCTGGCTGGGGTCTTCGGCATGCGCGTCGAAGCCAAGCGAGACCACCAGCGCCTCGGGCACGAAGCTTTCGATGCGGCGGCAGGCGATCTGCAGCGCGTCCAGATAGGCCGCATCCTGCGCCATGGCCGGCAGCGGCAGGTTAAGGTTGTAGCCGAGCCCCACCCCTTCGCCGCGCTCATGCGCATAGCCGACGGTATAGGGATGGTAGTCGACCGGGTCGCGATGCAGCGAGACAAAGAGAACATCGTCGCGGCCGTAGAAAATGCCCTGGGTGCCGTTGCCGTGGTGGACATCGATGTCGATCACTGCCACGCGCCGCATCCGCTGCCGCAGGAATTGCGCGGCGATGGCGGCATTGTTCAGATAGGTGGCGCCGCCGCCCATATCGGCATAGGCATGGTGGCCGGAGGGGCGGCACAGGGCATAGAGGACGCGCTCGCCGGCCAGCAGCCGCGCCGCCGCATCCGCCGCCAGATTGGCCGAGGCGAGGGCGGCGTCGAAGGTGCCCGGCCCGATCGGCGCCAGCTGGTCATGCATATGGTAGCCGGCACGCCCGACCACCGAGCGCGGATAGCCGCCCACCATGCCGCGCACCGGGAAATGCGAGGGCAGCACCTCTTCGGACGCGCCAGGCAGGGCCGTCCATTCGCGATGCGCCGTCTCGAGGAAGTCGAGATATTCCGGCGTGTGCACGGCGGCGACGGGCGCGCGGCCATGCTCGGCAGCCTCGACGATGACATGGCCGCCGGCGCGGACGGTGGCCAGCAGCTGCTCGGCGCGTTCCGGCACGTCGCGCCCGGCGGAGAAGGCGCCCAGCCGCATCACCCGCTTCGGCGCATGCAGGGCGTGGCGCGGGCTGAACAGGACCTTCATGCCAAATCCCGATTTTCTTCCGGTTTTGGACCGTCCCATGGCACCGTCGCGCTGGTCAAGCGGAATCCAGGCCGAATCCATTCGGCTCCCGGCCAAGCACAAAAAAAGGGCCCTGGTTCCCCAGGGCCCTTCGCCGGGCGACGGTGATCAGCGCATCGGCGGCGCGTATTGCAGGCCACCCTTGGTCCAGAGGTTGTTGATGCCGCGCTGCACGCCGAGCGGGGTGATGCTGCGCTCCCACATCTCGCCGAAATTGCCGACCGACTTGATGACGTTCACCGCCCAGTCCGGCGACAGGCCCAGCATCTTCCCCAGGTCGCCGCTGCGGCCCATGAAGCGCTGCACGTCGGGGTTCTGGTTGTCGGCGAAGCTCATGACATTGGCCTGGGTGATGCCCATCTCCTCGGCGGTCAGCCCGGCGAAATGCGCCCAGCGGACGATGTCGAAGAAGCGCCAGTCGCCCTTGCGCACGGCGGCCCCCAGCGGTTCCTTCGAGATGATCTCGGGCAGCAGCAGGTACTGGTCGGCATTGGCGCCCTGCGAGAAGCGGAAGGCGGCCAGCGACGAGGCGTCGGTGGTGAAGACGTCGCAGCGGCCGCTGATGAAGGCGGCGCGCAGTTCTTCGAGATTCTCGATGACCAGCGGGTTCAGCCGCAGCTTGTTGGCGCGGAAATAGTCGGTCAGGTTGAGCTCGGTGGTGCTGCCCGGCTGCACGCAGACCGAGGCGCCGTCGAGCTGCCTGGCCGAGGTGACGCCGAGCGACTTCTTCACCATGAAGCCGGTGCCGTCATAGAAGTTGATGGAGGCGAATTCGAGCCCCAGCGCCGCCTCGCGCCCCAGGGTCCAGGTGGTGTTGCGCACCAGCATGTCGACCTCGCCGGATTGCAGCGCCGGGAAGCGGTTCTGCGAGGTGGTCAGCACGAAGCGCACCTTGTTGCCGTCGCCCAGGATGGCGGCGGCGACCTGGCGGCAGCCATCGGCATCCAGCCCGCGCATCACGCCCTGGCTGTCGGGCAGGCTGAAGCCGGCGGTGACGCCGGTGACGCCGCAGACCAGCTCTCCGCGGGCGCGGATGGCGGCGACCGTGTCGGCGGTGGGCTGCGCCTGGGCGGTGGCGGCAAGGCCCAGCGTGGCAAAGGCGCCGAGCAGCGCAGCGAAAGGTCGGAACACGGCGGTCTCCTGATCAGGTGGCCAGGCCGCGAGCTTCCGATGCCGCGCGCCGCCGCCGCAAGCCGCGCCAGCGGGCGAAATGCCGCCGCCAGACCGGACCCTGGCGACGGCTTGTGCAGTTTCTTCCCTGCTGCCCAGGGAATCACCCACGGACGGCGGGGATCATGCCGCGGCGCGCTGGGACTCCCGCCAGAGTCGCGGAAAGTCCTGCAGCAGCCGGTCGAGATCCTCAGCGCCGTTATAGCCGTGGAAGCTGAACCGGATCCGCCCGCGCCCGCCCCAGGCCATGACGCCGCGGTCTTCGAGGGCTGCGACCAGCGCCTCGCTGCCGGCGGTGTCGACGGTGACGCTGGCGGCCTGGCGCGACGGCTCGGCCGGGGTGGTGCTGGCGATGCCGGCCGCCGCCAGCCCCTGGCGCAGCGCGGCGGTCAGACCCAGCACATGTGCCTCCAGCGCCGCCGCGTCGTGCTGCGCCAGATAGTCCAGCGCGCCGTCCAGGATATAGAGCGGCAGATGCGCCGGATTGCCGCGGGTGAAGCGCAGCGCGTCGGGCCGCAGCGCCAGCGGACCGGCGTAATCCGGCCGCGCCATGCTGTCGAGCGAATGCCATCCCGCGCTGCCCGGCGTCCAGCCCGGCTGCCGCGCCCGGTTCCAATAGGCGGTGGCGACGCCGGTCACCCCCAGCAGCCATTTGTAGCTGGCGGCGAAGGCGAAATCGGCGATGCCGGCCTCAATGCGGAGGTAGCCCGCCGCTTGCGTGAAATCGACCACCAGCAGCGCGCCGACCCGGTCGGCAAGGGCGCGCAGCGGCGCCAGGTCGAAGCGCTCGCCATTCAGATAGGAGACGGCGCTGACGGCGATCACCCGGGTGCGCTCATCCACCAGGGCTTCCAGCCGGCCGGCCGCCTGGCCTTCGGCGATGCGCAGCGCCGGGCCACCGCGCTTCATGGCGAAGGGTGCCGCGACCGAAGGGTATTCCTTCACGTCGAGCACGATGTTGTCGCCGGGCCGGAAGGCCAGGCTTTCGGCCAGGAGGGAAACACCCTCGGCGACGCTGGAGACGAAACCGATATCGCCGGCCTCGACCTGCCACAGCGCCGCCATGCGGGCGCGCACCCGCTCCACCACCGCCTCCTGCGCGCTGCGGCCGGGCATGCCGGCGGCCTTGTCGCGGGCATAGCGCGCATAGGCATCGGCATGGCGGCGCAGCAGCGGGGTCTCGCCGCCGGCGCAGAGATGGGCGACGCCCGGCGGCATCTCGAACTCGGCAGGGTCGAAGATCGGCGTCATGGGCGGGCTCCTGTCGCGCCCCGGCAGCCTGGGCCCGCCCGGAGCCCGGCGTCAATGCGCCGAGATCTTCTTGTCCCGCACCACGCCGGTCCAGATCGCCGCCTGCTCGACCAGGAAACGGTCGAACTCGTCCGGGGTGGAGCCGATGACATCGACCCCCTGCCCTTCCAGCGGCTGGCGCACCGCGGGCTGGCGCAGCGCCTCGGCCAGGGCCGCCTGGAAACGCCCCAGCACCGGCGCCGCGATGCCGGCCGGCGCCATGAACCCCCAGAAGGCCTTGGCGGAGACGCCGGCGACGCCGCCCTCGATCAGGGTCGGGATGTCGGGGCGCAGGGGCGAGCGCGTCTCGCCGGTCTGCGCCAGGGCGCGCAGCGTGGTGCCGACCTGGCCGCCCAGGCCGACGACGCTGGCCACCGCCATGTCGACCTCGCCGGCCGTGGCCGCGGCACTCATCGGCCCGCCGCCGCGATAGGGGACATGGATCAGCTTCGTCTTCGTCACGTCCTGCAGCCGCTCCATGGTCAGATGCGCCAGGCTGCCGATGCCGATGGTGCCGTAGCTGACGGTCTCCGGCTTCGCCCTCGCCGCCGCCAGCACATCGGCCAGGCTGCGATAGGGCTTGGCATTGGCCGTCGCCACCAGCATCGGCGCGGTGGCCACCAGCATGACGCCGCGCAGGTCCCTGGCCTCGAAGCCGAGCTGCGGGTTCAGCGCCGGATTGACCACATGCGTGTCGAAGACGAGAACAAAACTCTGCCCGTCGGGCGCCGCGCGGGCGACGCTGGCGGTGCCGAGCGCGCCGCTGGCGCCCGGCTTGTTCTCGACGACAATCGGCACGCCCAGCGCCGCCTGCAGTGGATTCTGCAGCAGGCGGCAGAGAAGATCAGCGCTACCCCCTGGCGGGAAGGGTGCGACCAGCCGGATCGGGCCGTCCGGCCAGGGGCGCTGGGCCAGTGCGGGGGTGGCCAGCAGCGGCGTTGCCAGCAGCAAGCGGCGGGAGATGGTCATGACGGCGCTCCCCTCAGGCCAGTCCGAGCTCGCGCAGCACGGCTTCCGTCTCCGCCTGGTCGCGCGCCACGAATGTCTGGAAGTCGTCACCGGTCAGGAAGGCATCATCCCAGCCGCGCTTCTGCAGCAGCTCCTTCCAGGCTGGCGTCGCCTGCAGCGATGTCGCGAAATCCGTGAGCGCGCGCAGCGGCGTGCCGCTGACCTGGGGTGCCGCAAAGAGACCCCGCCAATTGGTGGTGGTGACGTCGTAGCCGCTTTCCTTCAGCGTCGGCACGTCCGGGTGCAGGCGGCGCTCGCCGCTGGTGGCCAGCGCCCGGACGCGGCCGGCGGCGACCTGCTCGGAGAATTCGCCCCAGCCGGCGACGGCCGCCTTCACCTGCGCGCCGATCACCGCGGATTGCGTGGCGCCGCCGCCGGGGAAGGAGACGAACTGCGCCTCCAGCGGCTTGCGGCCGAGCACGGTCATCAGCCGGCACAGCACCACATGGTCCACCGTGCCGCCGCCCGCGCCGGCGATGGGGATGCCGCGCGGCTCGGATTTCAGCGCCTCGGCGAAGTGGCGGATGTCGCGGAACTCGCTGCTGGCAGGCACGACGATGACCGCGGCCTCCTCCGTCAGGCGTGCGACAGGAACGACGTCCTTCAGGCTGACCGGCGACCTGCTGGCGATGGCGGCGCCGACCAGGCTGGCGCCGGCGACGAAAAGACTGTCGGGCTTGCCGCGGCGGGTGGTGACGAAGCGCGCCAGCCCGACCGTGCCGGAGCCGCCGGGCAGGTTCTCGAACTGGCAGCGGGCGACCAGGCCGGCGGCGACGCCCACCTGCTCGATGGCGCGGCCCAGCCCGTCCCAGCCGCCGCCGGGGGCTGCGGGGACCAGGAAATTCAGGCTCGGCAGGGGCTCCGCCGCCCGGGCGGCGGAGAGGAACGGCAGGGCGGCGGCGGCCGCCAGCAGGCTGCGACGATGCATGGGGACGGGGTTCCTCACTGGACGTGCCCCGGCCGGTCTGGCGCCGGCCTCAGGGGACTGCTTGCTGCGACGGGTCAGTCCGGGCCGGGATAGAGCACCCGGCCCTCCATCAGGCGACGCGCGGTGCGATAGACCACCGCTTCCTCGGCGATCAGCGCGCCGTCCTCGAGCCGGGTGCGGGCGGCCACCGGCAGGATGCCCGAGGGATGGGCAACACGGAGATCGTCCTGTGGCCCACGGCGACGGGCCAAGGCCTCGGCCAGGCTGCCGGGGATGCGCGCGGCGACGGCCAGGCACATGGCGCCGGTCAGGGGCGTCGCCTTGTGCGGCTGGCCGGCGGAGATCATGCGCACCAGCAGGTCCATGTCGTCCGCCGCGAGCGTGCTGCCATCCGCGGCCGGCGCATCGCGCGGCGCCGAAAGCAGCGCCACCTGCGGCAGATTTTTCAACGTTGTCTGCGCCTGCTCGGGCGTGGCGACCAGGCCCATCGCGACCGCCGCCGCCACCCGGATCCTTTCAAATGTCGCGATATGGGCTGGATCGGACAGGGCCGAAGGCGATTCGGTGCCGGTGAAGCCCAGCGCCGCGGCGGCGACGAAGACCACCGGGTTGGCAGCATCGACCAGCGAGGCCTCGATCGCACCGAGCCCCGGCACCTCGAGCCGGTCCAGCGCGCGGCCGGTCGGCAGCAGCCTGCCGGTGGCCGCGCCGCCGGGCGACAGGAAGGCCAGGCGGATCGGCGCCGCCCGGCCCGCCACGCCCTGCAACAGGAAATCGCCCTCGACGGCGGGCAGGCCGTGGCGCAGCGGGAAGCGGGCCTCGATGATCTTCGCCGTGTTGGTGTTGTGGATGCGCACCACCGCCTCCTCGCCCTGCGGCGCGATCAGCCCCTCTTCCACCGCGAAGGGGCCGACGGCCGAGGAGATATTGCCGCAGTTGCCGCGGTATCCGACGACCGGCGTGTCCACCTGGACCTGCGCGAAGGTGTAATCCAGATCGGCATCGGCGCGCGTCGGCGGGCCGATCACCGCGATCTTCGACAGCGAGGAGATGCCGCCGCCCATGCCGTCGAGCTGGCGGCCGTTCGGATCGGGGCTGCCCAGCGCGGCCAGGAAGATCGGATCCCACTCGGCCCGCGCTGCCGGCAGGTGGTGCTGGTGGAAGAACAGCGCGCGGCTGGTGCCGCCGCGCATATAGACGGCGGGCAGGCGGTGCAGCCGGGTCATGCGGCGTCCCCTTCGGCGGCCAGGGCGCGCAGCATGAACGGCAGGATGCCGCCGGCCCGCCAGATCCGCGCATCATAGGCGCTGTCCAGCCGGCAGCGCAGCGGCACGATCTCCGGTGGCGCGCCGTCGCGATGCAGCGTCGCGCGCAGAAGGGCGCCGGGTCCGGCCTGGCTGTCCAGCGACTCGATGTCGAAGCGCTCGCTGCCATCGAGGCCGAGCGTCAGCCGCGTCGCGCCGCCGGTGAATTCCAGCGGCAGGATGCCCATGGCGACCAGGTTGGCGCGGTGGATGCGCTCGAAGCTCTCGGCGATGACCGCGGCGACGCCGAGCAGCCGCGGCCCCTTTGCCGCCCAGTCGCGGGACGATCCGGTGCCGTATTCGCGCCCCGCCACCACGACGAGGGGAACACCTTCGGCGCGGTAGCGGGCGGCGGCGTCGAAGATGCTCAGCACCTCGCCGCTGGGCTGGTGGCGCGTCAGCCCGCCTTCGGTGCCAGGGACCATCTCGTTGCGCAGGCGGATATTGGCGAAGGTGCCGCGCATCATCACCTCGTGGTTGGCGCGGCGGGCGCCATAGGCGTTGAACTCGGCGGGCGGCACCTGATGCGCGGCGAGGAAGCCGCCGGCGGGCGATTGCGGCGGAATGGCGCTGACCGGCGAGATATGGTCGGTCGTGATGCTGTCGCCCAGCAGCAGCAGCAGGCGCGCGCCGTGCAGCGAGGGCGGCGGCGGATCGCCGGCCTCCAGCGCGTCGAAATAGGGCGGGCGGCGGATATAGGTGCTGCCCGGCTGCCAGTCGAAACGGATGTCTTCCGGTGCCGCCAGGGCCCGCCAGTCATCATCGGCTTCGAACAGGGGCGCGTATTCCTGGCGGTAGAGCTCGGGCGTGACCGCATCCTGCATCAGCGCCGCGACCTCTTCGGCCGAGGGCCAGAGATCCGACAGGAAGACCGGCGCGCCATCGCTGCCAGTGCCGATCGGATCGCGCGTCAGGTCGAGGGAGACGCGGCCGGCCAAGGCGAGCGCCACCACCAGCGGCGGCGACATCAGATAGCCGGCGCGGGCCAGCGGATGGATGCGGCCCTCAAAATTGCGGTTGCCGGAGAGCACGGCGCAGCCGATCAGGTCGCGTTCCTTGATGCGGGCCGCGACGGCCTCTTCCAGCGGGCCGGAATTGCCGCCGCAGGTGCCGCAGCCGAAGCCGGTCAGGTGGAAGCCCAGCGCGTCCAGGCTGTCCTGCAGCCCGGTCTTCTCCAGGTAGCGCGCCACCACCCGCGAGCCCGGCGTCAGCGAGGCCTTGACCCAGCCCGGCACGCGCAGGCCCCGCGCCACCGCCTTCCGGGCCAGCAGCCCCGCCCCCAGCATCAGCGCCGGGTTGGAGGTGTTGGTGCAGGAGGTGATGGCGGCGATTACCACGGCGCCGTCGCCGAAGCCATCCTCCCAGCCCTGCAATGGCCTTTTGGCGAAGGCCTCCAGGCTGCCAGGGATGTCTGCCAGTGCCAGCCGGTCCTGCGGGCGGCGCGGGCCGGCGACCGAGGGCTCTACCGCGCCCAGGTCGAACTCGACCAGCTGGGAGAAAACCGGCTCCGGCGCTCCGGCCTCGCGGAACATCGCCTGGGCGCGGCAATAGTCTTCGACCAGCGCGCAGTGCGCGGCGTCGCGGCCGGTCGCCGCCAGATAGTCCAGCGTCGCGCGGTCGACCGGGAAGAAGCCGCAGGTGGAGCCGTATTCCGGCGCCATATTGGCGATGGTCGCGCGGTCGGCCAAGGTCAGCGCGCCATCCAGCGCCGGGCCGGTGAACTCGACGAATTTTTCCACGACGCCCAGCGCGCGCAGGCGTTGCGTCAGGGTCAGCACCAGGTCGGTGGCCGTCGCGCCGACCGGCAGGCGACCGGTCAGGCGGACGCCGACGACCTCCGGCAGGCGGAAGACCAGCGGCTGCCCGAGCATGGCGGCCTCGGCCTCGATGCCGCCGACGCCCCAGCCCAGCACGCCCAGCGCGTTGATCATGGTGGTGTGGCTGTCGGTGCCGACCAGCGTGTCGGGATAGGCGATGCGGCGCCCCCCCTCCTCGCGGCTGACGACGACATTGGCGACATGCTCCAGATTGACCTGGTGCAGGATGCCGCCTCCCGGCGGCGCCACGCGGAAATTGCCGAAGGCCGTTTGCGCCCAGCGCAGGAAGGAATAGCGCTCGGCATTGCGGCGGTATTCATGGGCGACGTTGCGCGCCATGGCGTCGGGCGTGCCGGCGCAGTCGACGATCAGCGAATGGTCGACGATCAGGTCGACCGGGATCATCGGATTGACCCGCCGCGCATCGCCGCCACGGGCAGCCACGGCATCGCGCATGGCGGCGAGGTCCACCATGCCGGGGACACCCGTGAAGTCCTGCATCAGCACGCGGGCGGGGCGGAAGGCGACGTCGCCGGGGCGCGCCTCGCCCTCGGCCGCGGCGAGCAGCGCGTCGATGTCGGCCTGCCGCACGGTGTCCTCGTCCTGGTGGCGCAGCAGGTTCTCCAGCAGCACGCGCAGGCTGTAGGGCAGCCGCGCCAGCCGCTCCGCGCCGGCGATCCCGGGCAGGTCGATGCCGTCATGCTCGACGCCGGCAAGGCGCATCGTGCGGAAGCGGGTCATGCGCAGGGATCCTCGGAAGCAGGGGGGCCGAGCAGCGGGGCAAGCGCCGCATAGGAGGCGGTGACGTGGCGGCGCATCTGCCATTCGGCCATCTCGGCATCGCGCTCGGCGATGGCGTCGAGGATGCGGCGATGCTCCAGCACCGCCCGCGCGCCGCGGCCCGGCACTTTCTTCAGTTGCGAGCGGTAGAGACGCAGCTGCTGGTAGAGGTCGCCGCACAAGAGACCGGTCAGCAGCGCATTGCCGGAGGCACGGGCGATGACGGCGTGGAAATCGCGATCCTCGCCGCCCAGGGCGTTGGGCGCGTCGTCGCCGCCGCGCGCCAGGGCTTCTTCCTGCAGCGACAGGATGGCGCGCAGGCGGTCGAGGTCATCCGCGCCCATCGCGATCGCGGCGGCGCGCGCCGCGAAACCTTCGAGGGCTTCGCGCACGCCGTAGATCTCGCGGAAGGTGGCGGCCGAGAGGCTGACGACGCGGGCGCCGAGACGCGGCGCGCGCTGCACCAGGCGGCGTTCCTGCAGCCGGTTCAGCGCCTCGCGCAGCGGCGCCCGACTGACGCCGAACTGGCGGGCGAGGACCGGCTCGCTCAGCTTGGCGCCGAGCGGGATCTCGCCCTGGATGATCGCCTCGCTGAGCCGCTGGAACAGCGACTGGGCGAGCGCGCCATCCGCCCGGGCTGCTTCGGCCTCCGGGTCGATGTCGACAATTTCCTCCATTGACCGAGAGGCTATGCCCGGAAACGCGGCGCGTCCAGCAGGAATCTGTCGACAACTACCCCCGCCAGAAGCGCGGCATGAACAGGATCAAGAGCGTAAAAAGCTCCAGCCGGCCGAGCAGCATGGCGAAGCAGAGCAGCCACTTGGCGCCCTCGGGCATGGCGCCGTAATGGCCGGCCGGGCCGATCACCGGGCCGAGGCCGGGGCCGATATTCGACAGCATGCTGACCGCCGCGCTGGCGCTGGTCAGGAAGTCCAGGTCCATGGTGGTCAGCGCGATGGTCAGCACGCCGTAGCAGACGAAGTAGAGGGTGAAGAAGCCGACGACCGAGCCCATCACCTCGTCCGGGATCGGCTTGCCGCCATAGAGGCGCGGAAAGACGCCGCGCGGATAGAGCAGCCGCAGGAACTGCACCCGCAGCATCGCCGCCATCACCTGGAAGCGGAAGACCTTGAGCCCGCCGGCGGTGGAGCCGGTGCAGCCGCCGACGAACATCAGCCCGAAGAACAGCCCGGTCGTCGCCCCGCCCCACAGCCCGTAATCGGCGGAGGCGAAGCCGGTGGTGGTGACGATGGAGACGGTGTTCAGCGCGGCATGGCGCAACGCGTCGAGCGGCGGGTAGCGGTCATGCAGCACCAGCCAGCCGGTCAGCAGCAGGATGACCACGGCCAGCATGCCGAGCAGCCCATGCACCTGCGGGTCGCGCAGCAAAGCGTAGTCGCGCTGCATCAGGCGGATATAGAGGACGAAGGGCAACGCTCCGGCCAGCATGCCGAAGGTCGCGATCCAATGCACCGCGGCATTGTCCCAATGCGCCAGCGAGGCGTCGGCGGTGGAGAAGCCGGCGGTGGAAATCGTGCTGAGCGCATGGGCCACGGCGTCGAGCGGGCCCATCCCGGCCAGGGCATAGGCGATGGCGCAGACCAGGGTCAGCACCAGATAGGCGACCAGGATGCGCGCGGCGATCTGGCGCACCCGCGGCATCACCTTTTCCGAGCGGTCGGAGCTTTCGGTGCGGAACAGCTGCATGCCGCCGACGCCGAGTGTCGGCAAGATGGCCAGCGCCGTCGCGATGATGCCGATGCCGCCCAGCCATTGCAGCAGCGCCCGCCATAGCAGGATGCCGGGCGGCGCGGTGTCCAGCCCGTAGATCACCGTGGCCCCCGTGGTGGTCAGGCCGGAGACCGCCTCGAAGACCGAATTGGTGACGCTGCCGCCCAGCCCTTCCAGCGCCGACAGATAAAGCGGCACCGCCGCCGCGGCGCAGACCGCCAGCCAGGCCATCGGGGTGAGCAGGAAGGCCTGGCGGAGGGTCAGGCCCTCGGCCAGGTCGCAGCGCGTGGCGCGCAGCAGCGCGGCGGCGGCCAGCATGGTCCCCGCCGCACTGATGGCGAAGCCGCGCCAGTCCGGATGGTCGACCGCGGCATCGACGGCGGCCGGCAGCAGCATGAAGCCGCCCAGCACCAGCAGCATGCGCGCCACCAGATGCAGCACCGGGCGCAGCGGCGGCGGCGCCCAGTAGCCGCGCGGCTGCGGCCTCGCCTTGGCCTGGGGCTTCATCGGCCGGCGCCGGGCTCGCTGCCGGGCAGCGCGATCAGCGCCTCGGCGGCCTCGCGCGCGGCCTGGGCCACCACGGCGATCACCTCGTCGCCGGGCTGGATGCGGGTGGCGGGGTCGGGCAGCCGGGCCTCGCCGTCGCGCAGCAGGGCTGCGACCAGCACGCCCTTGGGCAGGTCGAGCTCCCCCAGCGGCGCCGAGACCAGGCGGGAGCCGGCCAAAGCGCGCAGTTCCAGCACCTCGACCATGCCATCGCCGAGCGGAAACACCTGCCCCACCGCGCCGCGCCGCACATGGCGCAGGATGGAGGCGATGGTGATGCTGCTGGGGCTGACCACCGCGTCGATGCCGAGCTCGTCCACCACGGGGGCGTAGCTGCTCTTGTTGACCAGGGTGATGGCGCGGCCGCAACCGGCGCGCTTGGCCAGCACCGAGACGAAGATATTGGTCTCGTCGTCGTTGGTCACGGCGATCACCGTGTCGACGGCGCCGATATTGGCCTCGTCCAGCAGCTCGCGGTCCAGCGCGTCGCCGCTGAGCACCACGCTGCCCGGGCCCAGCGCCTCGGCCACCAGGGCCGCGCGGGTCGGATCGTGCTCGATCACCTTGAGCGAGACCAAAGCGTCGCGGCGCAGCATCTGCGCCAGATGCAGGCCGACATTGCCGCCGCCGACGATGACGACGCGGCGCGCCTCCTCCTCGCGATGGCCGAAGGCGGCGACGACGGCATCCGCCCGCTCGGGCCGGGCGACGACATAGACGTCGTCGCCGGGCGCGATGCGCTCCTCGTCGCGCGGCATGCGGGCGGCGCCTTCGCGCAGAATGGCGACGATGCTGAAGCCGCGCTCCGCCGCCTCGCGCCGCAGCGCGCCCAGCGCCTGGCCGGCCATCGGGCAGCCGCCGCCCTCGCAATGGATGCCGAGCAATTGCAGCCGCCCGTCCGACAGCGGCGCCATGTCGAAGGCGCCGGGGGTGCGGAGCCGCCGGGCGATGCCGCGGGCGACCTCGACCTCGGGCGAGATGACGACATCGACCAAGGCGCGCTCGGCGGCCTGGGCGCCCTGCCAGTTGGGCTGCAGATAGCCGTGGTGGCGAAGACGGGCGATGCGGCGCTTGACCTGGAACAGCGCCTGGCCGACCAGGCAGGCGACCAGGTTGACCTCGTCGGAGCGGGTGACGGCGATCAGCAGGTCGGCCTCCTCGGCGCCCGCCGCGCGCAGCGTGTCGGGATGCGAGGCGAAGCCCGCCATCCCGCGCACGTCATAGCTTTCATCGGCCCGCCGCGCCGCCTCGGGCGAGGCGTCGATGACGGTGACGTCGTTGCCTTCCATCGACAGATGGCGGGCGATGGTGGTGCCGACCTGGCCCGCCCCGCAGATGATCACCTTCACGCGCCGCGCGCTCCCCGAAGCCTGTCGTGCCAGGGCGGCAGGCCCCGGCCGATGCAACATAGCGCATCGGCCAGGGTTTCGCTGCAGGCGCGGGGGGGGCCAGCGGCAGCCTAGGCGGCCGCGCGGGCCATCCCGACCATGGCGTGGCGGGCCTGGTCCATGTCATCGAGCGTGCCGAAGGCGTTCATATAGTGGCCCTGGAAGCCGCGGCGCTCGAGCAGCTCGAACATCGCGCCGAAGTCGAAATTGCCCTGCCCCGGCAGCAGGTGCTGCTCATGCCCGTTGCGGAAGCAATCGGCCAGCCGCACTTCCGCGACCCGCTCCAGCGGGATGGCGTCGACGAAGCCCTCGACGCCCTCCGGCATCAGATGCGCGTGGTTGGCGGTGAAGGACAGCGCGAAGGCGGGGGAATTGATGCGGTCGTAGTAGTAGCGCCACTCCTCCAGGCTATGCGCCAGGTAGTGGACCTCGGCATCGACCGGCTCCTTGTTCAGGTTCTCCAGCAGCAGCAGCGCGCCATGCTTCTCGGCATGCGCCACCATGCGCTGCAGCCGCGCGAGGCCGGCCTCCATCCGCATCTTCACGTCGGCGGTGAAGTGGTAGCCGGCATGGACGACGATCCAGGCGGCGCCCAGCTTCGGCGCCACCTCGATATAGGCGCGCATATAGGCGTCGACCGCTTCCGACAGGAAGGGCGAGTATTCGGCGACGTTCACCGCCGACAGCGTGTGCAGACCGATGGTCACGCCCTTGTCCTTCGCCTGGGCGCGGATGCGGGCGCAGCGGGCGTCGTCGAAGGAATCGACCTTGTTGGCGCCGGTGTCGAGCTGGATGTCGATGTAGCGCACGCCGCGCCCGGCGGCCCAGTCGATCGCCTGCTCCAGCGGCAGGCGGCGGCCGACATCGACGCCGATGCGGTCCAGCAAGCTTTCCTGTTGTGCCATGGTCGTGCTCTTCCCCTCAGACGGTTGCTCGGTTCTTCTCCGCCGCCGTGGTGGCGCGCGGGCCGCCTTCCTTGTAGGCGATGGCGGTCAGGAAGCGGGCGCGGCCGGAGCGCGTGTGCTGCTCCGCCTGCTGCCGCGCGGCCGTCGCGTCGCCGGCCAGGATGCTCTCCAGCAGGCGGCGGTGCTCGGCATTGGCCTCGGCCATGCTGCCCGCCCGGTCGAAGGAGCGGCGGCGCAGCATCGACAGCTTGCGGGTGTGGTCGAGATAGACCGCCTCCATCGCCGCATTGCCGGAAAAGGCCATGAGCTGCTCGTGGAACTCGATGTTGCCGGCGAAGAAACCCTCGGCGTCGCCGACCGCGATCCGCTGGTCCATGCGGTCGACGATGGCGCGCAGCGTCATCGCCTGCTCGCCGGTGCAAGCCACCGCCAGTCGCGCCGCGGCCGAGCCGAACAGCACCGAGTTCAGCTCGTAGATCTGCATCGCCTCGTCGATGGTCAGCGTGCGGACGAAGGCGCCGCGATTCAGGATGACGGTGACGAGACCGGTGCGCTCCAGCGCGCGCGCCGCCTCGCGCACGGGACCACGGCTGACGCCGAGCTGGCGGGCCAGGGTCACCTCGTTCAGCCGGGCGCCGGGCGGCAGGGCGCCGCTCCAGATCAGGGCCTCGAGCGCCGCCTGCACCTTGCTGGAGAGGGACTGCGCCGCCTCGCGCGCCGCCTGGATTGTAGACATTTTTTCCCCGCCGCCCCCGAGGCTTTGTCGGCAAAATCGCTTGCTGCAAATGCTCAGTCGCGATGTCGCGATCTCTTCGGTCTCGCTGGACCGGCTTTATTGTTTACATTCCGCAGACCGGGTGGCAAGACTCTTCGCCGGGAGAGAAACGATCTGCAGGGAAGCCCGGGGCAGCGCGATGCGCGCCCCGGATGCGGTTGCGATCTCTTCCGCCATGGCAGGGAGGATCCGATGGATATCGAGGCCAAAGGCATTGCCGACCCCCGGATCCTGACGCGGCGCGAAGCCGGCATCGGCTGGATCACCATCAACCAGCCGGAGAAGCGCAACGCCATCGCGCTGGCCATGTGGGACGCCATCGCCGCGGCTGCGACCGACTTCGCCGCCGATCCCGAGGTGCGCGTCGTCATCCTGCACGGCGCGGGCGGAAAGGCCTTCGCCTCCGGCGCCGATATCAGCGAGTTCGACCGCATCCGCGCCGATGCGGCGGCGCAGGAGGCCTATGGCCAGCGCAGCGCCGCGGCGCGCCGCGCGCTGGAAGGCATGGGCAAGCCGCTGATCGCCATGATCCAGGGCTTCTGCATCGGCGGCGGCTATGCCACCGCGCTGATCGCCGATATCCGCGTCGCCTCCGAGGACAGCCGCTTCGGCATTCCGGCGGCCAAGCTCGGCATCGCCTATGGCTATGAAAGCCTGGAGAAGCTGGTCGCGCTGACCGGCCCGGCCATGGCGAAGGAAATCATGTTCAGCGGCCGTCAGCTGGATGCGGCGGAAGCGCTGCGCACGGGCATGGTCAACCGCGTGGTGCCGGTCGACGCGCTCGAATCGGCGACGATCGAGCTGGCAACGCAGATCGCGAGGAATGCGCCGCTGTCCTTGAAGGCGTCGCGGATGGCGATCGAGCAAATTGTGGGAAGCCCGGAGAAGCGCGACCGCGCCGCGGTGGAGCAGGCGAACCGCGCCTGCTTCGACAGTGCCGACTACGCCGAAGGCCGCCGCGCCTTCCAGGAGAAGCGGAGCCCGGTCTTCAAGGGGCACTAGAGGAAGACGACGCGCGCCGAGCGGCCGCAGAGCCGCCGGCGCCGGTCCAGGCAGGGAGGATCGAGGGATGCGGATGATCAACAGGCGGCACTTCGTGGCGCTGGCGGCCGGCGGCGTCTTGCTGGCGCAGCAGAAGGCACGGGCGCAGGGGCTGCCGGCGCATGAGGCGGCGCTCTACGACGCGGCCAAGAAGGAAGGCGAGATCACCTGGTACACCGGCCAGATGCAGGCCGAGCCTTCCGAGGCGATCGGCCGCGCCTTCGGCGAGCGCTATCCGGGCGTGAAGGTCAATGTGGTGCGCAGCGCCTCGCAGGTGGCCTTCCAGCGGCTGGCGCAGGACATGCGCGCGCGGGTCAACCAGTGCGACGTCTTCAGCTCCACCGATTACAGCCATGCGGCGCATCTGAAGCGCAACGAGCAGCTGATGGCCTATCGCCCGGAGAATGCCAAGGGCCTGATCGAGGTGGCGCAGAAGGCCGCCGATCCGGACGGCTTCTTCCAGATCACCTATCTCGGCCTGTATCTGATGGCGCGGCACAGCAAGAACGTGTCGGAGGCCGATGCGCCGAAATCCTGGCGCGACCTGACCGATCCGCGCTGGAAGGACCGCGTCGCCGTCGGCCACCCCGGCTATAGCGGCGCCATCACCGCCTGGTGCCTGATGATGCAGGAGAAGTTCGGCGCCGGCTACTTCAAGGAGTTGGAGCGCAACCGGCCGCTGATCGGCCGCTCCAGCGGCGACCCGGTGACGACGCTGAATGCCGGCGAGCGGATGATCGGCGCGGCGATCCCTTCGGCGACGACCTTGCTCAGCATTTCGCGCGGCAATCCGGTGACGCTGATCTATCCGACCGACGGCACGCTGGTGGTGCCCTCGCCGACCGGGGCGATGCGCTCGGCGCCGCATCCGAATGCCGCGAAGCTGTTCATGGAATTCGTCACCAGCCCGGCCTACCACACCGCGACGCGCGCCTATTTCGGCGAATCGCTGCGGCCGGAAGTGCCGCCGCCGCCCGGCGCGAAGGCACTGGACAGCATCCCGCTCTACACGCCGAAGCCCGAGGATGTCGAAGCCAAGGCGCAGGAGGTCAAGGACCTCTGGCGCGATACTTTCGGGATCTAGGCTCGCGATACGCCGCCGCCCGCCCAACGAGGCGGGCGACCCAGGAGAAAAAAAGGAGGAGGGGATGACGGGAGTGGGGAGGCGCGGGCTGCTGGCAGCCGCCGCCATCATCGGCGCCACGCCGCGCGCGGGCGCCGCCGAATTGCCGCCGCATGAGCAGGAGCTCTACGGTGCCGCCCGGCGCGAGGGCGAGATGACCTGGTATGCCGGGCAGCTCAGCGCCGAGCCCTGCGAGGCCGTGGGCAAGGCCTTCACCGAGCGCTATCCGGGGGTGAAGGTCAATGTGGTGCGCAGCACCTCGCAGGTAGCCTTCCAGCGGCTGGCGCAGGACATGCGCGCCGGCATCGCGCAATGCGACGTGCTGAGCTCCACTGACTACAGCCATTCCTCCTTCCTGAAGCGCGAAGGGCGGCTGCTGGCATACCGGCCGAAGAATGCCGACGGGCTGCTCGAATTCGTCCGCAAGGCGGGCGACCCCGAGGACCATTTCCACGTCTTCTATATCGGCGTGCATCTGCTGGCGCGGCGCAACGACCGCGTGTCGGAGGCCGATGCGCCGAAAAGCTGGAAAGCGTTGACCGAGGCGCGCTGGCGCGACCAGCTCGCCGTCGGCCATCCCGGCTATAGCGGCGCCATCGGTGCCTGGGCGGTGCTGCTGCGCAAGCTCTATGGCTGGGATTACTTCAAGGCACTGGAAAAAAACCGGCCGCAGATCGGCCGCTCCTCGATCGATCCGGTGACGACGCTGAATGCCGGCGAGCGCAGCATCGGCGTGGCGATTCCCTCGGCCAGCACGCTGCTCAGCATGTCGCGCGGCAATCCGCTGTCGCTGATCTATCCGGAGGACGGCACCGTGGTGGTGCCCTCGCCCAGCTGCATCCAGAAGAACGCGCCGCATCCCAACGCGGCCAAGCTGTTCATGGAATTCGCCACGGGGCCCGAATATTTCCGTGTGACCCGCGCCTTCTTCAACGAATCGCTGCGCGCCGACGTGCCGCCGCCGGAGGGCTCGCGCCCGCTCGAGCAGGTCAAGGTGATCATGCCGACGCCGGAGGAGATCGAGAAGGGCGTGCCGGAGGTGAAAGAGCAATGGCGCGACACCTTCGGCATCTGACCTCAGGCCCCGCCGCAAAAGGATCCGCCGGCGCATGACCGAGACCGTGACCCTGCCCAAGCCGGCCATCGAGGCGCGCCCGCCCGGCGTGCTGACGCGGCTGCGCTATCTCGAGCCCTCCAACCTGCTCTGGCTGCTGCTGGTGCTGATCCTGCTGTTCCTGGTGGCGGTGCCGATCGGCAAGCTGCTGGTCGTCAGCTTCGAGCAGCAGGGGACCGGCGCCTTCACCCTCAGCAACTACGCGACCGCCTATGGCCGGGTGCGCTACCTGGAGGCGCTGGGCAATTCGCTGATCCTGGGGACGTCCTCGGCGCTGCTGGCGGCGGTCTTCGCGGTGCCGATGGCCTGGGCGGTGTCGCGCACCGACATGCCGGGCAAGGGGCTGACCTGGGCGGCGGTGATGGGTGCCTTCATCATGCCGCCCTATCTCGGCGCCGTCGGCTGGATCCTGCTGGCCGGGCCGAATTCCGGCTTCATCAACCAGGCCTGGCGCTGGGTGACGGGGGCGGAGGGGGCGCTGGTCAATGTCTACAGCTTCCCTGGCCTGGCGCTGGTCATCGCGCTGCATTCCTTCCCGCTGATCTTCATCTTCGTCAAGTCCGCGCTCGACCTGATCTCGTCGGAGATGGAGGATGCGGCGAACATCCTCGGCGCCGGCACCATGACGGCAACGCGGCGGGTCACGCTGCCGCTGGTCTGGCCGGCGATCCTGGGCGGCACCATCGTCGTCTTCCTGGAGACCATCGCGCTGTTCGGCACGCCGGCCATCATCGGCATCCCGGCGCGGATCAACGTGGTGACGACGCAGCTCTGGCAGTTCTTCGAATATCCGGTGCGGGTCGAGGTCGCCGCCGCTTATGCCATGCCGCTGCTGCTGATCACCGTCGGCATCATCCTGGCGCAAAAACTGCTGCTGGCGCGGAAAGGCTATGTCTCGCAGACCGGCAAGGGCGGCGAGCGGCGCATCATCCGCCTGGGCGTCTGGCGCTGGCCGGTCTTCGCCTATTGCGCGATCGTCGGCTCGATGGCCGTGGTCATGCCGGTCGCGGTGCTGCTGCAATCCTCCTTCGCCAAGGCCTGGGGGCGCGGGCTGCTGGCGCCGGGCAACTTCACCTTCGACAACTACACCTATCTGTTGTTCCGCCACGAGATGGCGCTGAGCTCGATCTGGAACACCCTGTGGTACTCAGCGACGGCGGCGACCGCGGCGGTGCTGATCGCCGTGCTGGTGGCCTATATCGTTACCCGCAAGCTGGTGCCCTTCGGCTCGGCGCTGGGCTTCCTGGCGATGGCGCCCTTCGTCATCCCCGGCATCGTCATGGCGATCGGCTTCTACGCCGCCTATGCCGCGCCGCCGCTGGCGCTCTACGGCACGGCGCTGATCATCATCCTGGCCTTCACCGCGCGCTTCCTGCCGATCGCCTTCGCCAATGCCTCGGCCGCGGTGCGCTCGGTGCATCCGGAGATGGAGGAGGCCTCGCGCATCCTGGGCGGCGGCCGGCTGATGACGGTGGCCCGCATCACCGCGCCGCTGATCCGGCGCAGCCTGCTGGGCGGCTGGCTGATCGTCTTCATCGTCGCCTCGCGCGAGCTGTCTTCTGCCGTCTTCCTGGTCGGGCCGCGCACCCGCACCATGGCCGTGCTGCTCTACGACCTGAGCGAAGCAGGCAATTTCGAGGTGCTCTCGGCTTTCGGCGGCCTGCTGCTCGCCATCACCCTGATCCTTGTCGGCATCGGCATGAAGCTGGCCGGCCGCGACTTCATGCTGCGGAGGAACTGACCCCATGCCCCGTCTGACCCTGAAGGGCCTCGGCAAGGCCTATGGCAAGCTGAAGGTGGTGGACGACGTCGACCTGACGCTGGAGGAAGGGGAATTCGTCTCGCTGCTCGGCCCCTCGGGCTGCGGCAAGACGACGACGCTGCGCATGATCGCCGGCTTCGTCGAGCCGACCTCGGGCAGCATCACGCTGAACGGCCAGGTGCTCTCCGCCCCTGGCGCGGTGCTGCCGCCGGAGAAGCGCGGCATGTCGATGATCTTCCAGAGCTATGCCATCTGGCCGAACATGACCGTCGCCGAGAATGTCGGCTTCGGCCTGACCCTGAAGAAGCTGCCGAAGGAGGAGGTGCGCGCCAAGGTCAAGCGCATCCTCGAGGTGGTGCAGATGGCGCATCTGGCCGACCGCTACCCGGCCGAGCTCTCGGGCGGGCAGCAGCAGCGCGTGGCCCTGGCCCGCGCCATCGTGGTGCAGCCGGCCGTGCTGCTGCTGGACGAGCCGCTGTCCAACCTCGACGCCAATCTGCGCGAGGAGATGCGCTTCGAGATCCGCCGGCTGCATGACGAGTTCCGCTTCACCACCGTCTATGTCACCCATGACCAGGCCGAGGCCATGGCGACGGCCGACCGCATCGCGGTGATGCAGGGCGGGCGGATCGAGCAGGTGGACGCGCCGCATGTCATCTACACCCGGCCGCGCACCCGCTTCGTCGCCGGCTTCATCGGCCGCACCAACCTGATCGAGGGCCGCTTCGCCAATGGCGAGGTCGGGCTGGACGGCTTCGCCCTGCGCTCCGACCAGATCCCGGGCAGCATGCCCGCCTCCTCGCAGCCGATCCTGCTGTCGCTGCGGCCGCAGGGCATGGCGCTGCATCGCGGCCGCCCGGCCACGGGACGCGACGGGGTGCCGCTGCTGGCGGCCACCGTCGCCCAGCGCACCTATCTGGGCGAGTCCTGGGACTATATCGTGCATCCGGAGGCGAGCGGCCTGAAGCTGCGCGTCACCGCGCCACCGCTGCAGGTGCATGAGGTGGGTGAAAGCGTCTGGCTGGAAATCGATCCGCAGCAGATCGCTGTGGTGAACTAGCCGCGCAGATGCTCGCGCAGCGTGGCGCCGGCATAATCCCGCCGGAAGACGCCACGCTGCTGCAGAATCGGCACCACGCTGCGACAGAACTGCTCGTACATGCCGGGAAATGTCGTCGGCGTCAGGACGAAGCCGTCGCAGGCATGGCTTTCAAACAGGTCGATCAGCCGGTCGGCGATGCTCTCGGGCGTGCCGACCAGCTGCGGGCAGAGCTCGCTGGTGGCGAAGCGGCGCGCGGCCTCGCCCAGCGTCAGCCCCTCGCGCTTCGTGCCTTGCAGGATGACGTCGAAGGAGCCGCGCGAGCCTTCCTCGACGATGATGTCGGAGAGCGGCTGCTCGGGATCGAGCTTCGACAGGTCGATGCCGATATGGCCGGAGATCTGCGCCATGCCGAGCTTTGTGTCGACCAGACTGTTGACGTAATCGGCCTGCTCCCGCGCGATGGACTCGGTCGCGCCGATCACCACGTCGATCGAAGGCAGCACCACGCATTGATCAGGTGCCCGCCCGAATTTTTCCATACGCCCTTTGAAGTCGGCGTAGAAATCCTGCATGTCGGCTTTTTCATGCTGCAGGGTGAAAATGATCTCTCCCCAGCGGGCGCCGAAGTCGCGACCGCGTTCGGAGCTGCCGGCCTGCATGATCACCGGCCGCCCCTGCGGCGAACGCGGCGCGGTCAGCGGGCCACGCGTGCGTATCCACTGCCCTTTATAATCGGCATAGTGGATTCGGGCGGGATCGGCGAATTGTCCCGAGGCCTTGTCCAGCAGCAGCGCCCCCTCGTCCCAGCTGTCCCAGAGGGCCCAGCAGGCCTCCAGCACCTCGTCGGCACGGTCGTAGCGCTGGGCGCGGCTCGGTATGTCCTTCATGCCGAAGTTGCGCGCCTCCAGCGTGCTGGTGGAGGCCACCACATTCCAGGCAGCACGGCCATGGCTCATATGGTCGAGCGTCGAGAGCATCCGTGCCACCTGATATGGATGGTTGAAGGTGGAGGAGTAGGTCAGGCCGAGGCCGATGCGGCTGGTCACCCGCGCCATGATCGGCAGGATCACCGCCGGGTCGAGCAGGCAGACCTGCCCGCCGCGGCCGACCATGGTGTCGTATTTCCCCTCATAGAGATCGTAGAGGCCGAGGATATCGGCGAAGAACAGCGCGTCGAATTTTCCTGCCTCCAGCACGCGGGCGATGTGCTCGTAGCGCGAGGGGTCCAGCAGGTCGTCGACATTGGATTCCGGATGCCGCCAGGCGCCATGGTGGTGGCAGGTCGGGCCGGTCATCAGGAAGGCCACCAGATGCATCTGTCGCGGGGTCATCGCTCCATCTCCCAGCCGGTCAGAATTCGCGCAGCGTGTCGCGCAGCAGGCGATGCGCGTAGCGGCTTCGGGTCAGGCCGCGGCGCTGCAACGCCGGCACCAGCCCCTCGGTGACCTCCATCACCGTGCGGCGGCTGCTGCGCTGGAAGGGCGTGCTGATCAGGAAGCCGTCGCCGCCAATCTCGGCCATGGCATCGCCCATCATTTCCGCGACCTCGTCCGGCGTGCCGACCAGGCGCAGCCCGCCGTCGAAGCGCTCGGAGGCCAGCTGGCGCAGCGTCTTGCCGCTGCCCCATTGCGCGAACTTGTCGAGCGACCCCTGCTCGCCATTGGTGGTCAGGCGCGGCAGCTCGGCATCGAGGTCGAACCGGGAAAAGTCGATGTCGGTGACGGTGCCGATGCTGGCCAGCGCGGACTCGACGAAGTCGGGGGCGGTGACACGGCGCTGGTACCTGGCTTCGGCCTCGGCGGTGGTCTCGCCGACCACCGGATAGACGAGGAACAGCACCTTGATGCTGTCGGGGTCCCTGCCCGCCTTGACGGCACGGGCGCGGACATCGTCGCGATACCACTTCATGCCTTGGGGACCGTTGGCGGTCGCGATGATGGAGTCCGCGGTGCGGGCGGCGAACTCCCGCCCGCGTGGAGACCCACCGGCCTGGACATAGACCGGCTTGCCCTGCGGCGAGCGCACCGTGTTCAGCGGTCCGCGGCACTTGAAGTACTTGCCCTCGAAATGGATCGGATGGACCTTGCGGAAGTCGGCATAGGTGCCGCTGGCGCGGTCGCGCAGCACCGCATCGGGCTCCCAGGACTCGAAGAGCCGCGTGACCAGATCGACATACTCGTCGGCCATGGCGTAGCGCTGCTCGCGCGGCGGCAGCGCGTCCATGCCGAAATTCTGCGCCGCCGCATCCTCGCCGGAGGTGACGATGTTCCAGCCGAAACGGCCGCCGCAGATGCTGTCGATGGTCGAGGCCAGCCGCGCCAGCAGGAAGGGCGGGTAGGCCATGGTCGACATGGTGGCGACCACGCCGAGATGGGTCGTTGCAGCGCCGATCATCGCCGCCAGCGGCAGCGGATCATGCTTCGGCGCCTGCAGCGCGTGGCGCAGCGTGGCCTCGGGAGTGCCGCGCCAGGCCTCGGAGACCATCAGCGTGTCTTCGAGCATGATGTAGTCGAAGCAGGCGCGCTCCATCGCCTGCGCCATCTCGACATAGAACTTGCCGTCCCAGGGCGACGTGTCGGCCGTGAAGGGGTGGTTCCACTCGCCCGCCGTGAAATTGGCGAACCAGCCGAGATGGAAAGGTTTCGGCATGCGGATCGGAGTCCTCTCTCAGCCCAGATAAGCTTCCTGCACCGCCTCGCTGTCGATCAGCGCGGCCCCGGTGCCGGACAGCACAACCTCGCCGGATTGCAGCACATAGGCGGTCTCGGCGATCTCGAGCGCCATGAAGGCGTTCTGCTCGACCAGCAGCACGGTGACGCCCAGGCGGTTGATCGCCGTCACCGTCTCGAAGATCTGGTCGACCAGGCGTGGCGCCAGGCCCATGCTCGGCTCGTCCAGCAGCAGCAGGCTGGGCTTGGCCATCATGGCGCGGCCCATGGCCAGCATCTGCTGCTCGCCGCCCGAGAGCGTGCCGCTGAGCTGCGCCATGCGCTCGCGCAGCCGCGGGAAGAGGGTCAGCACCTCGTCCAGATCGGCCTGCAGCTCGGAGCGCATGGCGCGGCGCCGGAAGGCGCCCATGGCAAGGTTCTCGGCGACGGTGAGGCGGCCGAAGATGCGCCGGCCCTCCGGCACCTGCACCAGGCCCAGCGTCACCCGGTCATGCGGCGGCACGGCGGCGATGTCGCGGCCATCGAGCAGCACGCGGCCGCCGACCAGCGGCCGCAGCCCGCAGATGGCGTTCAGTGCCGTGGTCTTGCCGGCGCCGTTGGCGCCCACCAGCGCACAGATCCTGCCGGACGGAACCTGTAGGGAGATGCCCCGCAATGCCTGGATCTTCCCGTAGGCGACGCACAGCTCCTCGACTTGGAGCGAGCTCACGCGCGCTTCTCCAGCGCGTCCATGCCGTGCTTGGCCGCCCGCGCACCGAGATAGGCAGCGATCACCGCCGGATCGGCGCGGATCTGCGCCGGCGTGCCGGCGGCGATGCAGACACCATGGTCCAGCACGTGGATCTGCTCGGAAATGCCCATGACGACGCGCATCTGATGCTCGATCAGCAGGATGCCGACGCCGTGCTCGTCGCGGATGCGGGCGATCAGCTCCATCATCGCATGGCTCTCCACCGGGTTCATGCCGGCCGCCGGCTCGTCCAGCAGCAGCAGGACGGGCTGCACCGACAGGGCACGGGCGATTTCCAGTCGGCGCTGGTCGCCATAGGACAGGTGCCGCGCCAGCCGGTCGCCGCGGCCGCCAAGGCCGAGATCGAGCAGCAGCGCGCGGGCCCGCGCCTCCACCGCCGCGACCGTCGCGCGATGCGCCGGCGTCGCCAGCAGCGCGCCCAGCAGCGTCTCCGGCCGCCTGACGCCAAGCCCGACCATGATGTTCTCCAGCGCCGTCAGGTCGGGGAAAAGGCGGATGTTCTGATAAGTGCGGGCGATGCCGCGCGCCGCCACCAGATCGGGCCGCAGCCCGTCGATACGCGCGCCCTGCAGCCAGATCTCGCCGGCGCTGGGCGGGGTGAAGGAGGTCAGGCAGTTGAACAGCGTGGTCTTGCCGGCCCCGTTCGGGCCGATCACCGCATGGATCGCGCCCGGCGCCATGGCCAGGCTGACGCGGTCCACCGCGAGCAGCCCGCCGAAGCGCTTGCTGACGCCCGCCGCACGCAGCAGCTCGGTCATGCGACCTCCCGTTGGCGGATGGCCGCGGGACTCAGTCCTTCCGGCTTGAAGCGGACGATGGCGATGATGACGAGGCCGTAGATCAGGTAACGATGCTCACCGAGGTCGCGCAGCACCTCCGGCGCGCCGATCAGCGCGGCGGCGCCGACAACCACGCCGGGCAGGCTGCCGATGCCGCCCACCACCAGCACCGCCAGCACATTCACCGAGACCAGCAGCTGGAAGCTCTGCGGGAAGACCGAGCCGGCCATGGCGGCGAACAGCCCGCCCGCCAGCCCCGCGAAGGCGGCGCCGATCGTATAGGCCATCAGCTTGACCTGGACGAGGTTGATGCCCAGCGCCTGGGCCACGTCCTCATCCTCGCGCACCGCCAGCCAGCGGCGGCCGATTCCCGAATGCTGCAGCCGCCACGCGCAGTATCCGGCGAGTGCTGCGAAGGCGGCGGTCAGGTAGAACAGCCGCGTCGGGCTGCCGAGGATGACGCCGAACAGCGCCGGCTTGGGGATATCGACGATGCCCTGGGCGCCGCCGAGCAGCGGCTTCAGCATGTCGGACAGCACCAGGACGCGGATGACCTCGCCGAGGCCCAGCGTCGCGATGGCCAGATAGTCGCCACGCACCCGCAGCACCGGCAAACCGAACAGAAAACCGGCCAGCGCGGCGAAGAGCACCGAGAAGGGCAGCGCCGCGAAGAAGCCCAGATGCGCGACGCCGGCGGTCTCGGCGGTCAGCAGCGCGACGGTATAGGCGCCGACGGCGAAGAAGGCGACGAAGCCGAGATCGACCAGGCCGGCGAGGCCGAGCTCGACATTCAGGCCCAGCCCCATCAGCGTGTAGAGGCAGACCAGCATCATCACCTGGGCGACGAAATCATTGGTCACCGCCGGCAGCAGCAGG
The DNA here is from genome assembly GCF_001982615.1 of Teichococcus deserti. GTDB lineage: Bacteria > Pseudomonadota > Alphaproteobacteria > Acetobacterales > Acetobacteraceae > Pseudoroseomonas > Pseudoroseomonas deserti. The sequence continues at coordinate 8,216 of NZ_MLCO01000021.1, read as the reverse complement.
AGCAGCGCCAGGCAGAGCAGCTGCAGCGCCAGCCGTGCGCGGGATGGCAGCGCGGCGAAGTGGCGCGCGCCCGGACGGGCCGCGGCGAGCGCGCCGATCCCGGCCGCGGCCATCGCCCCGGCGGGCAGCAGCCCGTCATAGCTGAAGGCCCAGCCGTCGATCTCGCCGAGGCCGGACAGCAGGCTGCGGATCAGTTCCCGCAACAGCCCCGCGAGCACCACGCCCAGCAGCGCGCCCATCAGCAGCCGCCGCGCCTTGGGCGGCAGCAGCACCAGCGCGGTGCCGAGCAAGGCGGCCGCGGCGCCACCGGCGGCCAGCAGCAGCATCGCCTGCTGCTCCGGCAGCATGTAGCCGACGCGGTTCAAGGTGACGGGTGTCAGCGACACCAGCATCCAGCGCAGGTTGGCCACGCGTGCCGCCATCACCAGCAGCACGACCAGCACCCCCGCCAGAGCCCCGCACAGCAGGGCCCGCGGCACGGCGCCGGCCCAGGACTGGCCGCGCGCCGCCACCATGCCGGCGCGCAGCGCGATGGCCAGCATCAGCGCATGGCCGATATCGAGCAGGCCCACCACCAGCCAGCGGTTGGAGAACTGGCCGAAGAGCCCGACCAGCACCAGGCCGGCGCAGGCGCCGGTGACGGCCAGGGCCAGGCGGGTGGCGTCGCGGGCCAGCGCCAGGGGCTCGAGGCGGGCGGGCAGCGTCATGGCGAGGTCGCTCATGGCGTCAGGCCCGCTTCACCGCCAGGCGCTCGCCCAGCAATCCGCGCGGACGGAAGATCAGCACCATGACGAGCATCGTATAGGCGATGGCGTCGCGCAGCTGATAGGGCGCGGCGACGCCGATGCCCTCGAGGAACAGCGCCGGGCCCAGGCTTTCCACCAGACCCAGCGAGAAGCCGCCCAGCATGGCGCCGGGGATGTTGCCGATGCCGCCCAGCACGGCGGCGCCGAAGCCTTTGACCCCGAGAAAGAACCCCATGAAGAAGGAAATCTGCTTGAAGACCAGGCCGTAGAGCAGGCCGGCCACCCCCGCCAGCGCGCCGCCGAGGGCGAAGGTGAAGACGATGACGCGGTCGACATTGATGCCCATCAGGATGGCGGCGTCCTGGTCCTCGGCGACGGCGCGCATCGCGGTGCCCATGCGGGTGCGCATGACGACCAGCGTCAGCACCAGCATGGTCAGCACCGCGGCCAGCATGACGATCAGCTGCACGCGCGGGATCGACAGGCCGAAGACCAGGACGGCGCCATCGATCGCCGGGAAGGAGGGAAACGCCTTGTTCTGCGCGCCGAACATGCCGCGCGCCGAGTATTCCAGCACGAAGGACAGGCCCAGCGTGCTGATCAGCGGCGCCATCGCGCGGCCGCGGCGGAAGGGGCGATAGGCGATGCGCTCGGCGAGGATGGCCAGGCCCGCAGCCACCAGCATGCAGGCCAGCAAGGCGAGCGCGAAGGACAGCGCCGGCTGCGTCGCCAGCAGCCCGTTGCGGTTGCAGGCGATCAGGGTGAAGCAGGCGGCATAGGCGCCGAACATGAAGACGTCGCCATGGGCGAAGTTCACCATGCGCAGGATGCCGTAGACCATGGTGTAGCCCAGCGCGATCAGCGCGTAGATCGCGCCGATCACCAGGCCGAAGACCAGGAAGGAGGCCCATTCGTCGCGCCCGTAGCGCGGATGCAGCAGGCCCGCGACGAAGCCGTAGCCGACGATGCCCAGCACCAGCAGCCGCAGCGCGACGAGGAAGACATCGACCCAGGTGGCGCGGCGCCACCCGTCCTGCAGGCGGGGCAGCAGCCCGCTCACTGGAAGACGCGCCGCGGGTTCTTGCCCTCCTGGAAGCTGCCGGGATCGCCGCTGGTGTATTCGAAGACGGCGAAGCGCGAGGCGCCGCAATCGCCATGCGGGTCGCAGGACAGGCGGCCGGTGATGCCGTCCAGGCCGGCGGTCCGCATCAGCGCGTCGCGCAGCGCGGCGCGGCCGATATAGGTGTTGCCCTCGGCATCCTTCACCGCGACCCTTTCGATCGCCAGCATCATGGCGAGCGCCGCGTCATAGCCGTTTCCGTGGAAGCCACCGATCGGATTCTCGCCGAATTTCGCCAGGTACTTGGCGCGGAAATCGACATAGCGCTGGCCCAGCACCGCCGGGTCGTTGTTGATGCCGGTCATGCGGTAGCCGATGGCGGCATCGCCGGCGGCCTCGAGGAAGGCCGGCGCCATGACCGCGTCGGTGCCGAGCACGGGGGTGCCGGCCAGGCTGCCGATCTCCTTGGCCTGGCGCACCAGATAGGCCGTGGCGCCGACGAAGATGGGGGCGAAGATCAGCTCCGGCTTGGCCGTGCCGATGCGGGTCAGCACCGGACGCAGGTCGCTGTCGGAGGCGGCGACGGCCTCGGCGGCGACGATGGTGCCGCCGGCGGCCTTGAACTGCGCCTCGAAGGCGCGGACCAGCTGCTCGGCATAGAGGCTGCCATCATGCAGCGTCGCGACGCGCGTGAATGTCTGCGCTTGCGCATAGCGGACGGCGGCGGCGGCGGCGTTGATGTCGTTGTAGACGAAGCGCACGGTGCCCTGCAGGCCGACGGGCCGGTCGGGCGCGGTCAGGGCGGGGGCCGTGGCGCTGGTCACCGCCTGGGGCATGCCGGCATTCCACAGGATCGGCGCGCCGCCGCGGGCCTCCGACGAGCAGGCGGTGCCGATGACGCCGACGATCTGCCGGTTGGCGGCCAGGCGCGTGGCGCCGGTCTGGCCGCCTTCGACGCTGCATTGCCCGTCTTCCGGCAGGTAGCGGATCGGATGGCCGACGAGGACGTTCCTGCGGTCGTCGAAAGCGATCTCGGCGCCGCGCGAGGCGTCGAGGCCGAGCGACAGGTCGGGGCCGGACAGGACCATCAGCCCGCCGATCAGGATGGGCGCGCCGCGCGGGATACGGACCACGCCAACCGGGTCGGTCACCGGCCCGAGGGTTTCCGCGCGCGCCAGACCGGCGGGGCCCGCCAGCAGGCCCGCGGCAAGGGCCAGCGCGGTGAGACGGCGGGGGAGAACTGAAGACAGAATCGTCACGCGGCGCCTCCTGCGGGGGATGGCAGGCGCGCGGTCAGGCGCGCCCTTCGGTGGGACGAAAGCATGGTCGGGCATCGCCCGCCGGCGCGGCGCCGCGAGCTTCCAGGCGAGACGGATGGCCGGGATCGCTGTCGGCGACAGCAATCCCGGGCAACGGCGTCAGCGGGGCGCGGCGCGGCCCAGGCGGGGGTGGAAAGCCGGAATCCAGGACAGCCTGCAGCCTCCTTTTCCAGATGGCGGCGCCATCCCGATCCCGGGGCCGCCTGCGAGGATCAGCTTAGGTCAGGGATTTTTCCGGGGGGAAGCGCATTTGCCGCGGTGCAGCAGGCGGATTCCGCCCGCCAAAAACAAACGGCCCAAGATTTAGGCGTTTGCCAGAGCGTCCCGCATCGTGCATGGGCATATCGGCCCTATCGGAGAAACGGCTGGCATGAGCACCATCTTTCTCGACTGCTTCGACGACATGATTCCGCTGTGGAAGGCGGTGGCCGCGGCCGGCGACCCCACGGTGGTGGTGAACATCGAGCCGGGCCAGCCGGCGGATATCCCGGCGCTGCTGGCGGGCCACGACACCTGCATCGTCGATCACAGCTATTTTGACGCCGGTCTGCTCGGGCGCTGCCCCGATCTGAAGCATATCGTCTTCCTGGGCACCGGCGCCTCCAGCTTCATCGACCTGGCGGCGGCCGAGAAGAACGGCATCACCGTCCACACCATCAAGGGCTATGGCGACACCACGGTGGCCGAGCACACCATCGCGCTCGCCCTGTCGGCGGCGCGCGGCGTCGCCAAGATGGACCGCGAGGTCCGCGCCGGGCAGTGGCGCCAGGTGGAGGGGCTGCAGGTCAACGGCAAGGTGCTGGGCATCGTGGGCCTCGGCGGCATCGGCCGCGAGGTGGCGCGGATGGGCCAGGGCCTGGGCATGAAGGTGGTCGCCTGGAACCGCAGCCCGGTCGAGAGCCCGGCCTGCCCCATGGCGCCGCTGGAGGAGGTGCTGGCCACGGCCGACATCCTGTGCCTGACCATGGCGCTGAACGACGGCAGCCGCGGCTTCCTCAATGCCGAGCGGCTGAAGCTGACCAAGAAGGGTGTCATCTTCGTCAACACGGCGCGGGCCGACATCGTCGACAATGCCGCGCTGGTCGCCCTGCTGCGCGAGGGGCATGTGCGCCATGCCGCGCTCGACGTCTTTAGCCAGGAGCCGCCGGCGGGGGATGATCCTTTCCTCGGCCTCGACAATGTCACGCTGACGGCGCATGCCGGCTTCATGACGCCCGAGGCGACCATGACCATGCTGCGCCGCGCACTGGACATCGTCATCAGCGTCGGCGGCTGAGTTTTGAGGGGGGCGCCGCCCCCCCTCTTTCAGCCTTCCGCCAGGGTCTCGCGCAGCGTCGTGGTGGCATAGCGGTTGCGGAAGCGGCCGCGGCGCTGCAGCTCCGGCACCAGGAGGTCCACGATGGCCGTCAGGTCCTCGAACAGCGAGGCGGTGTGGCCCAGCATGAAGCCGCCGCGGGACCCGGTGGCCTCGAAGGCCTCCTCCAGGATATCGGCGAGCTCCGGCGCGGTGCCGGCCAGCATGGTGTTGTGGCTGGTGGCGTAGCGGGCGCCCTCCTCGAGGAACTCGGCCCGGGTCATCTCCGTGTCCTCGCCCAGCTCCTCCGCCATCTTCTGCACCGGGCTGACCGGCGAGGCATTGGCGGCGACGATCTCCGCCTGGATCTCTTTCAGCGTGAACCGGGCCGGCAGCGTCGAGAAATCATAGCCGCAATTGTAGGACAGATAGGCACCCACCGCTTCCGGAGGGATGAAGGACAGCAGCGCATCCTTGCGGGCCACGGCCTCGGCGCGGCTTTCGGCGACCGTGATCGGGGTCTGCCACAGGATGCCGACCTTGGCCGGGTCCTTGCCCAGGGCGACCAGCGCCTGGTCGAGGGCGACCCGCTGCTTCGCCTGCGAGGCCAGCGCCATGTCCTGGCCGAAGACATGGTCGGCCACATAGGCCGAGGCGCGGATGCCCCTCGGCGAGCCGCCGGCCTGGATCAGCACCGGCCGGCCCTGCGGCGAGGGCGGCGTGTTCAGCGGCCCCTCCACCTTGAAGAAGCGGCCATGGTGGCGGACATCGCCGATGCGCGACGGCTCGGCCACCCGGCCGGTCTCGGCGTCCCAGAGCATGGCGTCGGGCTGCGCGCTGTCCCAGAGCAGGCGGCAGACATCGACGAATTCCTCCATCCGGTCGTAGCGGGCCTCGTGCTCCATGAGCTCGTCGAAGCCGAAATTGGCGGCATCCGACTTGCGGGTGGAGGTGACCAGGTTCATCGCCACCCGCCCGCCGGTGATGTGGTCGATCGAGTTCATCAGCCGCGACAGGTAGTAGGGATGCATGAAGGTGGAGGAATAGGTCAGGCCGAAGCCGATATGGCGGGTCACCCGCGACATGGCGACCATCAGAGGGTTGAAGTCCTGCCGCGGCCAGTTCATGCCCCATTCGATGGCGGCGTCGCGTGACCCGCCATAGGTGTCCGGCACCCCGGTCCCGTCGCCGGTGAAGAGCATGTCGAGGCAGCCGCGCTCGGCCAGGCGCGCGACCTCCTCATACATCGCGACATCGGGGAAGCGGCGGCCGCGCAGCGCCCCGGGCTTGCGCCAGCGGCCGCCCATATGGGCGTAGGACAGGTCGAAACCCAGATGCATCATCGTCTTGGCCAAGGGCGGGCTCCTCGCGGGCAGAAGGGTCTGGCCCACGCCATGCAATGACCGTTCCGCGGCTGAAACCCCTGCCCGACAAGAAAGGGGGCCGCCCTGCGGCGACCCCCTCCCCGGCCGTATCTCTATATAGAGTGTTACCGGTCCTGCACCTCGAGCTGGCGGTTCACCCGCAGCGCCCCCAGGGTGCAGAGCACGCCGGAGAGCAGATAGGCGCCGACCGCCGCCGGGCCGATCAGGTCGGACAGGCTGAGCGCCACCAGGGGGGCGAAGGCCGCGCCCAGCAGCCAGGCGACGTCCGAGGTGAAGGCGGCGCCGGTGTAGCGGAAGCGCTGCGAGAAGTTCGAGGCCAGCGCGCCGCTGGCCTGGCCGAAGGACAGGCCCAGCAGGGTGAAGCCGGCCAGCACGAAGAGCGTCTCGCCATGGCGGCCGCCATTCAGCAGGAAGGGCGCGGCCAGGGCGAAGAGCCCGATCAGCACCGCGCCGATGGCCAGCTGGCTGCGCCGGCCGATGCGGTCGGCCACCAGGCCGGAGATCACGACGCTGACCACGCAGAGAACGGCGCCGATCAGCTGCACCGACATGAAGTCGGCCGGCGACCGGTCGGTGTTCAGCGCGATCCAGGCCAGCGGGAAGACGGTGACCAGGTGGAACAGGGCGAAGCTGGCCAGCGGCACGAAGGCGCCGATCAGCACGTTGCGCCCCTCATTGTCGAGCAGCGAGAAGACCGTGGTCGGCTGCAGCTCGTGCTTGTCCAGCAGGGTCGAGAATTCGCGGGTCGCCACCAGCCGCAGCCGGGCGAAGAGCGCCACCACGTTCACCGCGAAGGCGACGAAGAAGGGATAGCGCCAGCCCCAGTCGAGGAAGTCCTGGGTGGTCAGGGTGCCGTAGAGATAGGCGAAGAGGCCGCTGGCCAGGGCGAAGCCGAGCGGCGCGCCGAGCTGCGGCATCATCGCATACCAGCCCCGCTTGTTCTGCGGCGCGTTCAGCGACAGCAGCGAGGCCAGCCCGTCCCAGACGCCGCCGAGCGCGAAGCCCTGGCCCAGGCGGAACAGCGCCAGCGAGGCCACGGCCCACCAGCCGGCCTTCTCGAAGCCGGGCAGGAAGGCGATCGAGGCCGTCGAGCCGCCGAGCAGGAAGAGCGCCACCGTCAGCTTGGTGCCGCGGCCGTAGCGGCGGTCCACCGCCATGAAGACGAAGGAGCCGACGGGACGCGCCAGGAAGGCGAGCGGGAAGATGGCGAAGGCGAAGAGGGTGCCCTGCAGCGGGGTGAAGTCGGGGAAGAACAGCGCCGGGAAGACCAGGGCCGAGCCGATGGCATAGACGAAGAAGTCGAAGAATTCCGAGGTGCGGCCGATCACCACGCCGAGCGCGATGTCGCCCGCCGAGGCCTCGTGGTCATCGGCGTTGACCAGCCGGGCGTCGCGTTCCAGCGAGGCCGAATGCAATGCCGCGTCAGGCATTTGAATCATGAATTCCGCCCCTTTTTCAACGTTTTATAACCAGTCGGGTGGCATCAGGCTTCCCGACTTGTTGTGGTCCCGAACCTGTCAAGTCAGGTGGTCCCCCAAGGATGCTAACAGGACCGGCGATGGGACAAAACGTCCTATCCCTGCCTCTCCACCCCCCTCTTAAGAGGGTGCACCGCAGCATGGTTTCCTGAGCGAGTGGCATGCCCCCGAAGATTTTGCGCATCCTGGCCCTGCTTCCGCTGGGCCTCTTCCTCTCCGGTTGCAACCTGGTGATCCTGTCGCCCTCGGGGGACATCGCCGCCCAGCAGCGCGACCTGATCATCGCCTCGACCGTGTTGATGCTGATCATCATCGTTCCGGTGATGGTGCTCACGCTGTTCTTCGCCTGGCGCTACCGCGCCTCGAACAAGGCCGCGACCTACGACCCCGAATGGCACCACTCGACCAAGCTCGAGGTGGTGATCTGGGCCGCGCCGCTCGCCATCATCATCGTGCTGGGCGCCATGACCTGGACGGCGACGCATCTGCTCGACCCCTACCGCCCGCTGGCGCGCATCGATGCCGACCGGCCGGTGACCGCCGAGCACAAGCCGCTGACGGTCGAGGTCGTGGCGCTCGACTGGAAATGGCTGTTCATCTACCCGGAGCAGGGTTTCGCCACGGTGAACGAGCTCGCCGCGCCGGTGGACACCCCGATCAACTTCCGCATCACCGCCTCCTCCGTGATGAACTCCTTCTCCATCCCGGCCATGGCGGGGATGATCTATGCCATGCCGGGCATGGAGACGAAGCTGCATGCGGTGATCAACCGCGAGGGCGTCTATGACGGTCTCTCGGCCAATTACAGCGGCGCCGGCTTCTCCGACATGCGCTTCAAGTTCCACGGGCTGAGCCAGCAGGGCTTCGACGCCTGGGTGGCGCAGAACAAGGCCGCCGGCGGCCTTGTTCTGCGCCACCCAGGCGTCGAAGCCCT
>NZ_MLCO01000209.1 GCF_001982615.1 Teichococcus deserti | reverse complement strand
CCGCCGGGTGGCGGGCCACGCGTAAGATCGTCGGCAGCGTCAGATGTGTGTACGGGGCAGGGGCAGGGGCGAGAGCGGAAGGGTCGGTCATGGCGCGGATCCCGGCAAGGCGGCGCAGCCCCTTGGCGCGCCCGGCGAGGACCCGCGCTAGCGCGCCGGGGCAGGCGGGGCAAGCGCCGCTGCGCCCCGCGCCGCGCTGCGCCGCATCATGCGAAGCCTGGCCGACGCGGACTTGGCGATTGAAAGATGTCACCATGCCGGGTGCGCAGCGATTGCCACCCTGTCGAAGCTGCCCTTATATGGCGCCGGCGCATGGATTGCAGCGCGGCAACGCGCTTGGCCTGTGTCTCCGCGGTGGCGGACAATAGGGAGTTAGCGGCCGGCCTGCCTGCCAGGCACCGGGGCGGCCGCCAAGAGGGACGATGAGGCATGGCCGAAACGCTTGCGCCGAGCAGTGCCCCCGAGCTGGGACAGACCCAGGGGGGTGGCGATCATGGGCCCGACCAGGGGACGAAGCGTGACTTCCTGAAACTGGTCGCAGGCTCCTTCGCCGCGGTCGGCGTGGGCGCCATCGTCTGGCCGTTCATCCATTCGATGAACCCGGCCAAGGACGTGCTCGCCCTGGCCAGCACCGACGTGCCGCTGGGCCATATCGCCGAGGGCCAGGCGGTCACCGTCATGTGGCGCGGCAAGCCGGTCTTCGTCCGCCATCGCACGGGCGCCGAGATCACCGAGGCCAAGGCCGTGCCGCTGGGCGAGCTGCGCGACCCGCAGCCGGACAGCGCCCGCGTCCAGCGCGAGCCCTGGCTCGTCGTGCTCGGCGTCTGCACCCATCTGGGCTGCGTGCCGCTCGGCCAGAAGCCGACCGACGCGCGCGGCGATTTCGGCGGCTGGTTCTGCCCCTGCCACGGCAGCCATTACGACACCTCGGGGCGCATCCGCCGCGGGCCCGCGCCGGCCAACCTGACCGTGCCGGAATACAATTTCACGTCCGACACCCAGATTCGCATCGGCTGAGGACCGCACCCCCATGGCATCCGGTCTGCACGAGAGCAGCTTCACCAACCCCGTCGTGCGCTGGATCGACCAGCGCATGCCGGTCTTCACCATGATGCAGAAGGAGTACGGGACCTTCCCGACTCCGCGGAATTTCAACTACTTCTGGAATTTCGGCGCGCTGGCCATGATCAACCTGATGATCATGATCGCCACCGGCATCTTCCTGGCGATGAACTACACCGCCCATACCAGCCTGGCCTTCGACAGCGTCGAGCGCATCATGCGCGACGTGAACTACGGCTGGCTGATCCGCTACGTCCACATGAACGGCGCCTCGATGTTCTTCATCGTGGTCCTCATCCATGTCTGGCGCGGCATGTATTACGGCTCCTACAAGAAGCCGCGCGAGCTCCTCTGGATCCTCGGCGTCGTCATCTTCCTGCTGATGATGGCCACCGCCTTCATGGGCTACGTGCTGCCCTGGGGCCAGATGTCCTTCTGGGGCGCGACCGTCATCACCAACCTGTTCTCGGCCATTCCGCTGGTCGGCAACAGCATCGTGACGCTGCTCTGGGGCGGCTTCTCGGTCGACAACCCGACCCTGAACCGCTTCTTCAGCCTGCACTACCTGCTGCCCTTCGTGATCACCGGCGTGGTCTTCCTCCACGTCGCGGCGCTGCACATCACGGGTTCCAACAACCCGCTCGGCATCGAGCCGAAGGGCCCGCAGGACACGCTGCCGTTCCACCCCTACTACACGATCAAGGACAGCGTCGGCATCGTCGTCTACCTGATCGTCTTCGCCTTCCTGGTCTTCTTCACGCCGAACTACCTGGGCCACCCGGACAACTACATCCCGGCCAACCCGCTCTCGACGCCCGCGCATATCGTGCCGGAATGGTACTTCCTGCCCTTCTACGCGATCCTCCGCGCGGTCCCGAACAAGCTGGGCGGCGTGCTGATGATGTTCGGCGCTATCGCCGTGCTCTTCGTGCTGCCCTGGCTCGACCGCTCGCCGGTGCGCTCGATGCGCTTCCGCCCGATCGCCAAGTGGCTGTTCCTGCTCTGGACGGTGAATTTCTTCGTCCTGATGTGGGCGGGCGGCAAGCCGGCCGAGGGCCTCTACGTCGTCATCTCGCGCCTCTCGACCGCCTACTACTTCGCCTACTTCCTGGTGATCCTGCCCCTGCTCGGCAAGATCGAACGGCCGCTGCCGCTGCCGGAAAGCATCAGCCGCGCCGTGCTGCGCGGCGGGGGACCCCTGCCCGGCGGCGCCGCGGCCAAGCCGATGGAGAAGGCGTGATGCGGGTGCTGACGACTGGTAAAGCCGCCATGCTCAACGGCTTGAAGGGCGCGGCGCTCGCCGCCGCCCTGGCGCTCAGCCCGCTGGCTCTCGGTCTCGCCGTGCCCGCCGCCCAGGCCGCGGAGGGCAGCGTGGCCATCCCGGATGCGCGCTTCCAGCACGACCGCATGCTCGGCACCTTCGACCGCGGCGCGCTGCAGCGCGGCTTCCAAGTCTACAAGGAAGTCTGCTCGGCCTGCCACGCGGCGCATCTGCTGTCCTACCGCAACCTGCGCGACATCGGCCTGTCCGAGGCGGAGGTCGCCGCCATCGCCGCCTCCTACCAGATCCCCGACGGGCCGAACGACAACGGCGAGATGTTCGAGCGCCCCGGCCGCGCCTCGGACCGCTTCCGCCGCCCCTTCGCCAACGACGCCGCCGCCCGCGCCGCCAACAACGGCGCCCTGCCGCCCGACCTGTCGGTGATCGCCAAGGCCCGGCCCGGCGGCGGCAACTACATCCATGCGCTGCTGGTCGGCTACGAGGATCCGCCGCCGGCCGGCATCACCGTCATGGAGGGGATGCACTACAACAAGTATTTCCCCGGTCATCAGATTGCCATGGCGCCGCCGTTGAACAGCGACGGCCAGGTGCAGTATGGCGATGGCACCCGCGCCACGGTCGACCAGATGGCCCGCGACGTGACCACCTTCCTGGCCTGGGCGGCGGAGCCGGAGCTGGAGACGCGGCGTGCCATGGGCATCCGCATCATCCTGTTCCTCATCGTCCTGGGCGGCCTGACCTATGCCGTGAAGCGGAAGATCTGGGCCGACGTCCACTGAAGCGACTACGCCGCCCGCGTGCCGACCTCTACCAAGGGCCGCCTCCGGGCGGCCTTTGCCATTCCGGAGAACCCCATCCATGAGCGACACCTTCGAACCCGTCATCGGCCTGATCGGCGGCTCCGGCCTCTATGACATCGACGGCCTCGAGGACCGCCAGTGGAAGCGGGTGGAGAGCCCCTGGGGCGAGGCCTCGGACGAGCTGCTCTTCGGCCGCCTCGACGGCGTGCGCTGCGTCTTCCTGCCGCGCCATGGCCGCGGCCACCGCGTGCCCCCCTCGGCGCTGAACTACCGCGCCAACATCGACGTGCTGAAGCGCGCCGGCGTCACCGAGATCCTCTCCCTCTCCGCCGTCGGCTCGCTGAACGGCGACCTGGAGCCGGGCCGCTTCGTCATCGTCGACCAGTTCATCGACCGCACCTTCGCCCGGCAGAAGTCCTTCTTCGAGACCGGCTGCGTGGCGCATGTCTCGGTCGCCCACCCGGTCTGCCCGCGGCTCGGCGACGCGGTGGAGGAAGCCGCCCGCCAGATCGAGCTGCCCTACAAGCGCGGCGGCACCTACCTGGTGATGGAAGGGCCGCAATTCTCGACCAAGGCCGAATCCGAGCTGTACCGCGCCTGGGGCTGCGACGTGATCGGCATGACCAACATGCCGGAAGCCAAGCTCGCCCGCGAGGCGGAGCTCTGCTACGCGACCGTCGCCATGGTCACCGATTTCGACTGCTGGCACCCCGGCCATGACGCGGTGACCGTGGACGCGGTGGTGAAGGTCATGCTGGCCAATGCCGACCGCGCCAAGCAGCTGGTCAAGGCGGTGATCCCGATGCTCGGCAAGCCCCGCGGCGCCTGCCCCGCCGGCTGCGACCGCGCCCTGGAGCACGCGATCGTCACGGCGCCCGAGAAGCGCGATCCGGCGCTGATGGCGAAGCTCGACGCGGTTGCGGGGCGGGTGCTGAAGGCGGCCTGACGCGAAGGGCTTGGCAGGCTGGGGGAATGAATTCCCCCAGACCCCCTTCTTTTTTTCTGGGGTGACTGCCGTGTCCACGTGGAGACAGTACGTGGCCCGGCCCGGCAACAGCGCGACTTGTGAGGGCGCGCTGTTTTTTTATGAAAATGCGTCCTGCCGTGCTGCCCGGGTGTGGCCGCGGCCAGGGTGCTGGCCGTCAAACGGCCGGTGAACAGAAAAAAGAAGGGGTCCAGGGGAATTCATTCCCCTGGCCTACCCTGCCTTCTCTTTACCCGCAGATCTTCTCGAGAGCCGCGATGAGGTCGCGCGGGTCGTAGGGCTTGGCGAGCACCGGCACGTTGCGGTGGCGCTCGGGCAGGCCGGCGGCGCCGTAGCCGGTGGCGACGACGAAGGGGATCGAGCTTTGCACCAGCCGGTCGGCGACCGGGATGGAGGCCTGGCCGGCGAGGTTGATATCCAGCACGGCGGCTTCCGGGTGTTCGCTCTCGAACAGCGCCAGGGCTTCTTCCACCGTCGCGGCCGGGCCGAGCACGGTGGCGCCGGCTTCCATCAGGGCGTCCTCGACCAGCATCGCGATCAGCGCCTCATCTTCCACGACCAGGATGCGCCGGCCGTTCAGTCCGCTCATGCGGTCTCCTCTTCAACCTGCGGTCCGCTGACGGGGCGGAAGCGGATGCTCGCCCGGAAGCCATCGGCCGCGTAGTCCAGTTCCACGGCCGAGCCGGGGCCGAGCTCGGCTGGCAGGCCTCGTTCAAGCATCCGGCTGCCGAAGCCGCGCCGGCTCGGCACTCCTTTGACCGGCGGGCCGTTTTCCTCCCGCCAATCCAGCCTGACCAGCCCTTCCGTCGTGCCGTGCCAGGTTACCACCACCCGCCCTTCCGCGCAGGAAAGAGCCCCGTGCTTTGTGGCGTTGGTCGCGAGTTCGTGCATCGCCAAGGCCAGTCCCAGCGCCTGGCGCGGCGCCAGCCAGACCGAGGGGCCGGTCAGCGACAGCCTTGCCGTGCCGTCCGGCCCGTCTTCCACCTGCCAGGGCGCCAGTGCCGCCCGGGCGATATCCTCCATCGACGCGCCGCGCCAGGTGCGCGCCGTCAGCAGATCATGTCCGCGCGACAAAGTCAGCAGCCGCGCCTGGAAATCGTTCAGGAAGCGCGGCATGGCGTCGGCCGCGCTGCCGGCGGTGCGCGCCGTCTGCAGCGCCAGCGAATGCACCGTCGCCAGGGTGTTCTTCACCCGGTGGTTCAGCTCGCCCAGCAGCAGCAGCTGGCGCGCCTCGCTGGCCTTGGCGGCGCTGACGTCGCGCGCCAGCCCGCCGCGGCGCACCATGGTGCCTTGCGCGTCCAGCATCGGGAAGCCGATGTCGCGGATCCAGCGCATCACCCCGTCGGGGCGCAGGATGCGGTATTCGGCGTCGAAATTGCCGTCGCGCGCCGCCTGGGCCCAGGCGGCGGCGACCCGGTCACGATCGGCCGGGTGGATCGATTCGAGCCAGAGGCCGGGATTCTCCACCAGCCGCTCGCGGGCGATGCCCCAGATCCGCTCGAAGGCGGGGCTGACGAATTCGGGCTGGGTGCCGGCCGGGTCGCGCATCCACATCACGTCGGGGCTGGCCTCGGCGAAGCGGCGGAAGCGGCTTTCCGAGGCGGCCAGCGCCGCCGCCGCCTGCACCGCCGCCTCGCGCGAGGCGGCCTGGGCCGCGACCTGGCGGGACAGCGCCTCGCGCGCCTCGGCGAGCTCGGAGACATCGGTCACCGCGCCGATCCAGCGGGTGACCTGGCGCTCCTGGTCGAAGGCAGGCAGGGCGCGGACCACGCACCAGCGCCAGCCGCCCTCGGGGCGCTTCAGCCGCAGCTCGGCGGCGAAGGGCCGGGCCCGGCGCAGCGCACGCTGCCAGCGGCGAAAGGTCGAGCGCTGGTCGGCCGGATGCACCAGCTGTCCCAGCGCGCCTGGCGCGCGCGCCGGCGTCAGCCCGGTGAAGTCCTGCAGGCGCGGGTTGATGTAGTCGATCTGGCCGTCGGGCGTGGCCGACCAGACGATCTGCGGGATCGCCTCGGCCAGGATGCGGAAGCGCAGCTCGCTGTCCTGCAGCTTCGCGGCGGCGCGGCGCTCGGCGTCGATGTCGGTCAGCGCCACGACGGCGCCGGTGACCTGGGCGCGGGCGTCGCGCACCGGCGCGCCGGAGACGCGGATCCAGATGAAGCTGCCGTCGCCGGCGCGGAACTGGTACTCGCCGCTGGCGGGGACGCCGTCGCGCAAGGCGCGACTCAGAGGAAAATCCTCGCTGGCGACCCGGCTGCCATCGGCGTGGTAGGCCTCCCAGTCCTGGCCGTAATCCTCGATGCCGCGCGACAGGCTGATCGGCCCGCGCAGCATCTCGGCCAGGCGCCGGTTGCCAAGCAGCAGCCGGCCGCTGGGCGCCTCGGCCAGCAGCACGCCGACCGAGACATTGTCCAGCACCGCCTTCAGCCGCGCCTCCGACTCGCGCAAGGCCACCTGCGCCGCGCGCTCGTCGCTGACGTCGCGGAAGAACAGGGTGATGCCCTCGCTGGAGGGGTAGACATCGGCCGAGATCCAGCGGCCCAGCGCCGGGTGGAAGGCGGTGACGCTCTGCGACAGGCCCTGGCGGGCGGCAGCCTGGCAGGCGGCGCCGAAGGGGCCGGCATCCCAGCCGGGGAAGGTCTCGGCCAGCGGCCGGCCGATGCCCTGCTGCCCGCCGG
Organism: Teichococcus deserti; assembly: GCF_001982615.1. GTDB lineage: Bacteria > Pseudomonadota > Alphaproteobacteria > Acetobacterales > Acetobacteraceae > Pseudoroseomonas > Pseudoroseomonas deserti. The sequence goes on along the minus strand of NZ_MLCO01000209.1, from coordinate 16,521 downwards.
CCAGCAGCGCGGCCCGGCCGTTCAGGTAGCGCAGCAGCCCGCCGCCATCGAGCACCAGCACGCAGTCGGTGGTGCTTTCCAGCACGGTCTGCAGCCGGGCGGTGAGCGCGATGCGCTCGGCCTCCAGCCGCTCGCGCTCCTGGCCCGCGGCCTGCAGCGCCTCGGCGGCGGCGTCGATCTCGCGCAGCCGGGTGGCGGGGAAGCCGGGCAGGGCGGCGCCGGTGCCGAAGGCCTGGGCCATGCGGCCGAGGCGGGCCAGCGGCACGGCGATGCGGCGGTCGGTCCAGAAGGCCAGCATGGCGGTGAAGCCGGCCAGCAGCAGGGCGCCGGCCACCAGCACCGGCGCCAGCGCCCGCCACAGCGCGCCATCCAGCATGTCGGCCGGCATCGCCACCAGCACCATCCAGGGCGTGCCGCCGACACGCTGCCAGACGGTGTAGAGCGGCTCCTCGTCGGCCGACTGGTTGCGCGCCCAGCCGCGCAGCGCGCTGCTGCTCATCGCCTGGGCGACGGCGCCGTCCTCGGGGCGCAGCGCGCCGACCAGCTCGGGGCGCGGCGGCATGCGGGTGACCTGGCGGCCGTCACCGTCATACAGCGCGGCGATCCAGGTCTCCGGCAGGTTGGCGCGCTTCAGATGCGCGGCCCAGAGGCGCGCGGGATCGGTGCTGGCGGTCAGCAGCAGCGCCGGGGCGGCGGTGCCGTTGCCGCCATCGCCCTGCGGCGGGCTGCGCACTTCCTGGGTCAGGTCGATGCGGAAGGGCCGCGCCGGATTGGCCGAGGGGATCAGGTTGGAGATGCCGGGGGCGTGCGGCGGCTGGCGCATGGCGCCATGGCCCTCGGGCGGCGGGAAGGGCTGGCCGGTATCGGCCAGCAGCGTGCCCTGGCGGTCGGTCAGGCGCAGCTGGGCGTCGCGCTGCAGCGGCAGGGCGCGGGCCTCGGCGAAGAAGGTGGCCAGGTCGCGCTCGCGCAGCGCCGGCGAGGCGGCCAGCGCCGCCAGCTCGCCGCGCATGTTGAGGATCTCGCGCTCCAGGCTGAAGGCCAGGTCCTGCACCGTCTCGCGCGCCTGGGCGACCAGCCGCGCGCGCTCGGCATCGGCCACCTGGCCGGCGACATGGAAGCCCAGGCCCCAGGCCGGCAGCAGCGCGGCCAGGGCCAGCATCATCAGATGCAGGCGGACCGTCGGGCTCCGCGGCGGCGCCCGGCCGGTCATGCCTTCCCGTGCAGCGGGCGGAACGCGAGGAGCATGGCCCTCCATGCGCGTTTGCCACGGCGCGCACAAGGGGGTGCGCGCCGCGCCGCCAGCACAAGATGCGCCGGCGGCGGCATCAGGCGATCAGGGCTCAGTCGGCGTATTGGCCGGCGGCCTGGATCACCGGGCGCCACTTGGCGATGTCGGCCTGCCAGAAGGCGCGGTGCGCCTCGGGCGTCGCCTCGTTCTGCGCGACCGGCGCGGTGCCGAGATCGGCGAAGCGCTGGATCAGCCGCTCGTCGCGCAGCGCCACCTGCAGCGCGCGGGACAGGCGGGTGTTGATCTCGGCTGGCGTGCCCTTCGGCGAGTAGAGGCCGTGCCACACCGTCACCTCCATCCCCGGCAGCCCGGCCTCGGCCGCCGTCGGCAGTTCGGGCAGCGAGGGCAGGCGCTGCGCCGTGGTGACGGCGAAGGCGCGCACCGCGCCGGCGCGGATATGGCTGGTGGTGTTGGTGGTCTGGTCGCACATCAGGTCGACGGTGCCGGCGATCAGGTCGGTCATGGCCGGGCCGGTGCCGCGATAGGGCACGGTGGTCATCGGCGCGTCGATCGCCTTCTGCAGCAGCAGGCCGCAGAGATGGCTGGCCGCGCCGATGCCGGCATTGGCGTAGTTGATCTTGACCTGGTCGCGGCGGACCAGGGCCACCAGCTCGGCCAGGTTGTTCGCCTGGATGTCCTTGCGGCCGATGATGGTCATCGGCACCGCGGTGACCAGGCCGATGGTCTCGAAGCCGCCCACCGGGTCGTAGGACAGGCGGCGGTACAGGGTCGGCGTGGTGCCCATGCCGATATGGTGCAGCAGCAGGGTGTAGCCATCGGGGCGGGCCTGGGCGACGCGGGCCGCGCCCAGCGTGCCGCCGGCGCCGCCGACATTCTCCACCACCACGGTCTGGCCCAGGTCGCGGCCCATCACCTCGGCCACCAGGCGGGTCACCGTGTCGGTCGGGCCGCCGGCGGCGAAGGGCACGATGATATTGATGGTCCGCTGCGGGAAGGCGGCGCCCTGCGCATGCGCGGTCTTCGTGGCGGCGGCGGGCGCCAGGAAGGCGGCGGCCAGCAGGGCCATCAGGCTGCGTCGCAACATCTCGACCGATTCTCCCGGGAATTTAATTATTCCGCTATCTGGCGGAGTCCCGGGGGGGCGCGTCAACCGCGACGCGCGGCTTTTTTTGGTCGGGCAACGATCGGCCAGGACAGCGCCTCAGCGCGACAGGTCGATCACCAGCGCGGCGAGGAGGAAGGTGCCGCCCAGGCCGGTGGCCAGCGCCAGCCGGCCGGGCAGGGTGCGGCGCCAGGGCAGGCCGATCACCGCCAGCGTCAGCAGCACCAGCAGGGCGCCCGGCCAGTAGAAAACCGCCAGCGCCAGCAGGATGTCGGGACCGAGGAGGGCGGCCTTCGCCACTCAGCTGTCCATCTTGAGGGCGGCGATGAAGGCGCTCTGCGGGATCTCGACCTTGCCGAACTGCCGCATGCGCTTCTTGCCCTCCTTCTGCTTGTCGAGGAGTTTTCTCTTTCTGCTGATGTCGCCGCCATAGCACTTGGCGGTGACGTCCTTCGACATGGCGGAAATGGTCTCGCGCGCGATCACCCGGCCGCCGATCGCCGCCTGGATGGGGATCTTGAACAGCTGCCGGGGAATCAGCTCCTTCAGCTTCTCGCAGATGCTGCGGCCGCGGCGCTCGGCCTGGCTGCGATGCGCCATGAAGGACAGCGCATCGACCGGCTCGTTGTTCACCAGGATGGAAATCTTGACCAGGTCGCCCTCGTCATAGCCGTCCATCTGGTAGTCGAAGGAGGCGTAGCCGCGGCTGACGCTCTTCAGGCGGTCGTAGAAGTCGAAGACCACCTCGTTCAGCGGCAGGCGATAGACCGCCATGGCGCGGTTGCCGACATAGGTCAGCTCGACCTGCTGGCCGCGCCGCTCCGAGCAGAGCGTCAGGATCGAGCCCAGATGCTCGTCCGGCACCATGATGGTCGCCTTGATCCAGGGCTCCTGGATGCTGTCGATCAGCGTCGGGTCCGGCATGTCGGCCGGGTTGTGCAGGTCGGCGGTGACGCCCTTGTTGTCGGTCAGCTTGTAGACGACGGACGGCGCCGTCGCGATCAGGTCGAGGTCGAACTCACGGCTCAGCCGCTCCTGGATGATCTCCAGATGCAGCAGGCCCAGGAAGCCGCAGCGGAAGCCGAAGCCCAGCGCCGCCGAGCTCTCCGCCTCGAAATGGAAGGAGGCGTCGTTCAGCCGCAGCTTGCCCAGCGATTCGCGCAGCTTCTCGAAATCATCCGCATCGACCGGGTAGAGGCCGCACCAGACCACCGGGATGGACGGCTTGAAGCCCGCCAGCGGCTCGGCCGCGGGGTTGCGGTCGTCGGTGATGGTGTCGCCGACATTGGTCTCGGCGACCGTCTTGATGGCGGCGTTGAGATAGCCCATCTCGCCCGGGCCCAGGTAGTCGACCGGCACCATCTTCGGGCGGAAGACGCCGACGCTGTCGACCGTCTGGGTGGTGCCCTCGGCCATGAAGCGGATCTTCTGGCCCTTGCGGATCGAGCCGTCCTTCACCCGGATCAGGATGATCACGCCGAGGTAGGGGTCGTACCAGCTGTCGACCAGCAGCGCCTTCAGCGGCGCGTTCGGGTCGCCCTGCGGGGCGGGCAGGCGGGTGACGATCGCCTCCAGCACGCCCTCGATGTTCAGGCCGGACTTGGCGCTGATCTCCACCGCGTCCGAGGCGTCGAGGCCGATGACGTCCTCGATCTGCTGCTTGACCCGCTCCGGCTCGGCGGCCGGCAGGTCGATCTTGTTCAGGACCGGGACGATCTCGTGATGCGCGTCGATCGCCTGGTAGACATTGGCCAGGGTCTGCGCCTCGACGCCCTGGGAGGCGTCGACCACCAGCAGCGACCCCTCGCAGGCGGCCAGGCTGCGGCTGACCTCATAGGCGAAGTCGACATGGCCCGGCGTGTCCATCAGGTTCAGGACGTAGTCCTGGCCGTCCTTCGCCTTGTAGTCCAGGCGGACGGAGGCCGCCTTGATGGTGATGCCGCGCTCCTGCTCGAGCTCCATGCTGTCGAGCATCTGCTCCTTCATGTCACGCAGCGCGATGGCGCCGGTGGCCTGGATCAGCCGGTCGGCCAGCGTCGACTTGCCATGGTCGATATGCGCGATGATCGAGAAGTTGCGGATACGGGACAGCGGGGTATTGGTCATGAGCTTCCGGCGGCAAACGGGGGCGGAGGAGGACAAGGCCCGCCGCGCCGAAGCACATAGGGCAAGCGGCGGTCGGAATCAAAGCGGAAGGGATGCGAGAGCGATGCCGTTCGACCCCGAGGCGCGCGCCAGGCTGCTGGCGGTGAAGGGCGTCGGCCCCACCGTTCTCGCCCGGCTGGAGCAGGCCGGCCTCGACAGCCTGGCCCTGCTGGCGCGGCAGGAGCCCGCCGCCGTCAACGCCCTGATCGCCGCCCGCTTGGGCGCGACCTGCTGGCGCAACAGCCCGCAGGCCCGCGCCGCCATCGACGGCGCCATCGCCGCGGCGCGGGCCGCGCTTGGCGAAGGGATCCGGGCCGACACAAATGCTTCATCAATAGGTTAACCGGCCGGCAACACCCTGGGCCTAGCCAGTCTGCTGCCCTCCGCCCCAAAGGTGCCCTCTGCCGCATACCCTCCTCCTGCCGCCGGCCCAGTTCGGCACGGCGCTCGGCCCCGCGCCCAGCCTGGCGTCGGGCGGGGCGGCGCCGCCCTTCCCGGCGGCCGGCGAGGCGCTGCTGCGGCAGGCAGGGCAGGCATTGCACTGCGCGCTGCAGCCGATCGTCGACAGCCACACCGGCAGCCTCTACGGCGTCGAGGCGCTGATGCGCGGCTACGATGCGCTCGGCTTCGCCTCGCCCTGCGCCCTGCTGGACCATGCCGCGCTGGAGGGCGTGCTGCCGGCGATGGAGCGGCTGCTGCACCAGAAGGCCGTCGCCGCCTTCGTCGCCATCCCCGATGCCGGCCGGCGCCGCCTGTTCCTCAATCTCGACGGCCGCGCCATGGCAGGGCCGGAGGCGGGCGGCCTGATCGCCGGCCTGGCCGCCGCGCTGCAGGCGGCCGGCCTGCCCGGCTCCTGCCTCTGCGTCGAACTGTCGGAGCGGCTGGACGCCCCGGCGCTGCCCGGCTTCGCGGCGCTCCGCGCCGCCTGCCGCGCCCAGGGCATCCGCTTTGCCGCCGACGACTTCGGCCGCGGCCGGGCAGAGACGCGGCTGCTCTTCGAGGGCGGCGTCGACTACGTGAAGATCGACCGCTTCCTGGTCTCCGGCCTGGCGCGCGACAGCCGCCGGCGGGTCTTCGTCAGCCATGTCGCCGGCCTGGCCCGCATGCTGGGCCTGCGCGTGGTGGCCGAGGGCGTCGAGACCGAGGACGATTTCCTGGCCGCCCGCGCGCTGGGGTGCGAGCTGATCCAGGGCTATTACGTCGCCCGTCCCGACACCGACCCGGCCACCATCCGCGCCGCCTATGCCGGGCTGATGCAGGCGACCGTGGAGGAGCACCGCCGCCGCGCCCAGGCCGGCGACAGCGAGCTGCTGCTGGCCGCGGTCGAGCGGCTGCCGGCGCTGGTCCGCACCGACCATGTCGAGCGCGCCTTCGAGATCCTGCGCCGCGAGCCCGACCGCTCGGTCATCCCGGTGGTCGACGCCACCGGTGCGCCGCAGGGCGTCATCCGCGAGCGCGACCTTCGCCCCTTCATCTATGGCCGCTTCGGCCGCGACCTGCTGAGCAACCGCAACGTGGTCAGCGCGCTGGAGCCCTTCCTGGTGCCCTGCCCGGTGGCCAGCATCCATGCCGATGCCGACACGCTGCTGCAGGTCTATGCCGGCGCGCCTCCGGGCTGCGAGGGCATCCTGCTGCAGGATGGCGGGCGCTATGTCGGGCTGATCTCGGCCTCGGCCCTGGTCGGGCTGCTGCACGAGAAGCGGCTGCGCCTGGCGCTGGACCAGAACCCGCTGACCCGGCTGCCCGGCAACCTGTCGGTGGCCGCCCATGCCGCCGCCGCCTCGGTGCGGTCGGAGGCGGCGCGCTACCTCTGCTATTTCGACTTCGACCACTTCAAGCCGTTCAACGACCGCTACGGCTTCCTCAACGGCGACCGCGCCATCACCCTCTTCGCGGAGGCGCTGCGCCGGCATTTCCCGGAAGGCGAGGGCGTCTTCATCGGCCATATCGGCGGCGACGACTTCTTCGCCGGCGTCTCCGGCCCGGCGCCGGCCGAGCTGCGGGCGCGGCTGTCCAGCCTGCTGGGCGACTTCGCGGCCTCGGTGGTGAATTTCTACACGCCCGCCGAGCGCGCCGCGGGGCTGGTGCCGGGCAAGGACCGCGACGGGCGGCTGCGCGACTTCCCGCTGCTGCGCTGCTCGGCGGCGGTGCTGGAAATCCCGGCCGGGCGGCCGGGCTGCGCGCCGGATCAGCTGCTGGCGGAAGTGGCGCAGCAGAAGTCGAGCGCCAAGGCCTCGGCAGAGGGAATGGCTTGGGTGGTTTTAAGCAGATAAGGGAAGATGTTCTTTTTTATAAAAAAAGAACCAAAAAATTTTTATTAATTTATTGTCCCGCTGATGGCCTGAAGTGGGACGCCAAACTGATAGAAGTCTTTTTGCTTCTTTTTCTTCAGAAAAAGAAGATGCCTAAAAAAGGCCGGATCCTTCAGGACCCGGCCCCCTTTGTCTTACTCCGCCGCCAGCTTCAGCGCCGGGTTCGACAGCCGCTCATAGAGCGCGACGTAATCCTCGGCCATCCGCCGCGCGGTGAAGCGCTGCTCGAAGCGGGCGCGGACGGCGTCGCGGGACAGGGTCTTCAGCCGCGGCACGGCGGCGATGGCTTCGGCCATGCTCTCCACCGCGAAGCCGGTGACGCCCTCGTCGATCACCTCGGGCACCGAGCCGTGGCGGAAGGCGATGACCGGCGTGCCGCAGGCCATGGCCTCGATCATCACCAGGCCGAAAGGCTCCGGCCAGTCGATCGGGGTGACCAGGCCGATGGCGCCCGACAGGAAGCCCGGCTTCTGGGTCTCGTCGATCTCGCCGATGAACTCGATCAGCGGATGCGCCAGCATCGGCTTGATCTTGGTCTCGAAGTAGTCGACGTCGACGCGGTCCACCTTGGCCGCGATCTTCAGCGGCGTGTTGGTGGCGATGGCGATCTCGATCGCCCGGTCGCAGCGCTTCTCGGGCGCGATGCGGCCGAGGAAGGCGAGGTAGCCCGGGGTCACGTCGGCCCGCGGCGTCAGGAGCTTCTCCGGCAGGCCGTGATAGATGTTGCCCGCCCAGTTCGCCTGCGGCAGCGGCCGGCGCTGGTCGTTCGAGATCGACACCACCGGCGCCTGGGTGAAGGTGTCGAAGACCGGCTGCAGCTCCGGCAGGTCGAGGCGGCCGTGCAGCGTGGTCACGAAGGGCACGCTCTGCCGCGAGAACAGCGAGAAGGGCAGGTAGTCCAGGTGGAAGTGCAGCAGGTCGAATTCGTGCCGGCGGCGATAGACCTGCTCCAGCATGACCGCCAGCGGCGCGTTGGCGTCACGCACCGAGGGGTCGAGCCGCAGCGCCTTCTGGCTGCCGGCGGCCAGCGTCGCCTTGGTGATCGAGTCGCCGGAGGCGAACAGCGTCACCTCATGGCCCATCTCGACCAGCTCCTCGGTGATGTAGGAGACGATTCGCTCGGTGCCGCCATAGAGCTTCGGGGGCACGGCTTCGGTCAGGGGAGCGATCTGCGCGATACGCATCGGGTCGGATCTCCTGGGTAATTGCCCCGGCCTGTGCGGCCGGCGGCAGCCCTCTGGGTTTGCCAAGATGGCTTGCCGCTGGGGCTTGCCACTGAGCGAACACTCGCAGCGGATTGAGGTAGGGTTCAGGCAAACTTCGCCACGTTTTCGTCTTGATGCGGGTGTTCTCTCTGCATGAACGCGGCTGCAGCATGCCCTCACGAGCATGTGCGCCAGAGACGAAGGAGCGACCCCCCGATGCGCGACGACTCGACTGATCTGCTGCGCCTCGCCCGGCGCCCGGTCGGCTTCCTGTTCCGTCACATCCGTCCCTGGGCCGGTGGCCATGCGGCGGTGATGCTGGCGGTGCTCGGCGCGGTCGGCTGCTCCGTCGGCTCCAACTACGCGGTGAAGCACCTGATCGACACGCTGTCGGGCGGGCCGGGCTCGGCCAGCATGGCGGCGGTCTGGACCGCCTTCGCCATCCTGGCCGGCATCATCGCCGCCGATAACCTGCTGTGGCGCGTCGGCGGCTGGATCGCGGCCGACCGCTTCCCCAAGGTGACGGCGAACATGCGCGCCGAGCTGTTCCGCCACCTGTCCGGCCATTCGCCTGGCTTCTTCGCTAACCGCTCGGCCGGGACGCTGGCCAGCCGGATCAGCGCGACCGGCACCGCCGGCTTCACCGTGCTGCAGAACTTCACTTGGCACACCGTGCCGCCGGCGGTCGCCGTGGTGCTGGCCATCGGCTTCCTGGCCAGCGTCGACCCGCTGATGGCGGGCTGCCTGGTGCTGGCCGCGGCGACGCTGGCCATCGGCGTCGCCTGGCTGGGCCGCAAGGGCGAGGGGCTGCATGACCGCTTCGCCAGCCGCGCCGCCACCGTCGACGGCCAGCTGGTCGATGTCGTGCAGAATTTCTCCCTGGTCCGCGCCTTCGGCGCCTTCGGCCGCGAGGCGCTGCGCCTGGACGGCGCCCTGGCCGCCGAATCGGGCGCCCGCCGCGCCAGCCTGCGCTACCTCGAGAAGCTGCGCCTGGTGCATGGCGTGGCCACCGCCGTGCTGACCGCCATGCTGCTGGGCTGGGTGGTGCATCTGTGGCAGCTCGGCCGCGCCACCACCGGCGACATCGTGCTGGTCTGCACGCTCGGCTTCACCATCCTGCACGCCTCCCGCGACCTGGCCATGGCGCTGGTCGACCTGACCCAGTACATCGCCCGCATGCGCGAGGCGCTGGTGGCCCTGCTGGTGCCGCATGACCTGCCGGATGCCGAGAACGCCCATGCCCTGGCCCCCAAGGGCGGCCATGTGGTCTTCCAGAACATCACCTTCCGCTATCCCTCGGCCCCCGAGGACGCGGCCCCCGTGCTGCGCGGCCTGGAGCTCGACATCCAGCCCGGCCAGAAGGTCGGCGTGGTCGGCCGCTCGGGCGCCGGCAAGTCGACGCTGCTGACCCTGCTGCAGCGCCATGCGGCGCCGCAGGGGGGCGCGGTGACCATCGACGGCCAGGACATCGCGGAAGCGACCCGCGAGAGCCTGGCCGACACCATCGCCGTGGTGCCGCAGGACGTGGCGCTGTTCCATCGCACCGTGCTGGAGAACATCCGCTACGCCCGCCCCGACGCGACCGACGAGGAAGTGCTGGCCGCCGCCGAGGCCGCCCGCTGCCGCGAGTTCATCGAGGCGCTGCCCGAGGGCTTCGAGACCATCGTCGGCGACCGCGGCGCCAAGCTGTCCGGCGGCCAGCGCCAGCGCCTGGCGATCGCCCGCGCCCTGCTGAAGAACGCGCCGATCCTGCTGCTGGACGAGGCGACCTCGGCCCTCGACTCGGAGTCGGAGGCCGAGGTGCAGAAGGCGCTGGACGGGCTGATGCAGGGCCGCACGGTGATCGCCGTGGCCCACCGCCTGGCGACACTGACCAACTTCGACCGCATCGTCGTCATGGAAGGCGGCCAGGTGATCCAGGATGGCGCGCCCGAGCTGCTCATGCGCCGCCCGGGTCCCTACCAGGACATGGTCCGCCGCCAGGCCGAGGGGCTGCAGGTCGCGGCCTGACGGCAAGGCCCCCTCAGGGCGACATCCTGAGCCCCGCCGGCGCCTGCAGCGCCGGCGGGGTTTTTCGTTCCAGAGCCTGCTGCCCGCTTCCTCCGGCGGACCGCGCGCCCTCGCGCCGTCCCTCCTGCAGCGCGCCGGCGCCGATCGGCCGGCAGCGGCATTGCGGCCGGGACGGGCCGCAGCGGCATTCGCAGACCTGGCCGTCGCCGCAGCTCTGCTGCCGTGTCTCGCCCCCACAGGAGACGCTGCAGAAGGACCGCCCCTGGCTGGTCCTGCCGCCGCAGCCGGTTGTCGTCGCCGCGGCGGCGGCATCCGGCAGGCCGAGGGTGGGAAGGACCACCAGCATCGCGATGCGAATTCCAGTACCCGGCGCCATGCTCTTGCTCCTCTGCAGAATTTACGCAGTAATTTCCATTACAGACAGGTAATAAAAATCACCAAACTGTGTAACCACCAGTAAGTGATTCGATGCTTAATAATATGGATACGAGACGGAAATGAAAACCGGGGGAAAATATTCATGAAAACCGTCAGCAGCAGCAGTTCCGTCAGTGGCGGCCGGCCAGGGCAGGTCGTCCAGGCAGAAGCGCGGGCTTCGGCATCTTCGGATGGCGAAAGCTTTGTCTTCACCCATAGCAGCGCCTCGATCGGCGAGCGGCCCGAGGCTGGCGAAGGCCCTGGCGCCCCGGTGCAGGGCGAGGCGGGCGGTGGCGAGGTCGTGCTCCTGCCGGATCCTCTGCCCCCCGCCACCGAGCCGGGCGCCATCCTCATCCCCGCCGCGGAGGAACCCGTCGCCGACGCGGCGCCGCATGCCGTCCCGCCGCTGGGACTGGCCGACAGCTTCTTCGGCTTCGGCTGAGCGGCTGCCGCAGCCTTTCCGCCATCGCCTGACGATGGCGGCCGTGAACGACGTGCCGACACGACGTGGCTGAACAGAAGAAGAAGGCGTCCTGCGCCTGCCATGCAGCCCCGGCCCCGGCCGGCGGCGCGTCGGGCGGCAGCAGGGCCGGGGGAGGATCAGGATGACGCTCCGCCTTGTCGCGGCGGCGGCCAGCGCCGCCAGCCTGACGGCTGCCAGCTCGAGCCTGACCGGCAGCGCCGGTCCACGGCCTCATTCCGCAACATCGCAGGGCCAGGCCCGGGCCGAGGCGTGCATCGTCGACGCGCCCTCCGGCAAGGTCGTGCTGCTGCGGGTTGCGGCAAGCCGCGCCGCCTCTTCCACCGCCCCCGTCAGCGCAACGGCCAACGCCGCGGCCAGCGCTGCTGCCAGCACGGCGGGAGTGGCGGCCAAGTTCTGAGGTCCCGGGCATGGTGGGTCGCGCCGGGCGCGCCCATGCCGAAGGGCCGGAAAGCTTCCCGCGCGCGGCGCCCGCCGTGCCGCGGCACCAGGTCGGCGACTGACCGCCAAGCGCTGTCACACGGTGACGGCCAGTCGCCTACGCCGGGGCGCGAGCCCCATCACGGCCTCGCCTGGCAGACGCCAGGCGACAACCACGACGAAGGAAACGTACCATGCGCAAGATCCTCCTGGCCACCTTTGCCGCCGTCGCCCTGAGCGGGCCCGCTCTCGCGGGCGGGTCCTCCGCCACTGCCTCCTCGGGCGGCTCCACCTCCTCCTCGATCGAGAGCGGCAAGCACGGCTTCGCCATCGGCGCGACCTCGGGCGTGTCGGTGCAGGGCGCCGGTGCCAGCACCTGCGGTGGCTGCGGCTCGGCCTGGACGGGCAGCTACAACAGCACCAAGGCCGTGGGCGCGACCTCCAACGGCTATGTCGGCAGCACCTCCAGCGGCGGCGCCACGGCCAAGGCCACCCGCTACGGCGGCTGGAACTAAGCCCGATCGACCGGAAAACGCAGGAGACCTCGCCATGAACCGCATGATCCGACGCTTCTGCGTTTTCCTCGGGGTGGGGGTGGCGATCGCCACCCTCGCTTCCCCACCGGCCCGCGCGCAGGAGAACGTGCAGCGGACGGAAAGCTACTACCGCAACGACATCTACAATTACGGCCTGCCGCGCAACCACCACCAGGCGCCCGCGCTGGGCCTCGGCAACATCTACGGGCTGAACCCCTGCGCCACCGGCGTCTCGCTGGGCGCCACCATGCCGCTCTTCGGCATCGGCGGAGCCTTCAGCACAATCGACGAGGAATGCCAGCTGCGCAACAACGTCGCGCTCACCGTCTCCGCCCTGAAGGACGAGGCGCTGGCGCGCGAGATCATGTGCAATGTCGAGGCCTTCCGCCTTGCCGCCATCCGCATCGGCCGCCCCTGCATCCGCGACGGCGGCCAGCCGATCGCGCTGACCCAGGGCGTCAACCCGGAGACCGCCACCGCCGCGCAGCTGATGCCGGTGCCCTCGGCCGGCCTGCCGCCCAACGCCCTGCCGCCGGTGCCGCCCGCCCAGGCCGCGCCGCCGGTCAACGGCAACCCGGCCAGCGGCAACCCGGCCGCCGGCGGCTTCCGCGGCGCTGGCCTGGCGCCGCCGCGCCCCGCCTTCTGCGAGATGCCCGGCCTGAGCACCGCCAGCTACCCGGAATGCAGCGGCGCCCCCGCCGAGCCGGCGGCGGCCCCGCCCCGGCCGGCGCCGCGTCCGCGCGCCCTGCCGGTCCGCGCGCCGCAGGCCCCGCGCCCGGCCCTGCTGCCGCCCGCCCGCGTGCCCGAGGCCAGTGACTCGCCGCCGCCGGCGGTGCTGGGCCGCGCCGATGGCAGCCCGGCCGGCTGCGAGAGCACGCCCGCCGCCATCCGGGTGCTTTTCGCGGAATGCGTGGCCGCGGAACGGCAGAGCGCCATGGCCGCCGTGCGCCGCGCCCACCCGGCGCCGGAGATTGCCCCCTCCAGCCTGGCCGCGCGGTGACGCTGCCGGCACAGGCCTATCCCTCCGACGGTTTTTCGCAGAGGCGCCCGGCCAGGGCGCCTCTGCCGCACCCGCCACCCCGACCGGCTTGCCGATAGCGGCATGCCGGGCCGGATCGCCGGCGGGATGGAGAGCGCCGGAGAGCCGCATCGCCACCGAGCTGGCGGCCGGTGATCGGCAAGGGCCCGCGGCAGACCCTGTCGGAGCTGATGGATCGCGCTGCATCGACCCGGTGATCGGGCCGTCCGAGGTGACGGCCTTCACCCTGCGGCAGCGGCTGCATCCCGGGAACGGGCAGCGCCTCCACGACCTGGCGAAGCGCTGTGACGAGGAGATCGCCAGCCCGCCGGTCCTGCGGCATCGCTGCTAGGGCTGGTGGTCGATGCCGAGCTGCGCGGCAGCAGCGCGGCTGTTCGCCGACATCCGGGCCACGGGGAGGGGAGAGGGGCTGTGCGTCCCTGCCGCTGCCGGCGGCGCAGCCCTGCTGGACGCGCTTCGCCGTGCCAGGCCGCTGGGGCAGGGCCCGGCCGGGGGCGGGTCGCCCCCGGCCGGCGGTTCGGAAGCGATCGGGCGGCTCAGGCGAAGAAATAGTGGTCGTAGCCGCCGTGGTACTGGATGACGTCGGTCTGCGCCGCCGCCACCGCCAGGGAGTCGCTCAGGGCCTGGACGGTGCCGAACTGGCTTTCCGCCATGGCATTGGCCGTCGCCAGGGCGTCCGCGTCGTTGCTGGTGCTCACCGAGCCGTCGCCGGGGGCATAGACCAGGATCTTCGATTCGGCGCTGGCCTCGGCCACCGCGACGGCCTTGGCGTCGCCGCGATTGGCGGAGACGGAGGCTTCCGCCTTGGCCGAGGCATCGGCATCAGCCCCGGCATGGATATGCCCATGGTTGTTTTTCGCATAGACGAAAGTATAGGCGTCGGCCTCCGCGCCGGCCTTGGCGAGCCCGGTGAGGCCGATCCCCAGCGGCGCGGCGCCCTTGGCCTTGGCCGTGGCATCGGCGACGGAGCGGGCGAAGGCCTCCAGCCCGGATTCGTTGTCGGGGGCGAAGATGAAGACGTCGTCGCCATGGGCGGTGATCTTGCCCTTGTTGTCCGGCGCATAGACGAAGACGTCGTCGCGCGCGCTCACATTGATGTTGCGGGTGTTGCCGGGCGCATAGACGAAGACGTCGTCGCCGACGCGGACGATGATCTCCTTGCTGCCCAGCGCGTAGTGGTCCTCGAAGCGGCCGACATCGCCGCCGTTCTTGCCGCCCAGGGCGGTCGAGAGCAGGTCGCCGAAGAAGCCGGTCACCTGCTTGTTCTGCCCCCAGGCGAATTGGGCGGCGGGATCGATGTCGAAGCCCTCGGTGCGGTCGGCATCGATGCGGATGACCGGGATGGTGATGTCGAACCAGTGCTTTTTTCGCAGCTGGGCATCCACGTCGATGGTGATGCCGTCGTCGAAGGACGGCCTCCGTGCGGCAAGGCCTGCATCGGCCGTCGAGGCTGACGAGGACTGGGCTTTGGCCATGTCTTTATTTCCTCCCCCTGGATCGGAATCCGACGCGCCCGCGGCGCCGCCGGACAGAAGGAAGCATTTGTGGATCAAGTTGTAGAAGCGAAACAATAATGCGTGACCCTGGCCCTTATGCCATTGTCAGATCGGCGAGAAAGCGCATGGGGAGGGCGCCGCGACGATGCCCGAGGCCAGGCTCAGGGCGGCAGCTGCCGCGCCAGCCGCCTGGCCAGCCAGTAGCCCAGCAGCCCGCTGACCGGGGCGGCCGGCAGCACCAGCACCCAGCCGGCATGGACGTTGTTCACCACGAGGCCGAGACCGATGCCCAGCATCAGCCCGCCAAGCAGGCTGCCGCCGACCCCGGCGGTCAGTCCCAGGATCAGAATGTCCGCGCGTGTCACCATGGGAATCGCTCTAGGTCGGATGACGATGGTTTGACAAGCACTGGGGGTTTGACAAGCGCGGGGGGTTTGACAAGCGCCGGGCGCTGCGGGTAAAGGCGCGCTCCCTTCCGGGAAAGCGGATGCAGGCCCGTCCTGCGTCCCGCCCTTGGCATGAGCGCCTCGGGACTACCGGGACATCAGCGACACCGTTCGAAGAGCGGGTCATATAAGAAGGAGCCCGCCGCATGACGAAGCGCGCGGAAAGCAAGTACAAGATCAATCGCCGCCTGGGCGTGAACCTGTGGGGCCGTGCGAAGTCCCCGGTCGCCAAGCGCGAATACGGCCCCGGCCAGCACGGCCAGCGCCGCAAGCAGAAGCCGACCGACTTCGGCGTGCAGCTGATGGCGAAGCAGAAGCTCAAGGGCTACTACGGCAACATCGGCGAGAAGCAGTTCCGCAAGTATTACGAGGAGGCCGTGCGCCGCAAGGGCGACACCTCCGAGAACCTGATCGAGATCCTGGAGCGCCGCCTGGACGCCGTGGTCTATCGCCTGAAGCTGGCGATCACCCCGTTCGCCTCGCGCCAGTTCGTCAACCATGGCCACATCACGGTCAATGGCAAGCGCGTGAACATCCCCTCCTACCTGGTGCGTGACAACGACGTCATCGAGGTCAAGGAGAAGTCGAAGCAGCTGGTCGCGGTGCTCGACGCCGCCCAGTCCGGAGAGCGCGAGGTCCCCGAGTATCTCGAGGTCGACCACCGCCAGATGAAGGGCCGCTTCCTGCGCGCCCCGAAGCTGTCGGACGTGCCCTACCCGGTGCAGATGGAACCGAACCTGGTCGTCGAGTTCTACTCGCGCTGACCGGAGCCGGCGGGGTCACCCGCCGCGCCAGACTTTCGAGGGGGAGGGCCTTTGGCTCTCCCCTTTTTTTGGCCTGTGTCACAAAGGCCACGCTTCAGATTGTGCCGGGATTCCAGGGGCATCCGTACCTGGGCAAGGTTGCGCTGGCGTTATAGCCTGTCCATCACCGCGACCGCCTGCCGCCCCGGATATGATGGCCGATACCAGCCTGATCGATTCACGCCCCAAGCCGAGGCTGCTCGGCGATACCGGGCGCATCGCCGCCTTCCACCGCCCGGCCGCCGAGCCGGACGGCGAGGGCGTGCTGCTGATCGCCTTTGCCCCGCTCGGCGCCCGCCGCGGCCCCTGGGACGAGGACTTCCTGGCCGGCTTCGGCGCCAGCCTGGTGACGCTGGTCGACTATCGCGGCTGCTGGTACCGCGCAGAGGAGATGGCGCAGCTGCTGCCTGCGCTGCGCAGCCTGGCGGCGCAGCACCGCCGCGTCGTGCTGCTGGGCGCCGGCATGGGCGGCCATGCGGCGCTGCGCCATGCGGCCGCGCTGCGCGCCGACCTGACGCTGGCCTTCTCCGCCCCTTATTCCATGGATCCCGAGATGCTGGGCGGGCTGCAGGGCCGCCAGCTGCGCCGCCACTACCAGGCCTGGCTGCATCGCGGTGTCCGCGTGAAGCCCGAGGAGCTGCAGGGCCGCGTCCTGCTGTTCTTCGACCCGCTGATCGCCGAGGACCGCCGCCAGGCCGCGCTGATCGAGGCCTGCGGCGATTGCCGCGCCGTGCCCTGTCCGGCCGCCGGCGCCGATTCCTGGCGCTTCGCCCGGCAATCCGGCCTGCTGGAGGGTCTGCTGGCGCGCGCGCTGCGCAGCGCCACGGCCGATGCCGCCTCCGCCCGCCGGCTGCGCCGCC
>NZ_MLCO01000208.1 GCF_001982615.1 Teichococcus deserti | reverse complement strand
CCTCGGCCTTGACCAGCCGCAGCATCCGCCCCTGCACGCCGCCCGCCTCGTTGCGCGCCTCGACCGCCAGCTCCAGCCCGCGGAAGCTTTCGTCGCCCAGCAGCGCCAAAGGACCGGCGAAGGGATAGACCGCGCCGATGCGCAGCTCGGCGGCGCGTGGCGCCTGGGCCAGGGCGGGCCGGGCCAGGCCGCTCGCCGCCAGGGCGCCTGCGCCCTGCAGCAGCCGCCGGCGGTCCAGCAGCGGGAACACGGCAGAGGATTCTTCGCTGGCCTGCTTCTCCGGCCTTCCCGTCGCGCGACGGGGCGGATGCATCATCGTGACATGCTCGTGCTTGGCTTGACGGGAAGCGGCCGGGCGCCGACCCTCGCGACCCTGCCACACCCATGGCCGCAAGGAAACGACCCAGGATGACGACCCTGCCGCAGGAGATGACCTATATCGCCCATGGTGAGGGCGGCGGGCCTGAGGTGCTGGTGCCGGCGCGCGGCCCGGTGCCGTCGCCGAAGCCGGACGAGGTGCTGATCCGCGTCCAGGCCACCGGCGTCAACCGCCCCGACGTGCAGCAGCGCAAGGGCTCCTATCCGCCGCCGCCGGGCGCCAGCCCGATCCTGGGCCTGGAGACGGCGGGCGAGGTCGTGGCCGTCGGCGATGCGGTGAAGCGCTACAAGGTCGGCGACAAGGTCTGCGCGCTGACCAATGGCGGCGCCTATGCCGAATACTGCACCGCGCCCGAGGCGCAGACGCTGCCCTGGCCGGCCGGCTTCGACGCGCTGCAGGCGGCCGCCCTGCCGGAGACCTTCTTCACCGTCTGGGCCAATGCCTTCGGCCATGGCCGCCTGGCCGCCGGCGACACCCTGCTGGTGCATGGCGGCACCTCCGGCATCGGCGTCACGGCGATCCAGCTGGCCAAGGCCTTCGGCGCGACGGTCTACGCCACCGCCGGCAGCGACGAGAAATGCCGCGCCATGCTGGATCTCGGCGCCGACGCCGCGATCAACTACAAGACCCAGGATTTCGCCGCCGAGGTGAAGACGCTGACCGAGGGGCGCGGCGTCGATGTCCTGCTCGACATGGTCGGCGCCGATTATTTCCAGCGCAACCTGCGCTGCATGGCGAAGGACGGCCGGCTGGTGATCATCGCCTTCCTGCAGGGCCACGAGGCGGAGAAGGTCGACCTGCGCCCGATCATGCTGAAGCGCCTGACGGTGACCGGCAGCACCATGCGGCCGCGCACCACCGCCGAGAAGGGCGCCATCGCCGCCGAGCTGGAGGCCAAGGCCTGGCCGCTGCTCGCCGAGGGCCGCTGCAAGCCGGTGATCCATTCGGTCTTCCCGCTCGACCAGGCCGCCGCCGCGCATGCGCTGATGGAAAGCAGCACGCATATCGGCAAGATCCTGCTCGACCTCTCAAAATAACGATCTTCGCCCTCCTGCCCGAGCCTGCCCACCCCTGATGCTGAAACTGGCCGACCTGCGCCTGCTGCTGATCGCCGTGACCCTGTTCGGCGGCGCCTGGCCCGTGACCAAGGCGGCGCTGGCCGATGCCTCGCCGCTGTGGTTCGCCGTCTCCCGCACCCTGCTGGGGGCGCTGGTCTCCGGGCTGGGCCTGGCGATGATGCGCCAGCTCAGCCTGCCCTCGCGGCAGGACTGGCCGGCGGTGCTCGGCGTCGGGCTGCTGCAGCTCGGCCTGTTCTTCGCGCTGACCCATCTGGCGGTCGCGCTGGTCCCGGCCGGGCGCACCGCGGTGCTGGCCAATGTCACCATCTACTGGCTGGTGCCGATGTCGGTCCTGCTGATGGGCGAGACGGTTTCTCCCCGGCGCTGGGCTGCCGCGGGGCTGGGCCTGGCCGGCGTCGCGGCGCTGTCGGGCCCCTGGGCGGTGGACTGGCGCGATCCTGACATTCTGCTCGGCCACGCCATGCTGGTGCTGGCGGCGCTGCTCTGGTCCTGCGCCATCATCGTCACCCGCCGCTTCCCGCCGCGCACCACGATGCTGGCCAACCTGCCCTGGTGCTTCCTGCTGGGCGGGCTGATCCTGGTGCCGATGGCGATCGTCATGGAGCCCACGGGCGGCATCGGCCCGGCCTCCTACTGGCATGCGGCGCTGATCGGCTGCATCGTGGCCCCGGTCGGCACCTGGGCCGTCATCGAGGCCGGGCGCCGGCTACCGGGCGCCGTCTCCTCGGTCGGCTTCCTGCTGGCGCCGGCGATCGGCGTCATCGTCTCCACCCTCTGGCTGGGCGAGCCGGTGGGCTGGGACGTCATCATCGGCGGCGCGCTGATCGGCGCCAGCGTCGTCGTCGCCACCCGCGGCTGAGGGGTTTTTCCGACATGCAGCTTCGCGCCGTCGAGATGGGCGAAGGCCGCCCCCTGATCCTGCTGCACGGGCTGTTCGGCCAGGCGCAAAACTTTGCCGCCGTGCAGAAGACCCTGGCCGCGAATGGCCGCCGCGTCATCGCGCTCGACCTGCGCAACCACGGGCAGTCGCCGCATGACGCCGTCATGGACTATCCGGTCATGGCGGCCGACGTGGCCGAGACCTTGGCCGCGCTGCTCGGCGACCAGCCTGTCGACCTGCTCGGCCATTCGATGGGCGGCAAGGTGGCGATGACCCTGGCGCTGTCCCAGCCCGCCCGCATCGCCCGCCTGGTGGTCGCCGACATCGCCCCCGTCGACTACCCGCCCGCCTTCCGCCCCTATGCCGCCGCCATGCAGGCCATCCC
>NZ_MLCO01000207.1 GCF_001982615.1 Teichococcus deserti | reverse complement strand
GCCGCCACGCAGCCGCCCATGGGCGGCTGCGTGGCGGCCAGGAGCACCGTCCTCGGCATACGTGGCCGGACAGAAATGCCTGGGAGCTTCAGAGGCGGGGTAATAGCAAATACCCGGATTCAAAAAGTGTCCGGTCTGCCTCGGAGTCCAAGATGGTAGCAGATACGCTCGAAATTGCTCAGGGCCGCCTGTGGAAGATCCCCGGATGTCCGGCCTGCCCTAACTGGAATACCACCTGAGCCTTTGAACGCCTGCGGGAGGAGAGCTCATCAGCAAGTTGAGCGGCGAGGATGGCGCCAAGTCCCCTACGTAGCCAAGAAATGTCAGCCTTCGGTCGGTGTGTCACTGCCCAGCAGTGGGACCTCATGTAGCCTACCAACCCGCGTCACCGACCGGCCTTGATGGCGGTCATAGGTCCTCAGATAAGATCGGAGAGACGCGAGTTCCTCTTCCAGCCGACTGACCTGCGCCCTCAGGGCGGCGTTCTCCGCATTCAGGATGACGAGATCTCGAGGGAAGGCGCGCTCGAAGGCGATCGCCGCCAGCTTAGAGATCTCGCGAGCCTCAAGCTCCTGGATCTTCACCTTGAGGCGTCTGTTCTCCTGGGCCAACTCGGTCTTCCCCGGCTGGCGCTGCGCCTTCTTGGCTCGAAGTGCCACGACCCGCTCGGCCGCTCGCTGTGCGCGGAGAATACGAACCTCGAACGCCGCATGTTTCGCGTAGAACTGAGACCGTCCGCGCCCAGCCTCGCGCAGCACCCAAGCAACAGTGATCTTCTTGGGCTGCTCTCCCGCAGCAATGATCCCCATGACTTGGCGCTTCACCGCGATGAGACCACGTCTGAGATCCACCTCGAACCGGAGCCATTCAGGATTCCTCGGCGGTTCCGTGATGGCATCCGCCGCATCAGGCAGCGCGGTACCAGGGGCCGCAGCACCGTCCGTCGGCTCACTGTCAAGAATGTCGTCCAGAGACAGGACGAGGGCGTCCATGGACTTCATGCGCAGGCTTCCGGCTGAGCAGCCTGCCGTGTCTCTTGGAGCTCCCGGAGACGATGCTGGATGAGTAGGCACCTTTTCCGCGAGGCCTCCTGGAGAGGCGGTGCCGCGTCCGGGCTCTCGGCCATCTGCCGGTGCAGGACGTACTCTGCCTTCAACTGGCTCTCGTTCGCCTCAGTGCTAACATTGTTGACACATGCCAAGCACATGCCGTCCTGGCGGTTGGCATGGTCAGGCAGGCCCAAAGAGTTCTGGCCGCACAGCCCGCTGGCGGCCGAGACCGGGCTACTGACGCAGTATCCGATGCCAGTCGGCTCGAGGTGCATCTGCTCTCCGTCAAGGCGCCTGCGGACTACCTTCGAAACCTCGGCGACGGTCATGTTCTTCGCCCGGTACTCTATGCCCGCAGCCC
The DNA here is from genome assembly GCF_001982615.1 of Teichococcus deserti. GTDB lineage: Bacteria > Pseudomonadota > Alphaproteobacteria > Acetobacterales > Acetobacteraceae > Pseudoroseomonas > Pseudoroseomonas deserti. The sequence goes on along the minus strand of NZ_MLCO01000207.1, from coordinate 7,045 downwards.
GCCACCCCTCAGCATGCTTCCCGCTAGCCGCCGACCGGCCAAGCATGACCCCAGCCATGATTTCCGAGGTCAAATCCTTCTGGTCGTCCCGGATCATCCTGATGATCTCCAGGTCGTCCAGGTAGGCCTCGATCATGCGGTTTGAGATATGCCCCACATGCTGCTGGAGAGCGGGGAGTGTACCCTCGAAGCGCCGGACATAGAGTTGGGCAAACAGCTTCCTGAGTTGGTGGGTCGCGTATGCCCATTCAGGATGCCCCGGCATCCTGCGCTTCGCGAACTGGATCAGCCTCTCCTTGGCAACCCTGGCCTTGAACAGCGAGACCAGGGCACGGTCATGGTCATAGGAAAACAGCAACTCAGTTCGTTCTTCAGACCGATGAGGTGCCGTCAGACGAAGTGCGGTATCAACAGCAGTTCGGACCACCGGGGGAACAACCCGGGCCACGTTACTACCAAGGATTTCGTCCGACGTCTTGATGATGACCGTGTTCGTCCAGGGGCCATCGGGACGCTCGTTGATGCAGCCAACTGCCGGTAGATCTGCCGCTTCTGAGATGCGGAGGGCGCCAAAGGAAGCCAGAAGGATGTAGCAGGCGGTCATCAAGTCGCGATGGAGATCGATCGCGGCCCCAGCCCCCTTTAGCTCATAGGCCTCCATGAGCCTTCCGGCCACAGGGTGCCTTGCTCCAAACCATCGAAGGTGCGCTTGAACGAACGCTGCGACACGCTTTTGGGGTAACTCCCTTCTGGCTTGATAAAGAGCCTGCTGTGCTTCGTTGACGAGGTCATTCACGGCATCGGCGTCGATGGTTTCGACCATGGTCACAGCGGTCGAGAGAAGCGCCTGTGCCGTATCCCAAGGAATAGAGCGCGTACCTCCTGGACCACTGTCTACCAGGTCAGGGTTGTCCACGCGCGCACGCCGGATTACGCGGCGCACAACGACCTTGTCGTCCACCTCAGGGTCGAAAGTGATCCCGTCCGGAATCAAGCTCCAGCGCCGATGCAGGGTATGAAGCACCTTGAGAATGGTCAGCGCATAACGCCGACCCCACCGACCAAGCAGGCTCCGCTGACCGCCTGCATAGAGGTGCTCCTTCAGGCGGACGATGTCATCGGGGCCGAGCATATCCCATCGCCCGAAGCCTTCGCGCGCCATCCACTGGCTTGCCCTGCGCAGCACGTAGAAGGCATTCGGCAAAGAAGATGGCTTCCACGGCTTGCTTCCCAGCCCTTCGGTGCCGAGCAGCCAGATGGTCCAGAGGGCAATCGTTGTCAGGTGCCCGATCTCGGCAACTGTGCAGCGAGCCCCCTCGACCTCGAAAAAAGTCGAGAAGTCGAGCCTTGGCCGCATGGTGGTTGCCTTGTTCTGCACATGCACCACAAAGACGAGCGTCTCGTTCGGCACCGGCACAAGCCAATCCGGGTATGCCTCGCCGCTGACCCATGGCGGCAGGCGCATCGTCGCGCCCACAGTATCGGCTAATAGGTCGACGTGCTGCGGGACCGTCGCTTGCGGGGATCTCAGCATCACCAGACGGCTCCGAAATCAAGACGAAGGCGCGATGCCATCTCCTTGCCCGCGAGTGCCACGTCCGCAGGGAAGTCGGCCAATGCATCCTCGATGACCCGCAACTGTGGTGCGATCCAGCGCTCCCACCGTGCAGGAGCCTCATCGTGCCGCCTCCGCGACGAGAGAAGATGGTCGCGCCAACGGAGGATGCGTGCGTAATTCAAGGGCGTGGCAACGACCACGGCACGTTCGCAGGTCAGGCAGCCGATGAAGAAGTCACATGGGCGACCCTCACGCTGCCCCGGCATTTGGCCAGTGTACCGGTCCCGGCAGGCCGCACCGTGGCCAATGTCCTGGACATTTGGCGGTGCCTCAGCCAAGCCGACAACAAGGTTGTTCTCACGGACCGCCGTCTCCATCGCATCCACAATCCGGCGCGTCTCCTCGGAGTGGATCTGCATGCTTTCCCGGTGGCGGAGATAGTAGGCCGTCGCCCTTGGGCCTTTGTGCTGCGCTGTCGTCTGGACGGCTGCCGGATCCCGCCTGGCGCGTAGATGCTGATGGATCGCGGACACACGAATAGACTTCAAGGTGAATCGCGCTTCCGCCACGCCTGGGATGTCATCGGTTCGCGCCTCAGCGAAGCGCAATCGGAATTCCTCGACAGCACGCGTGAGCGTGGCGAGGCTCGGCTGGTAAACGTTGCCCGCCTTTTCGCCCGGGTACATCTTGTCGGGCCGTGTCAGGAGGAGGGGCGCCTCGGGGTCGTCCTCGCGGTACCCCATGGCACGACGCAATGCAGTAGCGCCGTCCTTGTAGAGCCGGATGACAGCGGGGACAGAGCGTCCCCTGACAGCACGTCCGCGGTCAGGAAGAATGCGGGATACCTCGCCTGTGGCTGAGTCATACGTGATGCTGGGATCGGCCACTTCGTCGTACTGGCGGTCCGCTGCCAAGTCTTCTCCTTCTGGGAACGCCAGACCGTGCATGGCTCCTCCAGCCCGGCGCTTATGCCAGGCCAGGACGTAGACATTCGGGTTCTCGGTTGGACGCAGGCAACCGGCACGTAGTTCGGCAATCGAGAAGGCGTTCACGTGTGCGGCCGCAAGTAGCACCGCCAGAGCCGCCGCCTCATCCTGGCTCGGGCACAGGACCGAAGGGAAGAGCCCGGGGTAGCTGCCCGAGACGAACTTCATCCTGCGAGCATATCTGCGCTCGGCAGGTGTCAGTCCTCCGTCACGGGCCATCGCATTCGCCGTCAAGGGAATGCCGTCCAGGGCCTCCTGAGCGAACAGGTAGCAGTAGGTGAAGGAGGCCAGACCCATCGCGTCCACTGGAAAGCTGTCCCGCGCCAGTTCAGCCCTGCGGTCGCGAATCAATGCTCCGGCCCAACCAGAGTCCATCTTGTTTCCGAGGCTCTCATCCAGCCGGGGGAGCATGTCTTGGTAGGCCAGCCGCCCCGCCTCCGCGATCTCGGCGGCAAGGGCGCGTTTCCTATTCCACGTCTCGAGTTCGGCATAGGCGAAGTCGACCACAGCCTCCAGAAACTGATGGTCTGAAACCGACGTGTCGGGGTCGATGCCATCGGTCATGCGACGCGGCGGTGGCGTTGCAGCGAGGACCGCCTTGTGTGCGTAGCGACGCGGCACCTTGAATGCGGGGATCGCGCCGTCATCCATCAACCGCTTGGCGATGCCCATCGCACCTCCGTAGAGCGTAGCCTTCGACAAGGGCGCCATGCCTGAGGCCTCAAGCCTCGTGTACAAGGCATCGAACATCGGGCCGTCAATGGTTCCGCCGCGTTCTGAGAGGACGTCCCGGATCACCGAAACATGCGTCCAGACGGTCTGGCCAGTGGACTGCGGAGCAGCGGATACCCGCTCCTCGAAATGCGAGGCCAGTACCTTGCCAATAGGACCGAGGGACAACAGAGACGCGATCTTCTCCGCATGAAGCTTCGCGCGCCGGGAAGGTAGGCGATCATGTGTCGTCATCAGTTCCTCCCACCAAATGCACGGTTGACGGCCATCCCAGCGGTGATGGCATGGTCCCGCATATGCACCATGTGCGTGTACTGCTCGGTCGTCTCCCGGTAGGCATGCCGCAACTGCTTCTGGACAAAGAGAGCGCCGAGTTCGGGGTGGCCGAGGCGATTGAACTCCGACAGCACCCGCGTCGCGTAGGAGTGCCGAAGGGAGTGGAAAGAACCCACTTCTTTCGCGGCTTTGACGGCTGCCAGGAAGTATCGTCCCAGCGTCTCCGGGGTTAGCGGCCTCCCGCCCTCGGTGACGAAAACCCAGTCCGCGTCCGCTCTGGCAAACTCAGTGCGGGATCCGTCGATCCACTCCACTGTGGGCTTCATGAGGGCGCGGGGCACCAGCACTGCACCCCCTTTTTCCCCTTTGGTAGCGGCGGGAACGAGGTCGAGAACAAATCCTTCGGCGGCGGTGGCGGCAAACGCTTCCCCGAGGCTCCTGCCGCGGGCGCGCGGGGGTGCCTCGGCCTCGACTGACCGGCGAAGGTTCCGCACCGACAGGCCACAGACCTCGGCCACCCGAAGGCCTACGCCCCAACCCCAGCGGAACATCAGGTCGACGCGCCGCCTCAAAATGGGGTCGTCCATGACGATGCAGGCCCTGATCCGCTCGAACTGCTCCTCCGTGAAGACTTCCTTGCGGGCCCGGGTGCTTGGAGGCGCCTTGACGACCGGCGCGGGTCCTTCACCCTTCGGATTGACCTTGAACGGCCTGACCCGGACGAAGCCGTGGGTTTCTGCCCACGCATAGAAGTTCTCGACGGCTGCGAGACGCAGCGCGATCGTGTCGGCGTCGTTTCCGCGTGCTGCAAGCTCGCGCTTGAAGCGGACAACGTCGTCCTTGGTCGCGCGCTGCCAGCCGATATTGGGAGCAGCCACCTCCTGGCTGTTCAGGAAGAGGAGCAGGCCCGTGGCGTAAGCCTCCACTGTGTTCAGGCTGTAGCTCCGCTCCCTGACCCCCGCGAGCACCCACAAGGAGGGCACAGCATCAATAAGAGCGTCCCTGGGCTTGAAGAGGGGAAGGCCCGGAAAGGATTCGCCAGAGACGACCAGGTCAGCAGTCGAGGCAACCAAGCGGTACGGCGCGGCGTCCGCTTCTCCCTTACATGGCTCCTTCGGTGGCGCCTCCTGGCGGCCGATTCGAGTCGCCCGACCGGTGCCAGGTCGATGGCGATCTCGGCTCATGGCGTCGGCTCGACAGGGTAGCGGATGGCCTCGACGACCTTGCAGAGGTTCTCCATGTCCACCGCCTTGAGGTAGACGGTCACGCCGACCGACTGACGCTTTGGCCGCCCCTCGTCAGCATCCTCGTCAGCGCTATGCCCCATGAAGGCGTCGATCCAGGCGTCGCGGAACTGGTCCGCGGGCGCATTGGTCAGGATCGTGCGGACCGAGTGCCGGAAGCTGTGGAAGACTGTTCCGGGTCCGATGCCGAGCGCCGCCTTGTACTTGGAGAACTCCCGGGAGAAGTCGGCGCCGTAGCTCTGCTCCTTCCCCCGCGGCGGCAGGTCGTAGAACAGTCGTTGATGACCTTGAGCCGCCCGTCGCTCCACGAAGTCATGGAAGCCGAGCTTCAGCAGTACAGGGTGGACCGGAACAATTCGGGCGCCTGCCTCAGTCTTCGGGCTCCAAACACCCAACTGCTCCTGGACGACAAAGGCAAGTCTGCCGTGGAGGTCCCGGATGTCCTGGCGAATACGGAGCCGGGCAATCTCCTCGACCCGCATTCCCGAGTACATCCCGATGATGGTGATCCACCAGAAGGAGCCGCGCTCGGAGCCGGAGGCAAAGCGGGGGGAGGTGAGGAGGGTCCGGAGATCCTGCTCCGACCACATGTCCCGCCCCTTGCGGCCTTTGCGGACGCCCGGCCACGAGAAGCCGATGAACGGGTTGGCGTCCTCTGGCGCGTAGCCATGGTTAGCCAGCCACTGCCAGTAGGCGCTCAACGCGCTGAAGTGTCGCTTGACCGTCCTGAGACCGACCAGTGCGATGTCCGCCTCGCGCTCCATGTCAGGTGCCAGGGACGCGTTTCGGCCATCGACCTCCGCCTGCCGAGCCCGCGCTCGCTGGATCTCAGCCTCCAGCGAAACGGGTCCGGCTCGGACCGCCTTGCCGTAGGCGGCGGGCAGGGTCCGAAGCAGGATGCGGAAGCGGCGGGCCTCGACCTTGGTGATCACAGCAATTGGCCGGTCCCCCATCAACTCGGCCCAGAGCTCAAGAGTCTTGGTCGCCTGTTTGATGGAGTTAGGCTTCAGGGCGGGGAAGTCGTCGGTGGCAAGCACACGGCTGGCTAGGTAGGCATCGCGGTGCGCAAGGAATGCGAGGCTCGATGCCCCTGTGGTCATCAGAGCGGCGGGCGCAGATTCCTTCCGGCCTGCATCCTTAGGCTCTGCCGTTGCCTCTGAGGCCGGGAGGGCGGCGGACGTCGGGACCTTGGCCGAGCGCTCCTCCTTCAGCATCAGCATGGCAGCCAAGGCCATCCAATGCATATCCCGCCGTTCGCGCTCAGCCATCGTCGCCGGATCTCGTGGACCCGCGCCTCTGTCTGAGCCGTCTCGGTGGCTTCCTTGAGGACCGCGATCTCGGCGCCATCCAATAGGCGTTCGAGGTGCTCAAGGATTAGGTCTTGCTCTTTGCCAGGATGGGAGAGGATGGCTCTACGCCCCTCGTCGCCGAAGAGCAGATCCACATACCTGGGCTCTAGACGCTCGAAATCCCTGGATAGCTCCGCTCGAGTAGGAGAGTTCTGGACCGCCTCATCGGTCAGCCTGCGCAACAACTCATCAATCTGCGCCCTTTCCAAGGACTTGTTCGCGCGAACCATCCCGAAGACCCTCTCCGTCGCCAACCAAGCGACGCGCGCCCGGAGACCGGCTTCGGCCCGGGAAGAGGTTTCCAACGAGCGGATGATCTCCTTGCGGCCAATCCGCTCCACGAGGGAGTCGGGTACGCGTCGCCTGAATCGATACACGGCGCCGCGTAACTGGAGGTTAATGGCCATGGGTGCCATCCGCGTCCTGCCCAGCAAAAGGGTGGACCGGCCATGTGGACCTTGTGGTCCGCATACCGGGCGGTGGCACTCGAAGACTTTGAAGGATTTGGGAGTGGCTGGGGAACCTGGATTCGAACCAAGACTGCCCGAGTCAGAGTCGGGAGTTCTACCGTTAAACTATTCCCCAACGGCGTGGGCGGGGAAATAGCACCGGCCCCAGGGGCTTGCAAGAGGCCAGATGCGCGGTTTTGCCGCGCGGGATAAAATTGCTTGCCCCCGGCCCGCTGCCACCCAATCATAATAGAGCCCCCCGACGCCGCCCTGCCCAGGCCGTGCGGGAAAGGCCCGAAACCATGCCCGATATCGTGTCGAACCCTGCCGTCGCCTCGCCCAGCCTTCTTTCGGGGGCCGCGCATGGTGCCTTCGCCGCCATCGACCTCGGCACCAACAACTGCCGGCTGCTGGTCGGCACCCCCACCCAGGCCGGCTCCTTCCGCGTGCT
>NZ_MLCO01000206.1 GCF_001982615.1 Teichococcus deserti | reverse complement strand
CCCCCATGGCCATGGCCCCCACTGCCATGGCCAGCAGCGCGCCGCCGATCACCCCGGGCGCGGCGCGGCCGGCGCCGACGGAGCCGGCGCGGAACTAGCCTGTGATCGACCGGAGACGGCCTGGCCGACAGGCGTGAACCGCGGACCTGGCGTCAGCTCTGGTCGAAGTTCACGTCCAGCCAGTTGCGGATGGCGTCCTTCGCCGCGGCCTCGTCGGCAAAGATGTCGCGGTTCCAGACGGCGCCGACGCGGCCGAGCGAGGGGTGCTCCAGGGTGATGCCCTGCAGCCGGGTGGCATGGCCGGCCTGGCGCAGCGCCTGCTCCAGCGCCTCGGGCGCGGCGGCCAGCTGGCCGCGCCGGTCGACCACCTCATGCTCGTCGGTCAGGAAGCCGCGGCCGGTCAGCGCGGCGGCGGCGGTTTGCAACGGGGTCTCGGCGCGGGCTTCGGTGGACATGGCGGAACAACACTCCTTTCCGCCAGGAACGGCCGAGCCCTCCGCCGGTTTGCCGGGCTCGCGCCCCCGTGAGGGAAGCGGCCGCGCCGCCCTTCCCGTCCCGCCGCTCAGAAGCGCAGCTGCGTGCCGAAATAGAAGGTGCGGCCCTGGCCGTTGCCGGTGGTGCTCAGGAAGGGCACGTATGTCTCGTCCAGCAGGTTGCTGACCCGGGCGTTCAGCTCGACATTCTCGGTCACCTTGGCCGAGGCGAAAAGGCCGACCAGGTGGTAGCCGTCCTGGCGGTCGGTCACGGCCGGGCCCGTGAAGCTGCTGTTGAAGCCCGAGACCAGGCCGCCCGAGACATAGTCATAGCGGGCGCCGACGGTCAGTCGCTCCTCCAGGAAGCGGGCGCCCAGGCTGGCCGAGACCACGTCGTCCGGCAGGTACTGGCTGGCACCGATGCCGGGCATCTGGCTCGGCAGGTCGCTGTCGATATGCGTGTAGCTCAGGCTGCCGAAGACGATGCGGGCGTCGTAGCTGACCTCCGCCTCGAAGCCGCGCTGCTTGGTGGTGCCCTCGATGTTGGTGTTCTGGAAGACGCGCTGCGACGTCACGTAGCGGGCGGCGATATAGTCGTCGACATCCATGACGAAATAGGCGGCACGTGCCCGCAGCGCGTCATTGTCGCGCAGCAGCCCGCGGCGATGGATGTTGACGCCGAATTCCCAGCCCTGCTGCGTCTCCGGCCTCAGGTTCGGGTTCGGGATATAGCTGGCCGAGGTGCCGCCGGGATGGTCGCCGCCCAGCATGGTCTCCTGCAGCGTTGGCGCCCGCTGGCTGCGCGACCAGGTCACATAGGGCTGCAGCCAGGGGGTGACATTGGCCGCCAAGGTCATGCGCGGATCGACCGAGCCCTTGGAGATATCGACGTCATAGGCGCCGAAGCGGGTGCTGGTATAGCCCGAGCCTTCCAGCGAATAGTGGTTGTAGCGCAGCCCCGGCGTCAGCTCGAAGATGCCATGGCTGAAGGTGGTGTTGGTGAAGACCCCCCACTGGCTGGCGGTGCCTCTGCCCGGATTGACGCCGCCATTGGTCGAGCTGACGTCGTCGTGGAAGAACTCGACGCCGTTGGTGCTGACGACATTGACCGCGCCCAGGCTGAAGCGCGAGGTGTTGGAGACGTCGAAGCCGAGGCCCTGATCCTCGATGACGCGGCCGACGGCGCTGCCGGTGCCGCCGGTGTATTTCATCGTCAGGTCGTTGTAGAAGCCGTTGATCCGCAGGTCGACCAGCGGGTTGCCGGCGTTGTAGCGGTAGTTCGCCGTCGCCGTCCTGTTGTTGACGGTCTGGGCATAGGAATTGGCGAAGAAGTCGTTGTCATAGGCGACGAAGCCGAGGCCCAGGCTGTGCCCGCCGCCCAGATCGACCCGCCCCTTCACCAGCCCCGACATCAGGTCCTGGCCGATGCCCGCGACCGAATCGCCGCTGCCGTCATGGTAGTTGCGCGACGACCGGCCGCTGACTGCGCCGACGATGCCGACCGGGCCGACCTTGGCGGCGCCGGCGATCATCTCGTGGAAGTCGACGCCGTTGCTGCCCCAGCCGAGCCGCGACAGCACGCTGGCCTGGCGGCCCGGCAGCAGCACGTCGTCGACATCCAGCGTCCGCAGGTTGACGCTGCCCGCCAGGCCGCCGCCGCCGGTGCCGACCACCGCGCCGCGCATCACGTCGATGCCGGCCAGCAGGTTCGGGTCGACATAGGTGAAGCCGCCGGCCTCATGCCCGGTGAAGCGGAAATTCTGCCGCACGCCGTCGATCATGGTGGTCACGCGGCCCTGGCCCTCGAAGCCGCGGATGTTCACGGCAACCCCCGGCTGCTGCGCGTTCTCGCGGGTGAAGACGCCCGGCATGGTGCGCAGCACGTCGCCGATGCGGTTGACCCCCTCGCTGGTCAGGCGCTCGCGGCCGATGCTGCTGCTGTTGCTGCCGGCCTCGCCCGCCTCGGCGGGCACGTCGACCTGCGGGATCGAGACAGCTGTCTGGGCGGAGGCCGGGGGGGCGAAAGCCGCCGCCGAGACGGCAAGCGCCGCGGCCATGGCGGAGCTCGCCATCAGCTGATGCAGGGTGGTCCTCATGCGGGTCGGTCCTTCTTCGGAGCGGGCGTCGGGGCCGCATGCGGCGGGTGGCGCCGGCGGCTCGCGGTCATGCTCCCGCTTATATGCGAGTGATTATCAATATCAACATGAAAAGCGGCGCGCGGCGCGGAAAGCGCGGCTCAGCCGGCGTCGCGCAACGCTGCCCCGTAATCGGCGAGGATGCTGTCGCCCACGGCATGGAAACGAACCGCATAGACCGGCTCGAGCAGCCGCGGCCGCAACACCTCGGCGGCGCTCCCCTGCGCGACGATGCGGCCTGCCTCCAGCAGCACGACCTCGTCGGCGACGAAGCGCGCCTGGTTCAGGTCGTGCAGCACCAGGGCGATGCCGGTGCCCTGCGCCGCGGCCAGCCCGCGCAGCCGCCGCAGCAGCGCCGCCGCATGGCCGAGATCGAGGCTGGCGGTGGGCTCGTCCAGCAGCAGCAGCCCGCCCAGCGGCATCGGCGCCAGCTGCGCCAGGGCGCGGGCCCAGTGGCAGCGCTGCTGCTCGCCGCCCGACAGCGCCGCATGGTCGCGGTCGGCAAGATGCGTGATGCCGGCAGCCGAGATCGCTTCCGCGACGGCAGCGGCGTCGCCGGCGCGGGCGGGCGTCGCGCGCCAGGGCTGGCGGCCCAGCGTCACCACCTGCCGCACCGTCATCGGCATGGCGACGGACACCTTCTGGCTGACCACGGCGCGGCGCCGGGCGAGCTCCTGCGGCGTCCAGCCGCGCAGATCCTGTCCTGCCAGGGTGACGCGTCCGGCCGTCGGCCGCAGCGCGCCGGCCATCAGCCCGAGCAGCGTCGACTTGCCGGCGCCGTTCGGCCCGACGATGGCGGTGACGCGGCCCGGGCGCAGCGCCAGGCTGACCTGCGACAGCAGCGGCGCGCCGCGGAGGGAGAAGCTGCAGGCCTCGACAGCGATCATGCCGATCGACCCTGCCGCAGCAGCCACAGGAAGAAGGGCGCGCCGATCAGCGCGGTGACGACGCCGAGCGGCAGCTCGGCGGGTGCCGCCAGGCTGCGCGCGCCGAGATCGGCCAGCAGCAGCAGCGCCGCCCCCAGCAGCGCCGAGCCCGGCAGCAGCAGCCGGTGGTCGCGGGCGCCGGCGAGGCGCAGCAGATGCGGCACCACGAGGCCGACGAAGGCGACCAGCCCGGTCAGCGCGACCCCGGCCGAGACCGCGATGGCCGAGAGCAGCACCGCCGCCAGCCGCACCTGCGGGACGCGCTCGCCCAGGAAGAAGGCCTCCGCGTCGCCCAGCAGGAAGGAATTCAGCGGCCGCGCCAGGGCGAGCAGCGCCAGAGCGGGCGCCGCGATCAGCAGCAGCGCCACCGGCAGCTGCGCCAGGCGCACGCCGGCAAGGCTGCCCAGGGTCCAGAAGGTGATGTCGCGCACCTGCCGCTCATCGGCCAGGAAGACCAGCAGCCCGGTGCCGGCGGCGCAGAGCGCGTTGATGGCGATGCCCGCCAGCAGCAGGGTCGCGGCATCCAGCCCGGCGCCGTCGCGCGACAGCGCGAGGCCCAGCAGCGTCGCCGCCAGCCCGCCGGCGAAGGCCGCCAGCGGCACCAGCCAGAGCCCGAGCCCGGCCAGCCCGCCGCCCAGCACGATGGCGGCGACGGCGGCCAGCGCCGCGCCGGCCGAGACGCCGATCAGCCCCGGATCGGCCAGCGGATTGCGGAACAGCCCCTGCATCACCGCCCCCGCCGCCCCAAGCCCGCCGCCGATGATCGCCGCCATCAGCGCGCGCGGCAGGCGGATGGCCTCCAGGATGGCGGCCTCGCCGAGCAGCGACGGCGGCAGCGGCGCCCAGCCCAGCCGGTCGGCCAGCCAGGCCGGCAGGGTGGCGGGCGCGACCCGGGCCGGCCCCAGCAGCAGCCCGGCCGCCAGCGCCGCCAGCAGCAGCAGCGCGACCCCCGGCAGCAGGACGCGGCGGGAGGCGGTCATCCTTGCGCCCAGGGACGGGGCGGCAGCGCCGGCAGGCCCAGGCCCGGATGCAGCGCCGCCAGCAGCCGGTGCCGCGCCTGGGCGGCGCGCGGGCCGAAGGCCAGGTCGGTGGCCGCGACGGACAGGATGCGCCCGGCCCGGGCCGCAGGCGTCAGGGCGATGCCCGGCAGGGCGGCGACCGCCGCCGGGCCGCCGGCCTCGGCCAGGGTGTGGTCCATCAGCAGGATGGCCTCCGGCGCCAGCCCGGCGGCGGCCTCGGGCGACAGCGGGCGGAACCCCTGGAAGGCCTGGGTCACGTTGCGGCCGCCGGCGGCTG
>NZ_MLCO01000205.1 GCF_001982615.1 Teichococcus deserti | reverse complement strand
CGCCTCGCCGCGCGGCGGGCCGCCGGGCTTCGTCCGCATGCTGGACAGCAGGACGCTCGCCTTCGCCGACTGGAGCGGCAACAACCGCATCGAATCCGCGCGCAACCTGGCCGAGGATGCGCGGCTGGGCATGCTCTTCATCTTCCCCGGCCTCGAGGTCTTCCTGCGCATCAACGGCCGCGGCCGGCTTTCCACCGCTCCTGAACTGCTGGCGCGGCTGGAGGAGGGTGGCCACCATCCCAAGGCCGCGACCCTGGTCGCCATCGACGAGGTGCTGTTCCATTGCGGCAAGGCGGTGAATCGCGCCCGGCTGTGGGAGCCGGCCTCGATCATCGCCCGCGACCGCCTGCCCAGCATGGGCCAGGTCTCGGCCGGGCTGAACGGTCTGCCCCCGGCCGCGGCGGCGACGATCGACGAGCGCTACGACCATGCGATGAAGCACAACCTCTACTGAGCCGCCGCCAGCACAGGGCGGCGGCGGGCGCGGTTGGCGGGGGTGGGGTCGCCAAAGCGCGGCGGCAGGTCCGCCAGCCAGTGCGCGGTGTCCTCGGCCAGCACGGCGCGGGCGGTGGCCGTGTCGCCGGCAATCATCGCCGTCCAGAAACGCTGCTGCGCCGCCAGGATCCAGCCCTGGCGGTCGCTGCTGTCGGGCACCGGCACCACCGCGCCGATGATCGCGAATTTCCTGTAGAGCGCGGCCATCATCTCGGCCAGGAAGCGGTTCTGCAGCGCGGCGCAGACCTCCAGCCGGAAGCGCAGCAGCGCCTCGGTGAAGCCGATGCGGTCGGGCCGCGCGGTCGCCTGCAGGGCTTGCAGAAATTCACGCCGGCGCTCGATCGAGCAATGAACAGAAAGGTCCTCGATCAGCGCCTGTTCCAGCCAGGTCTTGGCGGCATAGACGCCGCGGATTTCCTCCGGCGTGAAGCGGACGACGAAGAAGCCGAGGCGCGGGCGGCTGACCAGCACCCCCTCCCCCTCCAGCGCGCGCGCCGCCTCGCGCAGCGGGCCGCGGCTGATGCCGAAGCGTTCCGCCAGCGCCACCTCGTTCAACCGGTCGCCGGGACGCAGCGCGCCCCGGTGGATCAGCCGCATCAGTTCGAGCCGGGCGGCGCCGGCCAGGCTGAGCGTGGTCATCAGCGGGGTGCCATGGGCGGCGTCCATGCCGCCTCGCTAGCCGCTTTGCCCGCACCCGGTCAACTGTTGACAGTTCAACGGGCGCATGGCTCGCTGCCCGCGACGACGCATGGAGTGCCCCGCGTGACCCTCACCCGCCAGGATCTTTCGGACATCGCCGCCTGGCGGCAGGCGCTGCATCGCCGGCCGGAACTGTCGGGCGCCGAGGTCGAGACCGCGGCGATGGCGGCGGCCTTCCTGCGCGGGGCGGGCGCCGCCGAGGTGATCACCGGGTTGGGCGGCCATGGCGTCGCCGGCATCTTTCCGGGCGCCGCGCCAGGCCCCACCGTGCTGTTCCGCGCCGAGCTCGACGCGCTGCCCATCCTGGAAGCCTCCGGCGCGCCGCATGCCTCCGAGATCCCCGGCCGCGCCCATTCCTGCGGCCATGACGGGCATATGGCGATCCTGGCCGGGCTGGCACGTGCGCTGGGCCGCCAGGCACCGGCGCGCGGCCGGTCGGTGATCCTCTATCAGCCGGCCGAGGAAGACGGCAGCGGCGCCGCCGCCGTCATCGCCGATCCGCGTTTTCCTGCCATTGCCCCCGACCTGGCCTTCGCCTGCCACACCATGCCGGGCATCGCTCTGGGGTCGGCTGCCATCGCCGAAGGGCCGGCGAACTGCGCCTCGGCGGGGATGCGGATCGTGCTGTCGGGCCGCACCGCCCATGCCTCGGCGCCCGAGACCGGCACCTCGCCGATGAACGCCCTGGCGAAGCTGATGCCGGGGCTGACGGCGCTGGGCCGCGGCGGGCCGCTGGAGGCCGAGTTCTCGCTGGTCACCGTCACCCACGCCACAATGGGCGAGGCCTGCTTCGGCGTCGCCCCCGGCCAGGCCGAGCTCTGGTGCACGCTGCGCACGCTCACCGACAACCGCATGGCCGCGCTCCGCGCCGCCGCCGAGGCCCTGGCGCGCGAGGCCGCCGACGAGAACGGCCTCGGCCTCTCCATCGCGTATCGCGACGTCTTCGACCATTGCGACAACGCGCCGGAGGCCACCGCGCATTGGCGGCGCGCGCTCGAGGCCGAGGGCGTGCCGCATGACACGGCCCTGTTTCCGATGCGCGCCTCGGAAGATTTCGGCCGCTTCGGCCAGAACGCGCCGTCGGCCATGGTGCTGCTGGGCGCGGGCATCGGCGGGCCGGCGCTGCACAATCCGGAATTCGATTACCCCGACGCGCTGACCGAGACCGGCGCCCGGGTCTTCATCCGCCTGGCCCGCGACCTGCTGGGCTGACGCCCGTCCAAGAAGGAGCTTCGCATGATTGGCGTTCCGACTGGCCTTCCCCGCCGCCTGCTGCTCGGCGCTGCCCTGGCCCCCGCGCTCACCGGCCTGCGCGCCGCGGCGGCGCAGGATGCCACCCTGGACCTGGCCGTCGGTGCTCCGCCCAGCTCGGTCGACCCGCATTTCTACACGCTGACGCCGAACATGGCGCTGTCGGCGCATCTGTTCGACACGCTGATCCGGCGCGATGCGCAGGGGCGAATGATCCCGGGCCTGGCGGAGAGCTGGAAGCGTCTCGACGACAGCACCTGGGAGTTCGTGCTGCGCCGCGGGGTGCGCTTCCACAACGGGGAGGAGTTTTCCGCCCGCGACGTCGTCTACACGCTCGACCGCGTGCCGAAGGTGGTGAACAGCCCGGGCTCCTTCGCGGTCTACACCAAGGCGATCACCAAGGTGGACGTGGTGGACAGCCACACCCTCCGCTTCCAAACCGCCGGCATCTATCCGCTGCTGCCGGGCGACCTGTCGCAGGTCTCGATCATCTGGCATGGGCTGGGCGAGAACCCCTCCACCGGCGACTTTAACAATGGCCGCAACGCCATCGGCACCGGGCCCTTCCGCCTGGTCGCCTTCCGCTCCGGCGACCGGGTCGAGATGGTGCGCAACGACGATTACTGGGGCGGCAAGCCGGCCTGGGCCAGGCTGAACTACCGCATCATCCCGAACAACGGCGCGCGCGTGGCGGCGCTGCAGGCCGGCGATGTCGGCTTCATCGACAATGTCCCCACCTCCGACCGCGCCCGGCTGCGCGGCGAGACGCGGCTGCGGCTGTCGGAGATCACCAGCCTGCGCTCGGTCTATCTGCGCACCGATTTCCGCACCGAATCGCCCTATGTCTCCGGCCCGAACGGCGAGCCGATCCGCAACCCGATGACCGACATCCGCGTCCGCCGCGCGCTGTCCATCGCCATCAACCGCGCCGGCATCACGGAGCGCATCATGTCCGGCGCCGCGACGCCGACCGGCCAGGTGATGCCGGAGGGCACCTATGGCTATGTCGCCGACATTCCCGTGCCGAGCTTCGACGTCGATGCGGCGAAGAAGCTGCTGGCGGAAGCCGGCGTGGGCGACGGCTTCACGGTGACGCTGCTGGCCTCCAACGACCGCTACATCAACGATGCCCAGGTGGCGCAGAGCATCGGCCAGATGTGGTCGCGCATCGGCGTGAAGACCAATGTCGAGACGATGCCCTTCGCCGTGGTGGCGCAGCGCGGCGCGCGGCAGGACACCAGCATCTCGATGGGCGGCTGGGCGAATTCCGCCGGCGAGCCTTCGGCCGGGCTGCGCGGGCTGTTCGGAACACGGGACATGCAGCGCGGCTGGGGCACGGTGAACAACACCGGCTTTTCCAACGCCGATTACGACCGGGTGCTGGGCGATGCCCTCACCACGGCGGATGACAGCGCACGGGAGAAAAAATTCCAGGAGGCGACGCGCATCGCGGTGCGCGAAGCCGCCTGGATCCCGCTGCACATCCAGAAATGCACCTGGGGCATGAAGCAGGGCCTGGTCCACACGCCGCGCGCCGACGAGATGACGCTGGCCATGGACATCCGCCCCGCCTGATCAGAAAGCGGCGCTGAGCTCAGGTCTCGGCGCCGCCATTCACCTGCAGCATCTGGCCATTGACATAGGCGCCGGCGTCGCTGACCAGCATGCGCACCACGGCGGCGACCTCCGCGGTCGTGCCCATGCGGCCGGAAGGCACCTTGGCGACATAGGCCTGGCGCGGGCCGGGCGCCGCCGGGTCCTCGTCATCGGCGGCGATCGGGCCGGGCGAGACGGCGTTCACCGTGATCCCCTGCCTGGCGAACTCCTTCGCCAACGCCTTGGTCAAACCCCAGGCGCCATGCTTGGCGACCGAGACCGGCGCGCGGCCGGCATAGCCATGGATGGCGTTCATGCCGGTGAAGTTGACGATGCGGCCCCAGCCGCGCTCGACCATGCCGGGCAGCACCGCCTGGGACAGCCAGACCGCCGCCTCCAGATCCACCGCCATGACCCGCGCCCAATCCGCCGGCGTGATGTCGAGGAATTTCTGGGCCGGGCGCAGCGCCGCGTTGTTCACCAGCACGTCGACGCGGCCGAACCTTTCGAGCGCCGCCTTTGCAAGGGCTGCACAGGCTTCAGGGCTGCCGACATCGGCCATGGCAACCAGAGCTTGCGCGCCGAGCTTCTCCGCCTCGGCCGCGACGGATGCCGCCGCGGCGCGGTCGCTCGATCCATTGACCACGACGTCGAAGCCGTCCTGGGCCAGGCCGAGCACCACCGCCCGCCCGATATTCTTCCCCGCGCCCGTGACGAGCGCCACCTTCCGATCGGCCATGCCGCGTCCTCCGCTGTTGCGGGAAGCCTGCACCCGGGACAGCGTGGCGGCAAGCCTCAGGCCGGGACCATCGCCTCCTGCACTGCGCGCGGCTGCGGCAGGCGCGGCACGGCGGCGATCAGCTGCTGCGTATAGGCCTCGCGCGGGGCGCGCAGGATGTCCTGCGTCGCGCCGCTCTCGACGATGCGGCCGGCGCGCATCACGGCGATGCGGTGGCTGATCCGCTCCACCACGCCGATATCGTGCGAGATGAACAGGCAGGCCAGGCCCAGCCGCTGCTGCAACTCCTGCAGCAGCGCCACCACCTGCATCTGCACCGAGACGTCCAGGGCCGAGACCGCCTCGTCCGCGACCAGGATGCGCGGCTCCAGGCTCAGCGCGCGGGCGATGCACAGCCGTTGTCGCTGGCCGCCGGAAAACTGGTGCGGATAGCGGTCCAGGCTGTCGGCCGGCAGGTGCACCTGGCGCAGCACCGCCTCGGCCCGCGCCCGGCGCTCGGCGCGCGGCATGCGCGGGGCGTGGATGGCCAGCGGCTCGGTGATGGCGTCGAAGGCGGAGAGCCGCGGGTTCAGCGAGGCATAGGGGTCCTGGAACACCATCTGCATGGCGCGCCGGACGGGCTGCATCTGCCGCGGCGAGAGCGCCGTGATGTCGCGGCCGTCGATGGAGACGCTGCCCGAGGTCGGCTCGATCAGCCGCATCACCATCCGTGCCGTGGTCGACTTGCCGCAGCCGGATTCGCCGATCAGCGCCAGGGTCTCGCCGGCCTGCAGATCGAAGCCGACATCGGCCACCGCCTGCACCGGGCCTTTCGGGGTCGGGAAAGTCTTGGACAGGCCGCGCACCGAGAGCAGCGGCGCGGCCGCCGGCAGCGGCGCCGGGCTGCCGCCGCCCAGCCGCGGCGCCGCGTCCAGCAGCATCCGCGTATAGGGCTGCGTCGGCGCGGCCAGCAGGGAATCCCGCGGCGCTTGCTCGACCACCTGGCCGTGGCGCATCACCACCACGCGCGACGCGATCTGCGAGACCAGCGCCAGGTCATGGCTGATGAACAGCACGGCCGTCCCCGTCTCCCGCTGCAACTCCTGCAACAGGACAACAATTTGCGCCTGCACGGTGACGTCGAGTGCGGTGGTCGGCTCGTCGGCAATCAGCAGCTTCGGCCGGCAGAGCAGCGCCATGCCGATCATCACCCGCTGCCGCATGCCGCCCGAGAGCTCATGCGGATACTGCCCCATGCGCCGCGCCGGCTCGGTCATGTGGACGCGGTCCAGCATGCGCTGCGCCTCGGCCGTCGCCGCCTTCCAGGAGGCGCCCTGGTGCAGCACCAGCACCTCGGCCAGCTGCACGCCGACCGTCTTGATCGGGTTCAGCGAGGTCATCGGCTCCTGGAAGATCATCGCGATCTCCCGCCCGCGCAGCCGCCGGAGCTTTTCTTCCTCCAGCTGCGCGAGATCGACGGGGGCGGCGCCGTCCGGGCTGAACAGCATGCGCCCGCCGGTGATGCGCCCGCCCTCGCGGCCGATCAGCTGCATCACCGACATGGCCGTCACCGACTTGCCGGAGCCGGATTCGCCGACCAGCGCCACCACCTCCCCCGGCTGCACGACGAAGGACACTTTTTCCAGTGCCGGCTTCGGGGCCTGGGGCTTGCCGAAGGCGACGGACAGCGCCTGGACGTCGAGCAGCGGGGGCACAGGCCTCACCCCCCGACCGTCAGCGGGACGGGCAGCGCCAGGTCGCGGAACACCGGCAGGCAGGGCAGCGGCCGCTGCACCGTGCGCGCCGCATCCAGCCGCACCGCGAAGGGATCGAGGCCGAAGACCTCCCAGTCGATCTTGCGGTCCAGCTGCATCAGCCCCCAGGCGCCGGCCGGCTGCGGCGCGGTGGTGGAAATCTCCACCAGCGACTGCAGGGTGAAATGCGGGATGGCATCCAGCATGGTCAGGCTGTTCCAATGCACATGCCCGGCGACGCAGGCGACCGGCACGGTCGCGCGTGCCAGCACCGCGCGGATCCGGTCGCTGCCCGGATAGCGCGAGACATGCTGGTTGCGCTCGAACCAGTAGTTGCCGGTCATGTCATGACCCGACAGCGGCACATGGCTGGCGATCAGCAGCGGCCGGTCGGCCTGGCGCACCACCTGCTCCAGCCAGATCAGATCGGGCTCGGCGAGGCGGAAGCCGCCAGGGCGATGCAGCTTCGTGTCCGCGCGCCACAGCACGACGCGCCAATCGCCGGCATCGATGACGCGATGGCCGAGCGGCTGGCCTAGGATCGCCTCGTTCTCGGCAACGGAGAGAAAATCGCGGTCGTGGTTGCCGTTGATGTGCAGGATTGGCGCCTCGATGGCGGCGAAGGCTTCCGCCACCTCGCGCTCCAACACCAGGTCGGTGTCGTGGTCGCTGTCGGTGATGCGGTCGCCGAGATCCAGCACCAGATCCGGCTTGCTGTCGGCGACGAACCTGGCGAATTCGGCCATCAGGGCGAGCGAGGCGCTGCCCTTCTTGGCCAGGTTGTCGAGCCCGTGATGGATGTCGGTGACGATGGCGATGCGGGTCATGCTGTCCTGCTCTCAGCCCATCGCCACGCGGCCGGCGCGGAAGTCGAGCACGTAAGGAATATGCCCCGGCAGCGGCCGCCAGCGAAGGTTGTGGCGCATGGCGAAGGATTCGTAGGGCTGGTAGAGCGGCAGCACCGGCGGATCGTTGGCGATGGCCTGCATCAGCTTGCCGTAGCTGTCCTGGCGCGTGGCGAGCTCGGTGGAATAGCGGAAGCGATCCCATTCGGCCGTGTATTCGGCGTCGGGCTTGAAGCGGCCCTCGGTCACCGAGTTGCCGGTCGGGCCCCACATGGTGCCGAAGCAGCCGGCCGGGTCGGGGTAGTACATCGGGTTCGACCAGTTGCGCGCCATCATCGTCGGATCGGCGCCGGTCCAGGCGTCGCCGACATTCAGCTCCATCTTGACGCCGACGGCGCCCCACATCTCCTGGATTGCCTGCGCCGCCACCAGGCCGTTGGTGTAGTACATCGCCGCGGTGTCGTAGCGGATCGGGAAGCCGTTGTAGCCGACCTGCTTCAGCAGCGCCTTGGCGCGGTCCGGGTCGAAGGCGAAGGTCTTCAGCTGCGGCATGTGCAGCGGGCCGAATTGCGGCATGCTGTGCGTCGCCGGCACCACCGCCTTGCCGTCCCACAGCGCCGCGTTCAGCGTGTCGCGGTCGACCGCCAGCGACAGCGCCTGGCGGAGGCGCGCGTCGCGCATCTTCTCGTGCTGGGTGTTGAAGATCACCACATGGAACAGCGGCGTCACCAGGCTCTCGACCCGCAGCGCCGGGTTCCCGGCCACCGTCGCCAGCTGGTCGGGCGGCAGGTTGGTGATCAGGTCCACCTCGTTGTTGGCAAGCGCGGTGATGCGGCCGGACAGCTCGGGGATGCGGCGCACCGTGACGCGGCGGAATGGCGCCTTCTCGCCCCAGAAATCCTCGAAGCGCTCATAGACGACGCGCTGGCCGGGGACGAATTCGGCGATGCGATAGGGGCCGGTGCCGACCGGCTTCAGCGCGAAGGCTTCGAAGGCGGCATTGCCCTGGCCGAGCGACTGGATGTAGCGCTTCGGCACGATCATCAGCTGCTGCGCGTTCAGCAGCGTCTCGAACAGCGGCTCGGGGCGCTTGGCGGTGACGCGGATCACGTGCTCGCCGACCGCCTCGACCTTGGCCATGTTCGGCACGGTGTCGCGCTGGCGCACGGTATAGGGCGGGAAGGTCGCGTTGACGATGCGGTCGATCGAGAAGACCACGTCCTCGGCGGTCATCAGGCTGCCGTCATGGAACTTGACGCCCTGGCGCAGGGTCAGCTCCATCTCGGTCGGCGAGACCTGCTTCCACGACGTCGCCAGGCCCGGCTGCCAGACGCTCTCGGCCTTGCTATGGTCCTTGCCGATCAGCGGGTCGAAGGCGTTCCAGTAGAATTGCGAGCCGACGTTGGAGAAGTCGCGGCCGGGATCGAGCCAGGGCGCCAGGTTCTGCGCGCCGACGCGCAGCTCGTCGGTGGCGGCGTGGACATCGCGCGGCAGGGTGCCGAGACCGAGCCCGGCCAGGGCGCCGAGCCCCAGGGTACGACGGGTGAACATCCGAGAGGTTCCTTCGTTCAACGGTCGCGCAGCCGCACGTCGAGGCGGTCGCGAAGATGGTCGCCCAGCAGCATGACGGCGAGCGAGGTGATGACGATCAAGAGGCCCGGCGCGGCCACGATCCAGGGCGCCGAGGCCATGTAGTCGCGCCCCTGCCCGACCATGGAGCCCAGCGTCGCCGTCGGCGGCTGCACGCCGAGGCCGAGAAAGGACAGCGCCGATTCCAGCAGGATCAGGTTGGAGAAGTTCAGCGTGGTCATCACGACCACGGGCGAGGCGATGTTGGGCAGCATATGCACCACCGCCATGCGCCAGCCGGAGGCGCCGGCGGAGCGCGCGGCCTCGACATAGGGCAGCGCCCGCAGCGCCATGATCTGCGCCCGCACCAGACGGGCGAAATGCGCCCAATAGGCGATGCCCAGCACCAGGATCAGCACGGGGATGCTGCTGCCGGCGACGGCAATGACGACGAGGGCCACCAGGGTGAAGGGCAGCGACAGCTTGACGTCGACCAGCCCCATGACCAGCGCGTCGGCGATCCTGCCGCCCAGCGCTGCCACCATGCCCAGCAGCGTGCCGATCACCAGCCCGGTGACGGTGCCGAACAGCGCCAGGAACAGGCTGAGCCGCAGCCCATGCAGGCAGCGCGACAGCAGGTCGCGGCCGAGCTGGTCGGTGCCGAGCAGAAAGCGCGGATCGGCCCGGTCGAATCCGATTGGCGGGCGCAGCCGGGTCAGCAGGCTCTGCCGGTCGGGGTCGAAGGGTGCGATCCAGGGGGCGAGCAGCGCCAGCAGCACCAGCGTCAGCGCCAGCGCGCCCGCGATCCAGACCGGCCAGTCGATGTCGCGCGCGGCGCCGCGGAGGGAGAGCGCGACCGACATCACGACGCCTCCGCCAGGCGGACGCGGGGATCGATGGCGGCATAGCCGAGATCGACCAGGATATTGACCAGCACCACCGCGCCGGCGACCACCAGCACGCCGAATTGCAGCACCGGATAGTCGCGGCTGAGCGTGGCGCCGACCAGGAGATCGCCGATGCCGTGCCAGGCGAAGACCGTCTCCACCACCACCGCGCCGGAGACCAGCGTCGTGACCTGCAGGCCGAGCGCGGTGATCACCGGGATCATCGCATTGCCCAGCCCATGGCGCAGGATCGCCTGGCCCTCGGAATAACCTTTGGCGCGTGCCGTGCGCATATAGTCCTGCGACAGCACGTCGAGCATGGCGTTGCGGGTGTAGCGGGTCAGCGAGGCGATGAAGAAGGCGGCCAGCGTCACCGTGGGCATGACGTAATGCGCCAGCGTCGCCGAGCCCGCGCTCGGAAGCCAGTGCAGCGAGAAGGAAAAGATGAGGATCAGCAGGATGCCGAGCACGAAGTTCGGCGTGGCGTAGCCGAGAAAAGCCAGCAGCAGGATGGCGCTGCCGCGCGCCCGCTTGCGCCAGATCGCCGCCAGGATGCCGGCCGGCACGCCGACCGCGACGGTCAGCGCCAGCGTCGCCAGCAGCAGCGAGGCGCTGTGCGCGACCCGCTCGGCGAAGATGGTGGAGACGGCGCGGCGCTCGGCCAGGCCGATGCCGACATCGCCCTGGGCCAGCGCGACCCAGAAGCGCCAGTACTGCTCGTGCAGCGGCCGGTCCAGGCCCCAATAGGCGATCATCACCTGGCGCGAGGCGCCGTCCAGGCCTTCGGGCATCAGGAAGTCGATCGGGTTGCCGCTCAGCCGCGTGGCCAGGAAGACCACGCTGCCGATGGCCCAGAGCGTCAGCAGGACGCGCAGCAGGCGCTTGCCGAGAATGCTTGCCATGTCCAGCCCTCCGCGGTCCCCGGCCTCGCCCCCTCTAGAGCCGGTGCGTGACAGCCGCGTGACGCCAGGGCGACAGGTCGATGAATTTGACTCAGTCATTCTTAGGGCATAAACTGAGAGGAACTCAGTTCGCCCGGATGCGCGGGGCGTGATGTTGGAGCGGGCGATGGATGAGAGGATGCTGCAGGCGCGGGGCGTGCTGCTGGACCTGGACGGCACGCTGATGGCCGGCGGCCAGGCGCTGCCCGGGGCGGCAGCGGCGCTGCGGCGGCTGGGCGCGCGCTGCGCCATCGTCTCCAACGACGCCGAGCACACGCCGGCGGAGCTGGCCGCCAAGCTGCGCGCGGCCGGGCTGGCCATGGAGGAGTCTCGGATCCTGCTGGCCGGCGCCCTGGCGGTGGACAGCCTGTCGCGGGAACGGCCGGGCTGCCGCGTGCTGATGCTGACCAGCCCGTCGCTGATCGGGCATGCCCGCGCCCAGGGGCTGCGGCCGGCGAGCGGCGAGGCCGATGCGGTGATCCTCGGCCGCGACCGGACCTTCACCTACGAGAAACTGCAGGCGGCGGCGCGGGCGGTGCGCGGCGGCGCGCTGCTGGTGGTCTGCAACCCGGACCTGACGCATCCCGGCCCGGGCGGCGCCGTGGTGCCGGAGACGGGCGCCTTGCTGGCGGCGCTGCTGGCCTGCACGGGCGCCGTGCCCTATCGCGTCGTCGGCAAGCCGGAACCGGCGCTGTTCCTGGCCGGCATGGCGCGGCTGGGCAGCACCGCCGCGAGCACGGTGATGTTCGGCGACAACCCGGCGACCGACGGCGTCGGCGCGCGCCGGCTCGGCATCACCTTCATCGAGGCGCTGCCGCACAAGCTGGCGGAGGCCGCCTGATGGCCGCGCCCAGCGCCGCGCTGTTCACCGGCGCGATCGAGAAGCTGCGCGCGCTGCGCCCCTCGATGCCGGCCAAGGCCGGGCGCATTGCCGATTTCATCCTGGAGCAGCCGGAGACGGTGGTGACGCTGTCGGTGACCGAGGTCGCCGAGCAATGCGCCGTCTCGGAAGGCAGCGTCATCGCGCTGTGCCAGAGCATCGGCGCGCGCGGCTTCCAGCAGCTGAAGCTGGCCCTGGCGCGCGAGGTCGTCGTCCAGCCGGTGCAGTTCATCCACGAGGACCTGGCCAGGGACGACGATCCGGCCACCATCCTGAAGAAAATGTTCGGCAGCGGGATGCAGGCGCTGCAGGACACGCAGAAGGTGCTGGACCTGGCGCAGCTCGAGGCCGCGGCCAGCGCGCTGCAGGCCGCGCGCCGCGTCGAGGTCTATGGCATCGGCAGCGCCGCGCCGGTCGCCGAGGATGCGCATATCCGCCTGCTGCGCATCGGCATCGAGGCCAAGGTGGTGACCGATTCCCATGTCATGGCGATCAGCGCCGCCATGGCCGGGCCCGGGGTCGCGGTGCTGACCATCTCGCATTCCGGCAGCACGATCGAGACGGTGGCGGCGACGAAGCTGGCCAAGGAGGCGGGTGCGACGACCATCTGCCTGACCAATTACGGCCGCTCGCCGCTGCACAGCCACGCCGATATCCTGCTGCACACCATGGCGCGCGAGACCCGCTTCCGCACCGAGGCGATGACCAGCCGCATCGCCCAGCTGGCGGTGATGGACACGCTGATCGCCTGCCTGGCGATGCGGCGCTACGACCGCAGCCTGCAGCATCTGGAACGCGTCTTCGAGGTGCTGGCCTCGAAGCGGCTGTAGCAACCGGCGGCAGCAACCGGTGGCGGGGGGCGCGCGTCTATCCTGGGTGACGCCGGCTCTTCGCCCGGCGCAGCCTGCCATGGAGGTTCTCTGATGCGTGTTCCTGCCCTCGTTCTTGCCGCCGGCCTGCTGGCCGGGCCGGCCTTCGCCCAGACCGGCCCCGGGCAGGATGGCGGCGCGGCCGGCCAGTCGACCACCCAGCCCGCCTCGCCCGGCCAGGGCAACGGCTCGGATCCCGGCGGCAGCAATCCGGGCGGCTTCGGCCCCGCCGGCGCGCCGCGCGGCGACGGCAACCGGGTGGACAGCGAGTTCGGCCGCTTCCGCGTCGATGCCCAGGGGCGCGCGCCGCTCTCGGCGCCGCCGGGCAGCCTGGATGCCGGCCAGCGCGCGCCCAGCCAGCCGCCGGCCGAGGTCCGGCCCAGCCCCTGGCTGCAGCGCGGCGGCTGAGGCCTTGCCGCCAGGCGGCGGCCGGGTCTAGGACTGGGGCTTCCGCCCTGGCTGCGGGCGGCCGACAGGGGCGCCCGCATGTCCGCATCCCGGCCTGAGATCCTCGTCGCCATCGACCTGGCGCCCACGACGCGGGCGCTGCTGGAGGCGTCCTTCACCCTGCATCACGGGCCGACGCCCGCGGCGCGGCTGGCCATCGCCGCCGGGCGGGGGGCGGCCATCGGCGGCATCCTGACCAACGGCGCCACGGAGATTTCCGCGGCGCTGATCGCCGCCCTCCCCGCCTTGCGCATCATCCACGCCCAGGGCGTCGGCCATGAAGGCGTCGACCTTGACGCGGCGACGCTGAAGCAGATCCCGGTCACGCATGGGCGGGGGGCGAATGCCGACTGCGTCGCCGACCATGCCTGCGCGCTGGTGCTGGCGCTGCTGCGCGACATCCCGGCGATGGACGCGCTGGTGCGCCAGGGCGGCTGGCGCAGCGGTGGCACCATGCGGCCCATGGCCAGCGGCAAGCGGCTGGGCATTCTGGGCCTGGGCGACATCGGCGGGCGGATCGCGCGGCGGCTGTCCGGCTTCGCCATGCCGACCGTCTATCACAACCGCCGCCCCGTCGCCGGCGCGGCCTATGACTACGCGCCCGATCCGGTGGCGCTGGCGGCGCGCTCCGACCTGCTGGTGGTGGCGGTGCCGGGCGGCGCCGGCAGCCGGCATGTGGTCGACGCCGCCGTGCTGCAGGCACTGGGGCCGCAGGGCTTCCTGGTCAATGTCGGGCGCGGCTCCGCCGTCGACACCCTGGCGCTCATCGAAGCGCTGACCGAAAAGAGGATCGCGGGCGCCGCACTGGATGTGGTGGAGGGCGAGCCCGACCTGCCAGCAGCGCTGCGCGCCCTGCCCAACCTGGTGCTGACGCCGCACATGGCCGGGCGCTCGCCGGAGAGCGTGCAGGCGGCGGCGGCGCTGGCGCTGGCCAACCTGACCGCCGGCCTGGCTGGCGCGCCGTTGCCGACCCTGGTGCCGGGACAGCGCGGGCGTTTCGCCGAGGTGTAGCGGACCGCTTGATGCAGGCGGCGGGCGTTCCCGCCTCACGCCAGCACGACCTAGCCCGGCGGCCCCGCCAGCTCGACCACCCGCGCCACCACTTCCGCCACGCGGAAAGGCTTGTCGAAGACCGCCGAGAAGAGATGGCCGTTCTGCCGGGCGATCTCCGCCTGGGCGCCGCTCAGCAGGATGATCGGCAGGCCAAGGCCTTCCGGCCGCTGGCGGATCGCCTGGGCCAGCTCCAGCCCGTTCATCACCGGCATCATGAAGTCGGTGATGACCAGCACCGGCCGGTCGCGCTGGAACACGTCGAGCGCCTTGCGGCCATTGCTGGCGCGCACCACGGCGAAGCCCTCATCCTCCAGCGCGAAGGCCAGGACGTCGCCGATCAGGAACTCGTCGTCGACCACCAGGATGGTTGTCATGCGTGCGATCCGCCCCGAACGCTGTCGCGCTCAGCCTCCTGGCTGGGGGGCGTTGGCGCCCAGATGGACCGTGTTGACGTTCTCGAAGTGCCGGTTGAGCCGCAGCCCGGTCGGCGTGATCATCAGCTCGCGCAGCGAGGCCTCGTAGGGCCAGTCGCGCACCTTCACCACCGACAGCACCCGGCGCAGCTCGGAGCGCACCTCGGTGAAGCGCAGCACCAGCAGGTTGTCGAACAGGCTGGACAGCTCCAGCGCCGGCGCCTGGGCGCTGGCGTCGAACAGATCACGGATCTCCCAGGTCGCCATGGCCGTGACCCCCATCATCCGCAGTTCCTGCAGCAGTGCCGTGAAGAACTCCACATGCCGCTGCGGGTTGGTGGAAGCGCGCGCCATGCCCCCCAGGCTGTCGATCAACACCCGGCGCGCGCCGCTGCGCTTGACCTCATCGAGCAGCCGGTAGCCCAGCGGATCCAGCATCCGCTCGGTGGTCGGCTGCCAGGCCATGTGCAGCGCGCCGCTGTCCAGCTTCGCGGCCAGCGGCAGGCCCAGCGCCCCGCCCTTGCGGCGGATGCGCGGCTCGGTCTCGTAAAAGCCGAAGATCAGCGCCGGCTCCTCCGGCGTCGCCTGGGCCGCGAAATGCAGGCCGAGCGTCGTCTTGCCGCTGCCGGAAGGGCCGATCACCAGGGTGATCGAGCCCTGCTGCAGCCCGCCGCCGACCATGGCGTCCAGATCGGCGACGCCCGAGGTGATCGGCGCCCGGGTCGGATCGATCTCCGCCTGGCTCTGGCCAAGCAGGGACTCCAGCCGCGGATAGACGACGATGCCGGCCTCGGTGATCTCCATCTCGTGCAGCCCGGGCACGGCGCCGCTGCCGCGGGTCTTGCGCAGATGCAGGCGGCGGCTGGCGCGGACGCCCGTCAGCTCCTCCGACATCTCGATGACGCCGTCGACCATGGTGTGCTCGGGGCTGGAATCATCCAGCCGCGCACTGGTCAGGAACAGCACGGTGCAGCCGGCGAAGGCGGCATGGCCCTGCAGCTCGGCGATGAACTTCTTGGTGTCGAGCGAGCTGCCGGCGCGGGACCGTGCGTTCAGCACGCCGTCGACGACCAGCACCGACGCCTTCTGCCGGCCGATCTCCCGGCGCAGCAGCTTGACCACCTCGTCGAGACCCTCGCTCTCCAGCGTGTCGAAGGCGCTGACATACTGGATCTCGTTGCCGACGCGCCGCCGGTCGAAGAAGCGCAGCGTCGAGAGGAACTGCAGCAGCCGCTCATGCGATTCCGACAGCAGCGTCGCGAAGAGCACGCGCCCGCCCTGCGCCGCGTGGTGGAAGGCGATCTGGTTGGCCAGGATGGTCTTGCCCGAGCCCGGCCGCCCCTGGATCATGTAGGAGGCGCCGGCGACCAGGCCGCCCTTCAGCAGCGTGTCCAGGCCCTCGATGCCGCTTTGCAGCCTGGGAAGATGTTCCAAGATGTGACGGAGCCTCAGGCCTGGAGTAGGGAGCGCCGGCCGAACCGGCCGATCGCGCCGCCCTTCCTGCACCGAATGCGCCGCCGGGTCAAAGGGCGCATCACGCCTGCGGCATCGGCGGGCGCATTCCTCACGTTCACGTGCAGCGCCCGGCGGCGCCCGGCAAGGCCCGCGCTTTCACACGCGGTTGAAGCGCCGGGCGCTGGACAAGGCGGCGGCCCCGCCCCCCTGATCGCCGCCTCGGCGGGAAAGGGCGCGGCGCGATGTCGGCAGCGGATCAGGCCTCGGATCAGGCGACGGCAGCGCGGCGCGCCGGCTGGCGGCGCGGGCTGCGCCTGGTCGCGCTGACGGTGCTGCTGCCGCTGGCCTTCGCGGCCGTCGGCTTCTGGCAGGCCGACCGGGTCGTCGCGACGCTCGAGGACGGCGCCGACCGCGTCGCCCGGCTGGAGCGCGCCGAGGCCGAGCTGCGTGCCCTGGCGGAGAAGTCGCCGCAGGCGCGGGTGCGCATCTTCGAGCGGCTGCAGACCGCGCCGATGGCCGCCGCCCTGGTCGCCGGCCAGCTGGAGGATGTCCGCGGCCTGCAGGCGGTGACCGAGATCCGCGCCGCGCTGCCCTTCTGGACCATGCTGGCCGGCGGGCTGGCGGCGGCGCTGGGGGCGGCCGGGCTGCTCGCCGCCATCGTGATCGGCCGGCTCGGCCGCGCCTCGCGCCGGGCGCTGCTCTCGGGCTTCGAGCTGGTGCGCCGCATCCTGCCGGCGCAGATGGCGGCGCAGATCCTGCTGATCACCGCGGCCGCGCTGCTGGCGCTGGGCTTCGAGACCGCGGGGCTGTGGCATGCCGGCAAGCTGAGCCAGGGCGACATGAAGCTGATGGGCGTGGCGCTGTTCCTCGGCGCCGGCGCGCTGGTGGTGCTGGTGCAGGCGCTGCGGCAGCTGCGCACCGCCTGGCGGCTGTTCACCCCCGACCCGCTGCCGGTCTTCGGCCGCCGGCTGGACCGTGTCGCGGCGCCGGGCCTCTGGGCGCGGATCGACAGGCTGGCCGCCGCCGCCGGCGCCGCGCCGCCCGACCACCTGGTGGTCGGCCTGACCGAGGGCTTCTTCGTCACCTCCAGCGATGTCGAGCTGCAGCCGAACGGGGAGACGCTCGAAGGTCGCACGCTCTACCTGCCGCTGCCGCAGATGGCGATGCTGGACGCGGCCGAGAGCGGCGCCATCATCGGCCATGAGCTCGGCCATTTCACCGGCGAGGACACGGATTATTCCCGCCGCTTCGTCCCCATCCATGCCGGCGTGCTGCGCAGCCTGCAGGCGGTGGCGGCCAGCGACGGCGGCAACGGGCTGAACGCGATCCTGACGCGCCCCGCCCTGCTGCTCGGCGCCTTCTTCCTGCAGCAGTTCGACCATGCGGTGCATCACTGGAGCCGGCTGCGCGAATTCGCCGCCGACGCGGTGGGCGCACGCGTCACCTCGGCCCCGGCCGCGGCCAGCGCGCTGCTGCGCAGCAGCGCCATCGCGCCGCGCATCCACGAGGTGCTGGTCGCCGCCCGCGACGCCCCGGGCGAGCGGGGATCGCGCGACCTGCTGGCCGAGATGCTGGCGGCCGCGGCGGAACGCGGGCTGGACGATCCCTCGCGCCACCTGGAGGACCGCCAGCCGCATCCGACCGACACGCATCCGCCGGACAGCCAGCGGCTGGCCTCGCTCGGCCAGGCGGTGACGCCGGCGCTGCTGGCCCGCGCCACCCGGCCGGTGGCCGCCGCCGAGGCCGGGCTGGAGCATGCCTTCGCCGACGCGCCCGCGCTGATGCGGCAGCTGTCGGACGAGCTGATCCAGCGGCTGCGCAGCCAGCACGCCGCGGTGGCCGAGGCGCTGCAGGAGGCCGCCGGCGCCGTGCAGCAGGAGGCGCGGCTGCTCTATCCCAACACCCGGGCGCAGGGCTTCCTGCTGGGCGGCGTCGGCGTGTTCTTCGCCCTGGGCGCGCTGGCCTGCACCGCCATCTGGCTCGGGCTGTTCGGCCTGCACAGCGGGGATCGCGCGGTGCCGGTGGCGGGCGTGGCGCTGGTGCTGCTGGCGCTGCTGATGTTCTTCGCCGGCTGGCTGCAGGTGCGCCGCGCCCGCCGCCCCTTCCTGCGCCTGACCCCGGACGGCTTCGGCGTGCCGGACGGGCCGGAGATCCCCTGGCTGCATGTCGCGGATCTCGGCTTCACCATGGCCAACGGCCGGCTGCGCAGCAACTTCCTGATCCGCCCGCGGCTGCCGCTGCCGCCGAAGCTGGGCCATGGCATGAGGCTCGGCAGCCATAACGGGCTGCGCGAGGTGGCGCTGCACAGCTATGCCGCCCAGGGGCTGAAGCCGCAGGACTACGCCGACCTGGTGGTGACCTACTGGCGCGCCGCCCAGGCCCGGGCCGAACTGGCCGAGCGCGCCGCGCGCGCCGCCGAGGCGGAGGCCGCGGCGGTCGCGGAGGACGAGGACAGCACCGTCAACCTGGCGCCGCCCGTGGCTCAGCTCGGGATGAGCCCGGCGGCGCGGTAGCTGTCGACCACCGCATCGAAGGCCGCGACGCCGCCGCCGCCGCGGGCCAGCAGCTGGGCGCCGGCGACGGCGGCGAAGACGGCGCGGGCGCGGGGCCCGGCACCCTCCGGCGCGGCCAGCCCGGCCGCGGCGATCCGCCCGGCCAGCCAGGCGATGTTCATCGCGGCGAAGTCCCGCACCTCCGCCTGCACCGGCGGCGGCAGGTCGGCCAGCTCGGCCGCCATGACGCTGGCCAGGCACAGCCGGTTGCCGTTCTCCAGCGCGCCGCGGAAGGTCGCCGGGTAGCGCGCCAGGCTGGCCCGGGCATCGGGGCCTTCTTCCGCCAGCGCCGCCAGCGCCGCCGCCGCATCCTCGCGGTAGCGCCGGGCGACGGCGGCGCCGAGCTCCGCCTTGTTGGCGAAATGGTGGAAGATGCTGGGCGCCTTGATGCCGACCTCGGCCGCCAGATCGCGGAAGCTGAGCCCGCCATAGCCATGCGCCTGCACCCGCAGCCGGGCCGCGGCCAGGATCGCTTCACGGGAATTCAAGGTCACGTCGTCGGCTCTCCGTCGCATCGCCCCTGCATCAAGCTTGACCGGCATTTTGGGAAGGCCTATCCACCCTACCTAACGTTAGGTAGGAAGACGAGGCATGATGATTGTCCATGACTGGCCGGCCGGCCCCTATCCGGCGCGGGTGCGCATCGCGCTGGCCGAGCTGGGCCTGCGCGAGCGCGTCCGCTTCGAGACGGTCGACCTCTACAAGGGCGAGCACAAGCGGGAGGCGTTCCGCGCGCAGAAGAACTTTTCCGGCACGCTGCCGGTGCTGGAGCTGGAGGACGGCACCTGCATCGCCGAATGCACCGCCATCACCGAATATCTCGACCATCTGGAGGGCGCGCCGCGGCTGACCGGCGCCAACCCCCGCCAGCGCGGCCTGATCCACATGATGAGCAAGCGCGCCGAGCTCGAGGTGCTGGATGCGGTGAGCGTCTATTTCCACCATGCGACGCCGGGGCTGGGCCCGACGGTGGAGCTCTACCAGAACCCCGAATGGGGCCTGCGCCAGCGCGACAGGGCGCTGCGCGGGATACGCTATTTCGACGGGGTGCTGCGGGCGCAGCCGCATGTCGCCGGCGAGGCCTTCTCCATGGCCGACATCACCCTGGCCGGCGGGCTGATTTTCGCGGGCCTGGTGCAGCTGGAGATCCCCGAGGGCTGCGACGCCCTGGCCGCATGGTGGGACCGCCTGCAGCAGCGGCCCAGCGTCGCCAACCGCGTCGCCCTGTCCGAGGCCTGAACGGCAAGGGGGCGGAGGCTCACGCCCCCGCCCCCCTTTCACGGGACCCAGGAACCGGCCGGAATTACTCGGCGGGCTGCATGACCAGGTCGCCGCCGAGCTCCGGGTCGCGCAGCGGGATCGGGTTGCCGGCCATGGCAGCGTCCAGGCGCTCCTGGTCCAGCTCGCCTTCCCAGCGGGCGACGACCAGGGTGGCCACCGCATTGCCGACCAGGTTGGTGAGCGCCCGGCACTCGGACATGAAACGGTCGATGCCGAGGATCAGCGCCATGCCGGCGACCGGCACGGAGGGCACCACGGAGAGCGTGGCGGCCAGCGTGATGAAGCCGGCGCCGGTGATGCCGGCGGCACCCTTGGACGACAGCATCGCCACCAGCAGCAGCAGCACCTGGTCCCACAGCGACAGCTCGATGTTGCAGGCCTGGGCGATGAACAGCGCCGCCATCGTCATGTAGATGTTGGTGCCGTCCAGGTTGAAGCTGTAGCCGGTGGGCACCACCAGCCCGACCACGGACTTGCGGGCGCCGGCGCGCTCCATCTTCTCCATCAGCGTCGGCAGCGCCGCTTCCGACGACGAGGTGCCGAGCACCAGCAGCAGCTCCTCCTTGATGTAGCGGATCAGCGCCAGGATGCTGAAGCCGTTGTAGCGGGCGACGGCGCCGAGCACGACCAGCACGAAGAGCAGCGAGGTCAGGTAGAAGGTGCCGATCAGCATCGCCAGGTTGGCGATCGAGCCGATGCCGTACTTGCCGATGGTGAAGGCCATGGCGCCGAAGGCGCCGATGGGCGCGGCCTTCATCAGGATGCCGACCAGCTTGAACATGCCGGCCGAGGCCGAGTGGAAGACCCGCATCACCGGGTCGGCCTTGTCGCCCACCGCGGCCAGGGCCAGGCCCAGCAGCACCGAGAAGAACAGCACCTGCAGGATGTCGCCCGAGGCGAAGGCGCTGACCGGCGAGGCCGGGATGATGTTCATCAGGAAGCCGGTGATGGTCGTCTCATGCGCCTTCGCCGCATAGCCGGACACCGCAGCCGCATCGAGCGTCGCCGGGTTGATGTTCAGCCCGGCGCCCGGGCGGATGACATTGCCGGTGACCAGGCCGATGATCAGCGCCAGCGTCGAGAAGACCAGGAAGTAGAGCATCGCCTTGCCGGCGACCCGCCCGACCTTGCCGAGATCCCGGACGCCCGCGATGCCGGTGACGACCGTCAAAAAGATCACGGGCGCGATGACCATCTTCACCAGCTTGATGAAGGCGTCGCCCAGCGGCTTCATGTCGGCGCCGGTCTGCGGGTAGAAATGCCCCAGCAGGATGCCGATGGTGATCGCGAACAGCACCTGGACATAGAGGTGCTGGTAGAACTTCTGCGGCGCCGGCGGCCGGGCCGCGGCGAGGTCGAGGGCAGCCATGGATGGTCCTCCAGGTGCTTCGCGACGGCCCTTCGAGGGGTCGTGCGGATGGTTCGGGGGCGACGCCGCGGCGCCGTGTGACCCTTCCCCCAAGGCAAGCCGGATGCCACAAGCCGCGCCGGTCCGGAGGATTTTTAAGTCTTTGGTCTTATACATGTTTGCGGTGCAGCAATTTCCTGGAATGGAACCGGTTTGTGTGGATTTCGGCACAGGCCTTGGTGCGCCGGTGCGGCTTTCCGCCCGGGCTGGCCGCGCTTGACCCGGCGCTGGCAGCGCCTCGGCCTGGGCCTGGCCGCCCTCGGCCTGCTGGCCGGGCTGGACCGCGCCGCCGACCTGCTGGCCACCCGCCAGGTCCTGGCCGAGCTCGAATCCGGCGCCCGCGCCACCGCCGGGCTGCATGGCGCCGTGCTGCGCGCCGAGATCGAGAAGCAGCGCAGCCTGCCGGTCATCCTGGCCCAGGACCCCGACCTGGTGCAGGCCCTGCGCGATCCGACGCCCGGGCGCCTCGACGCGCTGAACCGCAAGCTGGAGCGGCTGGCGGCGGCGACCCGCACCGGCGTGCTCTATGCCCTGAACCCCGGCGGCCTGGCCGTCGCCGCCAGCAACTGGCAACTGCCGGAAAGCTTCGTCGGCAGCGACTATGCCTTCCGCCCCTATTTCAGCGAGGCCTGGGCCGGCCGCCCTGCGGAGCATTTCGCGCTCGGCACCGTCAGCCACCGCCCCGGCCTGTATCTGTCCCGCCGGGTCGAGGACGCCGCCGGCCCGGTCGGCGTCATCGTCGTCAAAGCCGAGTTCAACGAGCTGGAGGAAAGCTGGTCCAGGCTGCCGGAGCCGGCCCTGGCCGTCGACGCCCGCGGCATCGTCACGGTGACCAGCATCCCCGACTGGCATTTCCGGGCGACCCTGCCCCTGACGCCGGAGCAGCGCGAGGACATCCGCGCCAGCCTGCAATTCGGCGACCAGCCGCTGCGCGATCTTTCCTTCCGCTCCGTCC
>NZ_MLCO01000204.1 GCF_001982615.1 Teichococcus deserti | reverse complement strand
GGGCTTCACCCTGCCCTCGGCGCTGCTGATGCTGGCCGCGGGGCTGGCGGGCGGGCTCTGGGCCGGCGGCACCGGCGCCGCCCTGGTGCACGGGCTGAAGCTGGTGGCGGTCGCCGTGGTGGCCCAGGCAGTCTGCGGCATGGCGCAGAGCCTCTGCCCCGACACGCCGCGCCGCCTCCTCGCCCTCGCCGCCCTCGCCGTGCTGATCGCCTTCCCCACCCCCCTCGCCCAGTTCTGTTGCCTCGTCATCGGCGCCGCGGCCGGCCTGGCGCTGATGCGGCCGGCCTCCGAAGACGGTCCGGCCACGACCGCCAAAGCCCCCATCCCGGCCGCGGCGCTCGCCGCCCTGGCGGCCTTCGCGCTGCTGCTGCTCGGCCTGCCACTGCTCGCCACCGCATCGCTCTGGCTGCAGCTGACAGACATCTTCTACCGGGGCGGGGCGCTGGTCTTCGGCGGCGGCCATGTGGTGCTGCCGCTGCTGCAGGGCGCGCTGGTGCCCGGCCTGTTGCCGGCCGACCGCTTCCTGGCCGGCTATGGCCTGGCCCAGGCGATGCCCGGGCCGCTCTTCACGCTCGCCGCCTATCTGGGCGCGGCGGTGGGCGGGGTCGGCGGCGCCGTGGTCGCGACGCTGGCCATCTTCCTGCCCGGGCTGCTGCTGCTCTACGGCGCGCTGCCGCTCTGGGCGCGGCTGCGGGCGCAGCCCTGGGCACGGGGCGCGCTGCTCGGGCTGAACGCCGTGGTGGTCGGCATCCTGGCCGCCGCGCTGGTCGATCCGATCACCACCTCCAGCCTGAAGGGGCCGGGCGACGCCGTGATCGCCCTCCTCGGCTTTCTGGCGCTGGTCAGCGGGCGTCTGAACGGGCTGGCGGTGCTGGCGGCCATCGCCGTGGCGGGGGCGCTGCTCACCGGCTGAGAGGCTTGCCGGCCGGTCCCGGCCGCCGCCGCAAGGGCGCCGCGTGTCGTGCTCTGTCCCGCTGCACCGCCGCGCCCTGCCCGCCACGCTGCCGGCCGCCCCCGCGATCCGACCGGCCAGCGCTCCGCCGGCCCAGGAGCCGCGGCGCGCGGCCTGGCCACCGGCCAGGGCCGCCGCCGCATCGCCACCGGCATCTCCCTCGGCTTGCGCGCCGGGATTGGCCAAGGGTTCGCCCAAGGGGTCGGCGGGGGGGGCGGTCAGGCGGTCTTGATCCAGACCGCCTTGACGTTCAGGTATTCCTCGACGTGCTGCTTGCCGGATTCACGGCCATAGCCGCTCATCTTGTAGCCGCCGAAGGGCACCGCCGGGTCCATCGCCTGGTAGCAATTGACCCAGACCGAGCCGGCGCGCAGGCCCTTGGCCAGGCGATGCGCCTTGCCGACGTCGCGGGTCCAGACGCCGCTGCCCAGGCCGAAGCCGGTGCGGTTGCCGCGGGCCAGCACCTCGTCGATGTCGTCGAAGGGAATGGCCGAGATCACCGGCCCGAAGATTTCTTCCTGCGCGATGCGCATCTCGTCCTTGACGTCGGCGAAGATGGTGGGGGGGACGAAATAGCCCTGGGCCAGGGCGCCTTCGGTCAACCGCTCGCCGCCCGAGAGCGGCCGCGCGCCTTCCTGCCGGCCGATGGAAAGATAACCGGTGACGCGCTCCAGCTGCTCGGTGGAGACCAGCGGCCCGACCTGGGTCGCCGGATCCAACCCGTTGCCGACGCGCAGCTGCCTGGCGAACTCCGCCACCCGCCCGGTGAATTCCTGGTAGATCTTCTTCTCGACGAAAAGCCGCGTGCCGGCGGAGCAGATCTGGCCGGAATTGGCGAAGACCGCCATGGCCGCGCCCGGCACCGCCTGCTCCAGATCGGCATCGGAGAAAACAATGTCGGGCGACTTGCCGCCGAGCTCGAGCGAGACGCGCTTCAGATTGCCGGCCGAGGCCTGCACGATCTTCTGCCCCGTCAGATGCGAGCCGGTGAAGGCCACCTTGTCGACGTCGCGATGGCCGGACAGCGCGGCGCCGGCGGTCTCGCCATAGCCGGTGACGACATTGACCACGCCGGGCGGGATGCCGGCCTCGTGGCAGAGCTCGGCGATGCGCAGCGGGGTCAGCGGCGCTTCCTCGGCCGGCTTCAGGACGACGGTGCAGCCGGTGGCCAGCGCCGGGCCGATCTTCCACAAGGTCGCTGTCAGCGGCCCGTTCCAGGGGATGATGGCGCCCACCACACCCACCGGCTCCTTCAAGGTGTAGGAGAAGATCTCGCCGGGGAGGGAATTCTCGATGGTCTCGCCGTGGATATGCACGGCCTGGCCGGCATAGTAGCGCAGCATGCCGACGGCGCGCGCGCGGTTGCCGCGGGTGCGGCTGATCGGCGCGCCCATGTCCAGCGTGTCGAGGACGGCGAGTTCTTCGATGTTGGCCTCGACCAGCTCGGCGAGGCGCAGCAGCAGGGCCTGGCGCTCGGCCGGCTTGAAGCGGCTCCACGGACCCTCGAAGGCGCGGCGGGCGGCGGCGACGGCGCGGTCGATATCCTCGGCCTCGCCCTCGGCGACCTCGGCCAGGAGCTCGCCGGTGGCCGGGTTGTGGGTGGCGAAGGTTTTTCCGGACACGGCCTCGACCCAGGCGCCGTCGATATAGAGGCGCTTCGGCTTGCCGGTCAGGAAGGGGTGCGAGCGGGCATCGAGCGGGGTCACGACATTCATGCGGTGCGCTCCCTTGCGCGGTCCGCAGGCAGGGCGGTCGGGTCGCGCAGGTCGCAGGCGCGGCCAGGCTAACCGCGGCCGGCGGATCCTGGTTTCGTTATAGCCATCAAAGCATAGCGTCGGCGGGCCTGTCCAGCCGGAGCCTTTTCTACGAACTTCGATCGTTGATCAGTGCAGCAATGGCGGCGGCGGCCTCGCGCGGATGGCGCAGCCGGGTGACGGCCAGCCTTGGATAATCGCCGCGACCCAGCGCCGCCTCCAGCGCCACCCGCCGGCCGCGCCATTGTGACCAGGCCCAGCGGATCGGATGGCTGGCATGGAAGAAATTCTGCCAGCGCTCCCGATTGCCGTTCCACAGCTCCTGCCCGGTCACGGCGCGCCGGATCGACCGGGTGATCACCCGGCGCATCACCGGCAGCCGCTCGTAATCCAGCCAGACCAGATGCGTGGCGCGGCCCCAGGTCAGGGCGCGGGTGGCGCTGTAATTGCCGTCGACCACCCAGCCGTCGCCCTGCGTCGCCGCCTCGACGCGGGCGGCAAAATCCTCGGGCCGGGCTTGGCGCCAGCCGGGTTCCCAGAACAGCGCGTCGAGCTCGATATGGCGCAGCCCCAGCGCCGCCGAGAGCTGCCGCGCCATGGTGCTCTTGCCCGCGCCGGAAATGCCGATGATGACCACGCGCATGCCGCCCGCCCCTTGTGCCGCGGGGGCCTTCTATCGCGGCGGGCGCGGGGATGCCTAGGCCAGGCTGGCCTGGCTGGCGCTGACGATGCCGCGGGCGGTGACCGAGACCAGGCTGAGGCTGCCTGCCTCGGCGCGCTCGGGGATGACGGGCTCGCCGGCCAGCATGGCGGCCAGCATCGCCGTCATGTCCTGCTTCCAGGCGACCGCGCCTTCCTGCCCCGGATCAGCCAGGCCCATCGCCTTGCGCAGCAGGTCGCGGACATTGTGCGCCTTGCCCTCCCCGTCGATCACCCGGCCCAGCGACAGCGGATCGTCGGAGAACAACGCCTCGTTCAGCGCCTCCGGCGACAGCACGCTCGCCGTCACGGTGCCGCCCGGATAGGCGATGCCGATGACGATGCTGTCCTGGCCCTGGGCGCGACGCGCCGCCAGCTGGCCGTGGAGCCCCGCCACCAGGCTGCCGCGCTCGGCCGGGTCCAGCGCCTGCAGCATCGGCGCCATCGCCCGGTCCAGCCGCGCCTGCTGCGCCGGGGCCAGGCCGGCCGGGCTGCCGCGCAGGTCGAGGGTGACGGCCGGGTCGCGCGGCCTAGCCTCGGCCCGGGCGGGGGCGGCGGCGCGGGCGGAGGCGGCGGAGACCGCCATGGACAGGGCGCCGATGCGGGACATGGCCCAGCGGTAGCCCGGAGACCGCAATGGTTTGTTGACGGAATGGCTCCCGATTCACCCTTCTGCGAATCGTGCTTCATAAATAACACTATTCGTGAAGACGGATAGGAAGGCCGACGGCATGCAGCGCAGACATTTTCTCGGGGCCGCCGCGGCGGGGGTTCTGGGCAGCCGGCTGGGGGCGCCGGCCCTGGCGCAGGGCGCCCCCGCCGGGACGCTCCGCTTCGTGCCGCAGACCGACCTGGCGACGCCCGACCCGGTCTGGACCTCGGGCACGGTGGTCGGCACCCATGCGCTGCTGATCTACGATACGCTCTATGGCTTGGACTCCGCGGGACAGCCGCGGCCGCAGGCGGTGGAAGGCCACCAGACCAGCGAGGACGGGCTGCGCTGGACCTTCACCCTGCGCGAGGGGCTGTTCTTCCATGACGGCGAGCCGGTGCGGGCGCAGGACGCGGTGCCGTCCCTCACCCGCTGGGCCCGGCGCAACACCTTTGGACAGTTGCTGTCCAAGGCCATCGAAGAAGTCCGGGTGCTGGACGACCGGCGCTTCAAGATCCGGCTGTCGCGGCCCTTCCCGCTGCTGCCCTATGCCCTGGGCAGCAGCAACGTCTTCATCATGCCCGAGCGCGTCGCCCGCACCAGCGCCTTCGAGAAGATCACCGAATACGTGGGCAGCGGGCCCTACCGCTTCGTGCAGGATGAATGGGTCTCCGGCGCCCGGGTGACCTATGCGCGCTTCGACCGCTACCGCCCGCGGCAGGAGGCGCCCGACCGCACGACCGGCGGCAAGGTGGCGCATTTCGACCGGGTCGAATGGATCATCATGCCCGACCCGGCCACGGGGCTGGCCGCGCTGCAGACCGGCGAGGTCGATTGGGTGGAGCGCGGCGTGCTCGACCTGCTCGGCCCGATCCGCCGCGACCGCCGGCTGCAGGTCTCCGACGTCAATCCGACAGGGCGCATCGGCATCCTGGCGCTGAACCACCTGCACCCGCCCTTCGACAATCCGGCGATCCGCCGCGCCGTGCTCTCGGCGCTCAGCCAGGCCGACTACGTCGCCGCCGTGGTCGGCGAGGAGACGGAATTCGGCCAGGCCGGCGTCGGCTATTTCACCCCCGGCAGCCCCTATGCCAGCGAGGCGGGGCTGGCGGCGCTGACCGGGCCGCGCGACCTGGCCGCCGCCCGCGCCGCGGTGAAGGCGGCGGGCTATCGCGGCGAGAAGGCGCTGATCATCGCGCCGTCGGATGTCGAATACATCAAGGCCATGTCCAACGTGACCAACAGCCTGCTGCAGTCGATCGGCATCGACACCGACTATCGCAGCATGGACTGGGCCTCGGTGCTGGCGCGCCGCGCCAACAAGGCGGCGTCGGCGCAGGGCGGCTGGAACGTCCATTGCACCGGCTGGGTCGGCTATGCCTATGCCGATCCGGCGGTGAACGCGCCGCTGCGCAGCGACGGGCCGAATGCGACGCTGGGCTGGCCCGACATCCCGGAGATCGAGCGGCTGCGGGCCGCCTGGCTGGACGCGCCGGGCCTGGCCGCGCAGCAGGAGATTACCCGGCAGATCCAGGAGGTGGCGGTGCGCGAAGTCCCCTTCATCCCCACGGGCCTGTGGCGGGAGCCCACCGTGCTGCGCCGCGAGCTGACCGGGCTGCTGCCCGCCGGCGCGCCCGTCTTCTGGAACATCCGCCGCGGCTGAGGCTGGCCGTTGACAGCAGGGCCGCTTCGAGGCGGGATCGCCGTACCGAAGCGGGGGGCTGGACGATGAGCGGGCATGACTATGATCTGGTGGTGCGGGGCGGCACCCTGGCGAGCGCGGCCGAGGTCTTCGAGGCCGATATCGGCATCAAGGACGGGGTGATCGCCGCCCTCGGCCGCAACCTGCCCCGCGGCGCCGAGGAG
The DNA here is from genome assembly GCF_001982615.1 of Teichococcus deserti. GTDB lineage: Bacteria > Pseudomonadota > Alphaproteobacteria > Acetobacterales > Acetobacteraceae > Pseudoroseomonas > Pseudoroseomonas deserti. The sequence goes on along the minus strand of NZ_MLCO01000204.1, from coordinate 14,143 downwards.
ATTTCCGCCAAGGGCATGATCGTCACCCCCGGCGGGCTGGACTCCCACTGCCATGTGGAAGAGCTCGGCCAGGACGGGACGGCGCAGGAAGAGAGCTTCGCCTCGGGCTCGGCGGCGGCGCTGGCCGGCGGCACGACGTCCTTCATCTGCTTCCTGCCGCAGTGGAAAGGTCATAGCCTCGCCGCCAGCGCCCCCGGCTACGAGGCCCGCGCCGCCGCCAGCCGCGCCGATTTTTCCTTCCACCAGATCATCACCGACCCGACGCCGGAGGTGCTGGAGAAGGAAGTGCCGGCGCTGATCGCCCGCGGCATCCGCAGCCTAAAGGTCTTTTTGACCTATGACCCACTGCGGCTCGACGACCGGCAGTTCATCGAGGTGCTGGCGACGGCGCGCAAGCACGGCGCCTTCGTCACCGTCCATTGCGAGAATTTCGACGCCATCGGCTGGCGGATCGAGGCGCTGCTGAAGGCGGGCCTCACCGATCCGCTGCAGCATGCCTGGTCGCGCCCGCCGGTGGTGGAGCGCGAGGCCACCCACCGCGCCATCGCTTTGGCCGAGCTGGTCGACCAGCCGATCCAGGTCTTCCACGTCTCCTGCGAGGAGGCCGCCGGCGAGATCGCGGCGGCCAAGGCCCGCGGCTTGAAGGTCTGGGGCGAGACCTGCCCGCAATACCTGACCCTGTCGCATGACGACCTGGTCGGGCCCGACTTCGCCGGCTCCAAGGCCGTCTGCTCCCCCGCCCTGCGCGCCAAGGGCGAAGAAGAAAGAATCTGGAAGCGGATCCAGGACGGCACGCTGGATGTCGTCACCTCCGACCATTGCGGCTTCTCCTTCGCGACCCAGAAGCGGGTGGCAGGCAGCAGCGCCTATGGCACCGGCACGGCGGCGGCGCGGCCGGACGGCACGCCGATGTTCAACGCCATCCCCAACGGCGTTCCCGGCATCGAGACGCGGCTGCCGGTGCTGTTCTCGGAAGGCGTCTCAAAGGGCCGCATCGATCTTCCCACCTTCGTCCGGCTGAGCTCGGCCAATGCCGCGAAGCTGTTCGGGCTGGAGGGGCGCAAGGGCAGCCTGGCGCCGGGGGCCGATGCCGACCTGGTGCTGTGGAACCCGGATGCCGAGCGGACCATCCGCCAGGCCGATCTGCACCACGCCATCGACTACACCCCCTGGGAGGGTTTTTCGGCGAAGGGCTGGCCGCAGGTCACCATCCGCCGTGGCGAGGTCGCGGTGCGGGATGGCGAGGTGCTGGCCCAGCCCGGCTCCGGCCGCTTCCTGGCGCGCGGGCCCTATGCCCTGGCGCGGCCGCGCGGCGTGGTGCCGGACGGCTTCGACGCCGCCTCGGCCTGAGGAGGACACGCGGATGGCCGGTTTCACCATCGCGCCTGCGACGACGGTAGACGATCTGGCCGCCATCCGCGCGCTCTTCGCGGCCTATGTGGAATCCCTTGGCGTCGACCTGGCCTTCCAGGGTTTTGCCGAGGAGCTGGCGGGGCTGCCAGGGAAATACGCGGCCCCGTCCGGCGCCTTGCTGCTGGCGCGGGACGAGACCGGCCAGCCGATCGGCTGCGTCGCGCTGCGGCGTCTGGCCGAGCCCGGGGTGGCGGAGATGAAGCGCCTCTACGTCGCCCCCGCCGGCCGCGGCCAGGGGCTGGGCCAGGCGCTGCTCGACGCGCTCCTGGCGGAAGCCCGGGCGCGCGCGCTGACAGAAATCCGGCTGGACACGCTGCCGGCCATGGCGGCGGCGCAGCGGCTGTATCTCAAGGCGGGCTTCACCCCGATCGACGCCTATTACCCGACGCCGATCGAGGGCACGCAGTTCCTGGCGCTGAAGCTTTAGCCGCGCGCCGGGATGGTCAACCCGCGCTGCACGGCAGGACGGGCCAGCCCGGCCTCCAGCCAGCGCGGCACTTCCTCCAGTTTGTCGTATTCGACCAGCTCGCCGGCGCCGTAGAAGCCGATCAGGTTGCGCACCCAGCCGAGCAAGGAGATATCGGCGATGCTGTACTCGTCGCCCATGATCCAGGCGCGGCCGGCCAGCCGCGTCTCCAGCACGCCGAGCAGGCGCTTGGACTCAGCCGCGTAGCGCTGCAGCGGCCGCTTGTCCTCGAGCTCGCGCCCGGCGAATTTGTGGAAATAGCCGAGCTGGCCGAAGATCGGCCCGACGCCGCCCATCTGGAAGAAGACCCATTGGATGGCCTGGATGCGCGCCGCCGGGTCGGCGGGCAGCAGCCGGCCGGTCTTCTCGGCGAGATAGAGCAGAATGGCGCCGGATTCGAACAGCGGCAGCGGCGCGCCGCCCGGCCCGTCGGGGTCGATGATCGCCGGGATCTTGCCGTTCGGGTTCAGCGAAAGAAATTCGGGCGTCCAGCTCTGGTTCTGCCCGATATCGACGAAATGCGGCTCGTAGGGCAGGCCCAGCTCTTCCAGCGCGATCGAGACCTTCACGCCATTGGGCGTCGGCGTCGAATAGAGCTGGATGCGGTCGGGATGCGCCGCCGGCCAGCGGCTGGCGATGGGAAAGCTCGAAAGATCGGCCATGGCCTGGTCTCCACCTTGGTGTGGTCCCGGCGATCTTCGCGGATCGCCGGGTTTCAGACCAGGGGGTAGAAAATTAAGCCACCGCGTCGGCCAGCAGCCCCACCGCCAGACCGTAATTCATCGGCGAGTTGTAGCGGCGGATGGTCCGCAGATTGGGCAGGCCGAGGAAGACCTGGGTCGTGCTGCGGGTCGGCACCGCGACATAGGCCTCGCCGCTGGCCGGCAAGGCCGAGCCATCGGCGCGGCGCCAGCCCATGCGGCCCCAATCGGCCATGCTGCGGCGGGTCTCGGTGTCGGCGCGCTGGATGTCGAAGCCGGCGGGCGGCCGCGCCTCGATCGCCCAGCCGGCGCCGGAGGTCCAGCCGCTGCGCGCCAGGTAGTTGGCGATCGAGCCCAGCGCGTCGCCGCGGTTGTCCCAGATGTCGCGATGGCCGTCGCCGTCGAAGTCGATGGCCAGCCGCTCGAAGCTGGTCGGCATGAATTGCGGCTGGCCCATGGCCCCGGCCCAGGAGCCCATCATCCGCTCCGGCGCGACGTGGCCGGCCTGCAGGATGCGCAGCGCCGCCATCAGCTCGGCGCGGAAGAAGGCGTGGCGGCGGCCTTCCCAGGCCAGCGTCGCCAGGGCCTCGACCACCTTGAAGCCGCCGGTGTTGCTGCCGTAGTTGGTCTCCATCCCCCAGATGGCGACGACGACACGGGCCGAGACGTTGTAGCGCGCCTCGATCGCCTGCAGCAGCGGCCGGTTCTCGGCATAGACGCGGCGGCCATTGGTGATGCGGGTCTGCGAGACGATGCGCTCGCGATACTGCTCCCAGCTCAGCACGCCCTCGGGCTGCTTGCGGTCGAGCTCCAGCACGCGCGGGATCGGCTTCGCACTGCCCAGCGCCCGCTGCAGGATGTCCTGGCTGACGCCGTCGCGCGCCGCATCGCTGCGCACCTGGGCGAGGAAGCGGTTGAAGCTGGCCTCGTCGATCACCGGCGGGTTGCTGGCGGCGGCCGGCGGCGGCGCCTGCACGGGCGTCGCCACAGGCATGGGCGGCGCCAGCGGCGCGGTGCTGGCGGGGGCCGCCACGGGCGGGGCGGCAGAGGAGCAGCCGGCAAGCAGCGCACCGCTGCCGAGCAGGAAGGAACGACGGTTCGGCATGGCGCGACAGGTGCCCGCTTTCATCCGCCGATGCAACCGGCGTAACCCCTTGAAGGCTGAGGCTGACCTTTCCGTGATCGGCCCCGACTATAGGCACAGCGAATAATAATCGGGGGAAAATCATAAGCGGAGCCGCTGGTCCTGCGGCGCCGCGGGGCGCAGAACGTGGCTGGGCGATGTCCAGAAGGCCTGAAGGCCCGGGCGCCGCCCCGCCGCTTCCGCCTGTCACACGGCACTGCCCTGACTGAACGCCGGCTTTTCGGCGCGCGACCCTGCGCGCCGAAAAGCCGAGCCTTGTCTCGTGAAGGACCGCAGCATGCATCGCCGTCAACTGCTCGGGGCCGCCGCCGCCTCGGCCGCCCTCCTTGCCGCCCCGCGCTTCGCCCGTTCGGCCTCGGCCACCACGCTGCGCTTCATCCCGGTCATCGACCTGGCCTTCACCGACCCGATCTTCGCCGGCGCCTTCGTCTCGCGGAACCATGGCTTCATGGTCTTCGACACGCTCTACGGCATCGACAGCAAGCTGCAGGTCTCGCCGCAGATGGTCGAGGGCCATCGCGTCGAGAATGACGGGCTGCGCTGGGAGCTGCAGCTGCGCGACGGCCTGACCTGGCATGACGGCGAGCGCGTCACCGCGCGGGACTGCGTCGCCTCAATCCGCCGCTGGTCGAAGCGCGATGCCCTCGGCGGCGCCCTGATGGCCGCCACCAACGAGCTGTCGGCCCCCGACGACCGCACCATCCGCTTCGACCTGAAAAAACAGTTCCCGATACTGCCGATGGCGCTGGGCAAGGCGGCGGTGCCGGCCTGCTTCATGATGCCGGAGCGGCTGGCCAATACCGACCCCTTCAAGCAGATGCCGGAAGTGATCGGCAGCGGCCCCTTCCGCTTCGTCGCCGACGAGCGCGTGCCCGGCGCCCGCAACGTCTATCAGCGCTTCGAAGGCTACAAGCCGCGCGAGACCGGCGCCAGCGACTGGACCGCGGGGCCCAAGGTCGTCCATTACGACCGCGTCGAATGGACCACCATGCCGGATGCCGCGACCGGCGCCGCCGCGCTGCAATCGGGCGAGCAGGACTGGCAGGAGACCACGCCGCACGACCTGCTGCCGCTGCTGAAGCGCAACCGCAACATCGCCATCGACGTGCTGGATGAGCTCGGCTTCTGCTGCAACATGCGGGTCAACGCGCTGCAGCCGCCCTTCGACAACCCGGCCATCCGCCGCGCGCTGCTGGGGGCCATCGACCAGACCGCCTTCATGACCGCGGTCGCCGGCCAGGACCCGGCCTATCAGCATTCGCCGATCGGCTTCTTCGCGCCGAATACGCCGATGGCCAGCGAGGTGGGGCTCGATGTCTTCAAGGGCCCGCGCGACTACGACAAGGTCAAGCGCGACCTGGCCGCCGCCGGCTACAAGGGCGAGAAGGTTGTTTTGCTGGTTCCCGCCGACAGCCTGGCGCAGAAGCCGCTCGGTGACGTGGCGGCGGGGATGCTGCAGCAGGCGGGGATGAACGTCGACTATCAGGCGCTGGACTTCGGCGCCGTGCTGACCCGCCGCAACCGCCGCACGCCCGTGTCGGAAGGCGGCTGGAGCGCCTTCGTCGCCAATTGGCAGGGCATCGACTGGCTGAACCCGGGCAGCCACATGACGCTGCGCGGCGATGCCAGCTACCCCGGCTGGTTCGAGAGCGCCCGCATCGAAGGACTGCGCAGCCAGTGGCTGGAAGCGCCCGACCTGGCCACGCAGCAGCGCCTGGCCGCCGAGATCCAGGCCGCCGCCTTCGAGGAGGTGCCCTATTATCCGCTCGGCCTCTACAAGCAGCCGACCGCCTATCGGAAGTCGATCACCGGCGTGAACCGCGGCACGGTCACCTTCTGGAACGTCCGTCCCACTTAACTTTTCAAGCTCGGCGCCCTTCCTTCGGGGGCGCCGGCGCTTCTCTGTCCTGACGCCAAGGAACAAAAAAATGCTGGCCGAACCCGGAACCACCGCCCTTTTCGGCAGCCATGTCCTGGCAGAGGTCGACGGCGCGCCCAAGGTCCTGCGCGACCACTGGGTGCTGCTGGAAGGCCGCCGCATCGCTGGCATCCAGAAGCAGCGCCCGATGGCCGACACCGTGCTCGACGCCCCGGGCCGGCTGCTGCTGCCCGGGCTGATGAACCTGCACAACCACTGCTTCAGCGAGATGGTGGCGCGCAGCAACACCGAGGATGGCGGCGCCAAGCGCGGCGGCGGCAGCGTCGTCTACACCGTGCTGCTGCCGCTGACCCGCTCCGGCCTGCAGATCCTCTCCCCCGAGGAGCGGATGGCCATCGCGCGGATGGGCGTGCTCGGCCTGCTGATGGGCGGCGCCACCACCGTCATGGAGCCGTTCCGCGCCGGCATCCCGGAAATGTTCGCCGCCGCCGAGGAGCTGGGCCTGCGCTTCTATGGCGCGCCCTATCTGTTCTCCACCGCCGCCGCCAAGGTCGGCGCCGACGGGCGCGTCGAATACCACACCGAGGGCGGCGCCGATGACGGCGCCCAGGACCTGGCCGTCTGGAACGCGCTGCATGCCGAATGGGAAGGCCGCGACCAAGGCCGCATCCGCCTGGCGATGAGCCCGCATGCCACCGACACCTGCCACCCCGATCTTCTCCGCGCCGCCGCCGCCCGGGCGAAGGAGCTTGGCGTGCCGGTCACCACCCACCTGGCGCAGAGCCGCGGCGAGGTGGAACTCAGCCTGCAGCGGCATGGTCGCACGCCGGTGGAATATCTCGACAGCCTCGGCCTGCTGCCCGACCTGCTGGCGGCGCATTGCGTGCATTGCTCGGATGACGACCTGGCGCTGATGGCGGCGCGCGGCGCCACCGTGCTGAACTGCCCGCGCGTCTTCGCCCGCGGCGGGGTCGCCGCCAGCTACGCCCGCTTCCGCAGCCATGGCGTGCGCACGCTGGTGGGCACCGACGGCTACAACCTCGACCTGCTGGGCGAGCTGAACGCGGCCTCGATGATCTCCAAAATCCAGGCCGGGGCGCGCGACGTCGCGACCTCGCCCGCGCTGATTGACGCCGTCACCCGCGACGCGGCGGCGGCGATCCACCGGCCGGACCTCGGCGCGATCCGCGTCGGCGCCACGGCCGACATCACCAGCGTCAACCTGCTGCACCCCCACCTGCAGCCGCTGGCCGATCCGCTGCGGGCTGTCGTGGCGCTAGCGAACCGTGCCAATATCGACGCCGTCATCGTCGACGGCCGGCTGCTGGTGCAGAACGGCCGCCATGTCGCCGCCGACGAGGCGCGGATCACCGCCGAAGGCGCGGCGGCGATCCAGCGGATCTGGGACCTGCCCGAGGCCCAGGCCATCTTCGCCGGATAAGGAACCGTCCGTCATGGACAGCAAGATCGATCACCACCTCCTGCGCCAGCCCGTCGAGCAGGCGGCGCTGGACCATGTCTGGATCCACAGCGCGCAGTGGAACGACCTGGAGCAGGGCGGCAAGCTGAAGGTGATCGAGCGCGCCGAGGGTTCTTTCCTCTATGACAGCCATGGGCGGCGCTATTTCGACGCGCTGTCCGGCCTTTACGTGGTCAATGCCGGGCATGGCCGCGACGAGATCGCCGAGGCCATCGGCGCGCAGGCGAAGCGCCTGGCCTATGTCTCCTCGGCGACCATGACCAACCGCCCGGCGGCCGAGCTCGCCGACCGCCTGGCCAGCCTGACGCCGGGCGACCTGAACCGGATCTTCTACTGCTCCGGCGGGTCGGAGGCGGTGGAAAGCGCCCTCAAGATCGCCAAGCAGATCCAGACGCTGCGCGGCTTCCCGGCGCGGCGCAAGGTGATCGCGCGCAAGGGCGGCTATCACGGCGCCACCTTCGGCGCGATGAGCGTCAGCTTCGGCCGCAACGCCGATTACTTCGCGCCCTTCATGGAGGGCGTCAGCTTCATCCCCTCCCCCAACCGCTACAGGAACGAGTTCGGGATCGAGGGCGAGGCCGGCGACCTGCGCTGCGCCGAGGCGATGGAGGAAGAAATCCTGGCCCAGGGCGCCGACACGGTGGCCGCCTTCATCGCCGAGCCGATCTCGGCGGCGAACGGCACCCATGTCCCCAGCAACGCCTATTGGCAGAAGATCCGCGAGATCTGCACCCGCCACGGCGTGCTGATGATCGCCGACGAGGTCATCTGCGGCTTCGGCCGCACCGGCAGCCTGTTCGCGATGGAGCAGTTCGGCGTGGTGCCGGACCTGATGACCATGGCCAAGGGCCTGACCTCCGGCTACGTGCCGATGGGCGCCGTCGCCGTCAGCGAGGCCGCCTGGGAGGTCTTCAAGGACAGCGATGCCATGCTGGCGCATCTGCTGACCTTCGGCGGCCAGGCCGTCGCCGCCGCCGCCGCCCTGGCCAACCTGGACATCCTGCAGCGCGAAGGCCTCGACACCGCCGGCCTGCGCATCGGCGCGACGCTCGACCGTCTGCTGGCGCCGCTCGCCGCCCACCCCAGCGTCGGCGACATCCGCGGCCGCGGCGCGCTCTACGTCATCGACCTGGTGCAGGACAAGGCGACCAAGGAAGGCTTCGGCAAAGGCCTCGCCGCGCTGCGCCATCCCTTCATCCAGCGCCTGTCGACGCTGCTGGAAGAGCGCGGCGTGCTGACCCGGCTGATGGGCACCATCCAGCTCGTGCCGCCCCTCGTCGCGACCGACGCAGAGCTGGCCGAGGCGGTGAAGGCGATCGACGAAAGCCTGACGATCGCGGAAGCAGAGTTCGGGTTTAAGTAAGGGACTGAAAGGCTGGGGGAATGAATTCCCCCATTTCTTTCAGACTGCCGTGTCCACGTGGAGACAGTACGTGAAACGGCCCAGCCACGGCGCAACCTGTCAGGGAGCGCCGTTGTCAGCACGGCGTCCCGCCGCGACACCCTGGTCACGCCTGTTGCCTGGCGCTGGTGGTCAAGCGGCCAACAGAACAGAAAAAAGAAGGGGTCGAGGGGAATTCATTCCCCTCGCCTAACTCTGTCTTCGCTTACTTCCCTGGAGCGCCCTCTTCCCCAAGATCGAAGAACACCCCCGCCATCATCGCCAGCGCTTCCCGCGTCAACGGCACCAGGATGTGCTCATCCGGCGCGTGCTGGGAGCAGGCGGCGTAGGAATGCGGGATCCAGACCGTCGGCAGCGCCAGGATCTCGGCGAAGACGTGGTTGGGCAGGGTGCCGCCGATATTGGGCAGGATGGCGGGGGCCTGGCCGGTGGTGCGGCGGATGGAGTCCGCCGCCCAGACCACCCAGGGGCTTTCCGGGTCCAGGCGGGTCGCCGGCGAGGGGTCCTGGCGGCGGCTGATCACCTGGATGTCGCCGAAGCCGCGGGCGGCCAGGTGCTCCTGGATGGCGGGGACGATGCGGGTCGGGTCGGTGCCGACGACGAAGCGCAGCTGCACCACCGCCATGGCCGAGGGCGGCACGGCGTTCACCGGGGCGGCCGGGTTGCCGGCGCCCATGGCCAGGACTTCCAGCGTGTTCCAGGCGAAGAGGCGCTCGGCCGGGGACAGGCCGGGCTCGCCCCAGCCGGCATCGATCTCGGGGTCGGAGGGGCCGCCGCCGATGGTGATGTCGGCCAGCGCCGCGCGGACCGAGTTGCCGATGCCGCGCGGGCGCAGCTCCTCGACCAGCAGCCGGCCCTGGGCGTCGACCATGCTGGCGATGGCGCTGGACAGGATGGTGGCCGGGTTGCGGATGACGCCGCCCCAGTTGCCCGAGTGGAAGCCGCGGCTCCGGGCGTCGAGGCGCAGCTCGACGTTGAAGGCGCCGCGGGAGCCGAGGAAGATGGTCGGCCGCTCGGCCGAGAGGCGCGGCCCGTCGGAGGCGATCAGCACATCGGCGGCCAGCTTGTCGCGCTGCTGGTCGCAGAAGGCGGCGAGACCCGGGGAGCCGGTCTCCTCGCCCATTTCCAGCAGCAGCTTGACGTTGAAGCCAAGCTTGCCGCCGCGGGCGGCGATGACCTGCTCGAGCGCGGCCAGGTTGATGCTGTGCTGGCCCTTGTTGTCGGCGGTGCCGCGGCCGTACCAGCGGTCGCCTTCCTCGGTGATGCGCCAGGGGGCCAGGCCCTCGCGCCATTCGGCGTCCTGGCCGCGCACGGTGTCGCCATGGCCATAGACCAGGACGGTGGGCCTGGCCGGGTCTTCCAGGCGGGAGGCGATCAGGAAGGGCGCCTGGTCCGGGGACGGGTTGGGCAGCATCTCCGAGGAGAAGCCCATGCCGGCGAGCGCCGGCACCATCTCCTCCTCGAGATAGGCCAGCAGGACCGGGGCACGGTCGGGGTTCTGGCTTTCGGTGGGATAGGCCACCCGGCGTTCCAGCACGGCGCGGAAGGCGCCGCTGTCCATCAGCCCGGCGGCCGCGGCCACCACATCGTCACGCTGCGTCATTCGATCCGTCCTCAGTAAGCCGCGGCCCAGCCATCCCGCCGGGGATCGCTGCCCGCCATGCGCACGCCGTTCTCCAGCACGCGGATGCATTCGATGCTGCAAGGCCCTTCCAGCGGCGGCACAAATTTTATCGCGTGCCCGCGGGCCTTGAGGCCTTCCACCGTCTCGGCCGGGAAGCCGCCTTCCAGCGTCAGGGCCTCGTTGCCGCCGTGGGGCCAATTGGCTTCCTGGCCGGGCTGGCTGCTGCTCCAGCGCGGCGCCTCGGCGACCAGCTGCGGGTCGAGGCCGAGATCGACCAGGCTGACCACGGTCTGCAGGTTGATCTGCACCTGGTTGTCGGCGCCCGGCGTGCCCAGCACGGCCCAGACCTTGCCGTCCTTCAGGATCATCGGCGCGTTCATGGTGTGGCGCACCCGCTTGCCCGGGACCAGCGCATTGGGATGCGTCGGATCCAGGTGCCAGGTGGTCATGCGGTTGTTCAGCAGGATGCCGGTGCCGGGCGCCTGCACGCCGGAGCCGAAGGGGCTGTTCAGGCTCTGGATCGCCGAGACGGCGTTGCCTTCCTCGTCGACCACGCAGAAATAGGTGGTGTTGCCGTCATTGGGCATCTCGTGGCGCAGCGGGATGCTGGCGGCTCGGGCCGGGTCGATTTGCGCGGCCTGCGAGGCGGCGTAACCGTCGGACAGCAGGCGGTCGAGCGGCAGCGGATGGGCCTTGGGGTCGCTGGCATGGCGCTCGCGGTCGAGGAAGGCGAGCTTCTTGGCCTCGACCAGGATGTGCAGCAGCTCGGCCGAGCCTTCCGCCATCTTGGACAGGTCGAAGCGCTCGACGATCTTCAGCTCCTGCAGCAGCACGAAGCCCATGGAGTTCGGCGGCGACTGCCGGACCTCGTAGCCGCGATAGGTGATGCTGATCGGCGCGGTGGCCTCGCCCTCGGTCGCGGCCAGGTCGGCGGCGGTGGAGATGGCGCCGACGGCGGCCAGGTCCTCGGCCAGGCGGGCGGCCAGGGCGCCGCGGTAGAAGGCGTCGGCGCCACCCTCGGCGATGGCTTCCAGGGTCGCGGCCAGGCGCGGCTGGGTGATCAGCGTGCCGACCGCCGGGACCGCGCCGTCGCGCAGGAAGGTGGCGGCGGTGTTGGCGTCGGCGCGGATGCGGCCCAGCGCGGCCTGGGCGAAGCGGCGTAAGCTGTGGGTGGCGGCGAAGCCGTCACGGGCCAGCGCGATCGCCGGCTGCACCACGGCGCTCCAGGGCAGCTTGCCATGGGCGCGCTGCATCGCATGGATGCCGGCCAGGCACCCCGGCGTCGAGACGGCGCCCGGCCCGGCATCGGCCATGCCCTCAGGGAAGCGGTCGGCGGTGGCGGCGGCCGGCGCGGCGCCGGAGCCGTTGTAGCAATAGCCAGGGCCGCTGTCCCCCGCGATGAAGACGGTCGAAAAGCCGTCGCCGCCGAGGCCCGACATATGCGGCTCGGCGACGCCCAGCGCCAGGCTGATGGCGGCGGCGGCATCGGCGGCATTGCCGCCCTGGCGCAGCATGGCCATGCCGGCCGCGGTCGCCTCCGGGTGGTTGGTGGCGATGGCGGCGCGGCGGCCCATGATCAGGGGGCGCCAGGCGCGACGATGCGGGTTCATGGGCGTGGTTCCAGGCCAGCGGGTCTGTCGTCCTACGCCCAGCGGGGCATCAGGGCAAACCGGGCGCGGCGAGCCCGGCCGGCGCTGCTAGGCCTTCAGCATCAGCGGGCGCTTGCGCAGCTGCTCGGCCATCAGCTGGCAGTGGTGACGATGCGCCATGGCCTGATGCAGCACCTCCGCCCTGTCCTCGAAACGCTGCGCCGCGTTGGCGCCACCGCGGCCGGCATTGATGGCGAACTTGGCGCCGGCATAGGTCTTCATCATCCGCTGCACCGCGTTGTCCCATTTCTGGGCGCAGGCCAGGGCTTCCTGCGCCGAGGCAGGCAGATGGTCGCAGGAGCAGAGCTTGGAAGCCACGACGTTTTCCTGGCAAGGTGACGAGCCTGCCGATGGTCTCCCGCGGGATGGCGGGTTTTCTGCCAAGCTCAACCTCGGCCGGGCCTCCGGGTTTCACGCTGTCCATGATTTTCGCGCCGACCTGGCTGGTCCGCGCGGGCGACAGCAGTGGCTGCGAGAAACAGCCGCAACCGGTCCCAGGCTGTCGCCCCGCGCCAGCTTGCCCTGCGGGCAATTCCCTTCCCCGATATGCAATAATCTGAACTAAAGGGACACTCCATCCTGTGAGGAGAAACGGAATTACATCGTGATTACGCTAGGTGTTAGGTTGTGTATTCGCGTCAATCTGCACCTTTCCGTGAGCATCTGCGAGATAATAATGATAAAGCTATGCCGTTACATGGGCAGGTCTATGCTGTTCCTCGCTTCCCCGCTCAAGGCCCCCGTGTTCCCCCCGCCTGCTATCTGATCCCCGGCCTGCAAAGGACAGCCATATGCCTGTCGTCCTGGTCCCGAGCGCCCTGCGTCAATACACCGGGCAGCAAGCCCGGGTATCGGTCCCCGGCCAAACCGTCGCCGCCATCCTGGACAGCCTGACCGCCGAGGCGCCGGCGATGCGCAGCCATCTCTTCGCCGCCGGCGCGCTGCGGCATTTCGTCGTGGTCTCGAAGAACGGCCAGGACATCCGCCTGCTGCAGGGGCTGGCCACGCCGGTCGCCGGCACCGACGAGATCCGCATCCTGGCCAGCATCGCGGGGGGGTGAGGCGCCATGCCCGACACCCTTCCGGAACTGAGCCCGACCGAGCAGCGCCGCTTCGGCCGCCACCTGGTCATGCCTGAATTCGGCCAGGCGGCGCAGCGCCGGCTGAAGGCCGGCAGCGTGCTGCTGGTCGGCTGCGGCGGGCTTGGCAGCCCGACCGCGCTCTACCTCGCCGCTGCCGGGGTCGGCCGCATCGGCCTGGTCGATCCCGACCGCGTCGAGGAGACCAACCTGCAGCGGCAGATCGCGCATGGCCATGCGACGCTGGGACGGCCAAAGACCGAGAGCGCCGCGGCACGCATGCGCGACCTCAACCCCGATGTCGTCATCGAGCGGCACGACGTCTATCTGACCGAGGAGAACGCGCTGGATCTCGTCGGCGCCTATGACGTCGTCATCGACGGCACCGACAACTTCCCGACGCGCTACCTGGTCAACGACGCCTGCGTGCGGCTGGGCAGGCCGAATGTCTTCGGCGGCGTGCTGCGCTTCGACGGACAGCTCAGCGTCTTCGACGCGCGCTCCGGCCCCTGCTACCGCTGCCTCTTCCCGGCGCCGCCACCGGTCGAGCTGGCGCCGAACTGCGCCGAGGCCGGTGTGCTCGGCGTGCTGCCCGGCGTCATCGGCACGCTGCAGGCAACCGAGGCGATCAAGCTGCTGACTGGCATCGGCACGCCGATGATCGGCCGCATGCTGATCTATGACGGGCTGACGCTCGGCTTCGACAGCATCGCCCTGGCCAAGGATCCGGCCTGCCCCTGCTGCAGCCTGCCGCGCGACGCCATCGTCCTGCGCACCGAGCGCATGGTCTGCGCCGCCCTGCCCCCTGGCGGCAGCATGACCCCGGCCGAGCTGGAAGCCCGCCTGACCGCCGGCGAGGCTTTCTCCCTGTGCGACGTGCGCAACCCGCCGGAATGGTCGGGCGGGGTCATCCCCGGCGCGCATCTGCTGCCGAAGCCGGAGCTGGAAGCGCTGCTGCAGGCCGGCGCGCCGCCGCCAGACCCCTTCGCCGGACACGCGACCGTCGTCGTCTATTGCCAGGCCGGGCTGCGCAGCGCCGCGGTGATCCGTGCCCTGGTCGAGGCGGGGCACGACCCGGCGCGGCTGGTCAATCTGGAAGGCGGCTTCGGCGCCTGGCGCGGCCCGCGCGCCGCGGCCGCGCCGCTGGCCGCCACCGGATAGCTCTGTCGGTCATCCGACGTTTCGCTGACGCCTGAACGCGACTCCCGAAGCAGGGAACCCTTCGCCATGCCTGAATCCTCCAGCGCCGCGCTGATCCGGCACCTCGCCGCGGCCTGTCCCCCCGGCACCCCCGATCCTCTGCCCC
>NZ_MLCO01000203.1 GCF_001982615.1 Teichococcus deserti | reverse complement strand
GTACGAGCCGGAACTTCTGCGGCTGCGCGCGGAGATCCGGGCGCGGGCCGGGGCGGCGCCGGCGCGCGTCGCCGAGGACCTGGCCGAAGGGCTGGCGCTGGCCCGCCGCCAGCAGGTGCCCGCCTGGGAGCTTCGGCTGGCCGGCAGCATCCTCTTCCATTTCCCCCGCGGCGCGCTGCCGCCCGAGCTGCGCGCCCTGGCGCCCGACGGGGCCGCCGCGCTGTTGCGCCGCGCGCTGCAGGCGATCGACGGCGGCGGCGCGACGGCCGACCATCGCCGCGCGGTTCTCCTGTTGAACGGCGCAGGCCGTGCCCTGACCTCCATGGCGGATGACCGTGCTTGACGTTTTCCTGACTTTCCTTGCGGCAGCGGCCTTTTCGCTGACCACCGCCGCCGCCGCGCAGCCGGCCGACAGCGCGCGGATCGGCCTGGCGGCGCCGCCGACCAGCTTCGACCCGCATTACCAGACCCATGCCCCCAGCTACGCCCTGCAGCGCCATGTCTTCGAGCCGATGCTCGACTGGTCGCCGGATGGCGCGCTGCTGCCGCTGCTGGCGCGCGACTGGGCGCCGCTGCCGGGCGGCGACGGCTGGGAATTCCACCTCGACCCCGCCGCCCGCTTCCAGGATGGCAGCCCGGTCACCGCCGGGGACGTCGCCGCCAGCCTGCAGCGGGCGCGCACCCTGCCGAACAGCCCCTCGCCGCTGACCCCCTTCTTCCGCGACATACGCGCCGTCGAGGTGGTCGACGCCCGCACCCTGCGGCTGCGCAGCGAAGGGCCGGTGCCGCTGCTGCCCACCAGCATGACCACGCTGCTGGTCGTCCCGGCCCGGCTGGCCACCGCCGGCACCGCCGCCTTCAACGATGGCAGCGCGGCGATCGGCAGCGGCGCCTGGCGGCTGGCGCGCTTCCGCCCCGGCGAGGGCGCCGAGCTCACGGCCGATCCCGGCTGGTGGCGCCCGGCCGCCGAGCATCCGGCCTGGCGGCGCCTGGGCGTGGCCGCCATCCCGCAGGATGCGGCGCGCGTCGCCGCCCTGCTGGCCGGCGACGTCGCCCTGATCGAGGCCGTCCCCCCGCGCGATGTCGCGGTCCTCGAAGCGCGCGACGATGTCGCGCTGGCCCGCGCCGCCAGCCCGCGGCTGATCTACATCGCCCTCGACCAGCGCGAGGCCGTGCCCGAGGGCCTGCTGCTGCCCGACGGCACGCCGCCGGCGCGCAACCCGCTGGCCGACATGCGGGTGCGCCGCGCCCTGTCGCTGGCGATCGACCGCGGCGCCCTGGTCGGCCAGGTGATGCAGGGCCAGGCCAGCGCCACCGGCCAGCTGCTGCCGGCCGACAGCGTCTCGGCCGATCCCGACCTGCCGCCGCCCGCCCTGGACCGTGCCGAGGCCCGCCGCCTGCTGGCCGAGGCCGGCGTCCCGCGCGGCTTCCGGATGGTGCTGGCCGGGCCGCAGGACCGCTTCGTCAACGATGCCGAGACGCTGCAGGCGGTGGCGCAGATGTGGCGCCAGGTTGGCGTCGTCGCCGAGGTGCAGGTCATGCCCAACGCCGCCTGGCTGCCGCGCTTCGTGCAGGGCCGCTTCGGCGCCTCGCTCTCCGGCTGGCTCGGCCTGTCGGGCGAGCCGCAGAGCTACCTGACCGCCATGCTCGCCAGCCGCGACCACGCCCGCGGCCGCGGCAGCTTCAATCCCGGCGGCTATGCCAGCCCGGCGCTGGACGCGCTGATCGACCGCGCCGTCGAGACGCCCGGCAGCGCGCCGCGCCAGGCGCTGTGGCGCCAGGCGGTGCGGCTGGCCGTGGTCGAGGATGCGGCGCTGCTGCCGCTGCTGCACGGGGTGAACATCTGGGCGATGCGGCGCGGCCTGGCCTATCCGGCGCGGCGCGACGGGCTGACCCTCGGCACCGGGCTGCGGCCGGCCGCCGCGCCCTGACCATTTGCGAATCGCTCGCATCCGGGCTAGCAGCCGCCCTGCAAGGAGCGCCGCTTGTCCCAGGACCATCTCTTGATCGAAGCCTTCCTGGGCCATCGCCCGGCGCTGCTGAAGGCCGCCTTCGCCGTGCTGCGCGACCGCAACCGGGCCGAGGACGTGCTGCAGGACGCCTATCTGCGGCTGTGCAGCGCGCCGCCGCTGGCCCGCGTCGAGCAGCCGCTCTGCTACCTGTTCCGCATGACCCGCAACCTGGCGATCGACGCCGCCCGCCACCTGTCGCGGGAAGGCCGGCTGCGCGAGGGGCTGGCGCCGCCCCCCGCCATCCCCTCGCCGGAGGATGAGGCCGCCGGCCGCGACCGGCTGCGCCGGCTGGAGGCCGCGCTGGCCGAGCTGCCCGACCGCACCCGCCTGGTCTTCGAGATGAGCCGCATCGGCGGCTATACCGTCGACCATGTCGCCGCCACCCTCGGCATCTCGCCGCGGCTGGTGCATCTGCATCTGCGCGACGCCATGACCCATTGCCGCGGCCGCGTCTTCCCGGCGGGAGAGCGATGATGCGCGGCGACGCACCGGCCGCGCCCGGCGCCCTGGCCGCCGCCGCCGACCCCGCTTGGCAGGCGGCGATGGACTTCCTGCTGGCGCTGGAGCAGCGGCCGGACGACGCCGCGCTGCAGGCCCGGCTGCAACGCTGGCTGGCCGCCGACCCGGCCCATGTTTCGGCCTATGAGGAGGCGCGGGCGCTGTCCGATCTGGCGCCGCAGCTGGCGCCCGCCATGCCCTGGCCCGGCGCCGTGGCGCCGGGCCGCAGGGCCGCGCCGCGCCGCCGCCTGCTGGGCAGCGCCGCGGCCCTGGCCGCCGCCGCCGCCGGCATCGCCTGGCTCGGCCGGCCGGCCGGCGACGGCCTGCTGGAGACCGCGACCGGCGAGATCCGCGCCGTCGAGCTCGCCGATGGCAGCCGCGTCACGCTCGACACCGGCAGCGCAATCCGCGTCGATTTTTCGGACGGCGCCCGCCGCGTCGCGCTGCTGCGCGGCCAGGCCTTCTTCGCCGTCGCCGCCGATGCGGCGCGGCCCTTCGCGGTGGCGGCCGGCGCCGCCGAGGTGCGCGTGCTCGGCACCCGCTTCGCGCTGCGCCGCGGTGCCGCCGATCTGGAGCTCGCGGTGGAGGAGGGGCGCGTCGGCCTGGCCTTTGCCGGCCGCGACCTGACCGAGGCGGCGCCGCTGCTGGCCGGGGCGCGTGCGCGGCTCGACCTCGGCAGCGGCGCGCTGCGGCGCGAGGCGGTGCCGCCCGCCGCCGTCGCCGCCTGGCGCCAGGGCCGCCTGGTGGTCGAGCGCTGGACGGTCGCCGAGGTGCTGGCCGAGCTGCAGCGCTACCTGAGGGCGCGGATCTGGCTGCGCGACGCGGCGCTGGGCGCGCAGCGGGTCCATGGCAGCTACGACCTGGCGCGCCCCGAGGCCGCTGCCGCGGCCGTGGTGGAGACCGCCGGCGGCCGGCTGCGCCGCGTCACGCCATGGCTGCTGCTGGCCGAGGCGCGGTAGCCCGGCGAGAATCTTTGCAGGCTTTGCCCGCGCCGGTCGTCAACCTGGCACGAGCGACCTGCGACTGCCTCTCAGCCGCAGGTCGGAAGCTGTCCGGAGACTGCCTGCTTGCGACCGACCTCCCTTGCCGCCCGCCATGCCCTGGCCTGGCTGCTGGCCACCACCTGCCTCGCCGCGCCCGCCTTCGCCCAAGCACCGGCGGCGGCCGAGACCGCGCAGGCGCTGCGCCGCTTCGACATCCCGTCGCAGCCGCTGCCGGCGGCGCTGGCCGCCTTCGGCCTGCAATCCGGGCTGCAGGTCTCCTACCCTTCCGCGCTGGATGCGGGCGCGACCGCCCCGGGCGTCAGCGGGGTGATGACCCCAGAGGAGGGGCTGCGCCGCCTGCTGTCGGGCAGCGGCCTGACCTGGCGCTTCGCCGGCCCCGGCACCGTCACCCTGGTGCCGCTGCCGCGCCCCGCCGCCGATGGCGCCATGGCGCTGCCGCAGGTCGATGTCCAGGCCGCTGCCAGCCGCGGCTACAGCCCGGTCGTGGGGATGGTCGCGCCGCTCTCGGCCACCGCCAGCAAGACGGACACGCCGCTCTCCGAGATCCCGCAGTCGATCAGCGTCGTCCCCCGCGCGCAGCTGGAGCAGCAGAACGTCCAGAGCATCTCCGAGGCGCTGCGCTACGTCCCCGGCGTCGCCATCGAATCCTATGGCGTCGATCCCAAGGGCTTCGACTGGATCCTGCTGCGCGGCTTCAACGCGCAGGGCACCAGCGACTATCGCGACGGGCTGCGCCAGGCCAACAACAGCTACAGCTTCTTCCGCAGCGAGCCCTATGCGCTGGAGCGCATCGAGATCCTGCGCGGCCCGGCCTCGGTGCTCTACGGCCAGGCCGATGCCGGCGGCATCGTCAACCGCGTCAGCAAGCGCCCCTCCGCCACGCCCGCGCGCGAGGTGCTGATCCAGGCCGGCAACAACAACCGGCTGCAGGCGGCGGTCGACGCCACCGGCCCGCTCGACCAGGACGGGCACTTCCTCTATCGCCTGGTCGGCGTCGTCCGGCGCAGCGACACCGGCTTCGCCTATGGCAATGGCCAGGAGGTCGGTGACGACCGCATCTACATCGCGCCCTCGCTGACCTGGGCGCCGGATTCCTCGACCAGCGTCACGCTCTTCGCCGACTACCTGCGCGATGAATCGGGCGGCACCATCAACCTGATCACCCGCGGCGCGCGGCCCAGCCGCAACCTGGTGGGCGATCCGAACTTCGACCTGTTCTCGCAGAAGCAGTTCAACATCGGCTACCAGTTCGAGCATCGCTTCAACAGCACGCTGACCCTGCGGCAGAACCTGCGCTACGCCGAGGTCGATGTCCTGCTCAACAACCTGCAGCTGCTGGCGCTGGGCGCCGATGGCCGCACCTATTCGCGCTATGCCCGCCGCTTCGACGAGCATCTGTCGCAATTCTCCGTCGACACCCAGCTGCAGGCGGACTTCACCACCGGTCCGGTGGCGCACACGCTGCTGGGCGGCGTCGACTATTACCGCACCGCCGGGCGGGTGCGGCGGAGCATCGGCACGGCGCCCTCGCTCGACCGGCTGAACCCGGTCTATGGCGTCAGCATCGCCTATCCGACCCTGCCGCAGGTCGACTACAACAGCTGGTACGACCAGCTCGGCCTCTATCTGCAGGACCAGGCCCGCATCGATCGCTGGATCTTCACGCTCGGCGGCCGCTTCGACAGCTACAGCAGCGACACGCATAACGAGCTGGCCCGCACCCGGACCAGCCAGGACGACACCACCTTCACCGGCCGCGCCGGCATTTCCTACGCCGCGCCCTGGGGCGTCACGCCCTATGTCAGCTATTCGGAATCCTTCGTCCCCAACAGCGGCATCTCTTCGCCCGCCACCGGGTCGCGGCCCTTCGAGCCGAGCTTCGGCCGGCAATGGGAGGCGGGCGTCAAGTACCAGCCGGACGGGATGGACGCGCTGCTGACGGCCGCCGTCTTCGACATCGTCAAGAGCAACGTGCTGACCACCGACCTGCGCAGCGCCGGCTTCAGCGTCGCCGAGGGCGAGGTCCGCTCCCGCGGGCTGGAGCTCGAGGGCCGCGCCAGCCTGGTCCGCGGCCTCGACCTGCTGGCCTCCTACACCTACACCGACGCCGAGGTGACCCGCAGCAACAGCGGCACGGCGGGGAAGGAGCCCACTTTGGTGCCGCGCCACATGGCCTCGGCCTGGGCCCATTACCGCGTGCCGGGAGGCGTGCTGGAAAGCCTCAGCCTCGGCGCCGGCATCCGCTATATCGGCGCCACCTGGGGCGACCAGGCCAACACCCTGCGCGTCGCCGCGCACACCCTGCTGGACCTGGCGCTGGGCTACGAGATCGGCCGCGCCCGGCTGCAGCTGACCGCCACCAACCTGACCGATGAGCGCGTCATCTCCACCTGCGGCGCCCAGGACGCCTGCTACCTCGCCGCCGGCCGCACGGTGATCGCCGGCGTCCGCTACCGCTTCTGAACCGCCCCTGGCGTGGCGGACCGGCCCACCGGGCCGCCCTGCCGCGCCGGCCCGGTGGAGCCGGTCCGTTCATAATTTGCTATCAATCCCAGTCTATGCGCCACGGCAGGCGACGAGCGTCAGGGCATGGTGCTGGAGCAGATGGAGCGCGAGGCGGGCAGCCCGGCCCGGTTCGGGCGCCGGCTGAACCTGCTCGCCCTGGCCATCGCCCTCGGCGTCATGGGGGTGACCGGCGCCAGCCTGTGGCAGTCGCGCCAGGACGCCTGGGACAGCGCCGAGATCGGCGCCCGCAACGTCATCGCCGCGCTCGGCCGCGACATCGGCGGCAATATCCGCCTGGTCGAGGCCGCCATGGAGGGCGTCGCCGACGGGCTGGCGCTGCCCGGCATCTGGGCTTACCCGCCCGATGTCCGCTACCTGATCCTGTTCGACCGCTCGGCCCGCTCGCCCTATCTGCACAGCGTCATGGTCTTCGACACCGAGGGCGAGTCGATCGCCGATTCCGACGGCGTGCTGGTGCGGCCGCTGAACGTCGCCGACCGCGACTATTTCCGCGTCCATCGCGACGGGCCGGATGCCGGCCTCTATCTCAGCGAGCCCTTCGCCAACCGGCTGCATGGCGGGATCACCAGCATCGCCGTCAGCCGGCGGCTGGACGGGCCCGGCGGCGAGTTCCGCGGCATCGTCGCCGCCACCCTGTCGCTGCCGGCGGTGCAGCAGCGCCTGGCCGGCATCGCGCTGCCGGCGGACAGCTCGCTCAACCTCTTCGCCCTCGATGGCAGCATCCTGGTGCGCCAGCCGCCGCTGGCCGGCGGGCAGCGCCTGTCGCTCGCCGGCGCGCCGACCTTCGAGCGGGTCAAGGCCGAGGGCGAAGGGGTCTTCACCGGCCCCTCGGCGATCGATGGCGGCCAGAAGCTCTATGCCTTCACCCGGCCCGCAGGGCTGCCGCTGATCCTCAACACCGCCATCCCCACCCGCGAGATCATGCAGCCCTGGCTGCGCAAGGCGGCGATCATGGCGGCGCTGACCGTGCTGCTCTGCGGCGCCGTGGTGGTGCTGACCTTCCTGTTCCAGCGCGAGCTGACCCGCCGCAGCCGGCTGGAGGCGGCGCTGGAGGCGCTGGCGGTGACCGACGCGCTGACCGGGCTGGCCAACCGCCGCGCCATGGACCGCGCGCTGGAGCGCGAATGGCGCGCCGCGCGGCGCAACGGCCGGCCGATCAGCTTCATGATGATCGACCTCGACTGGTTCAAGCAGTTCAACGACTATTACGGCCACACCGAGGGCGACCAGGCGCTGCGCGCCGTCGCCCGTCTGCTGCTGGAGACCGCGCGCCGCCCGCGCGATCAGGCCGCCCGCTATGGCGGCGAGGAGTTCTGCCTGCTGATGCCGGAGACGGATGCCGCCGGCGCCCGCCGCGTCGCGCAGACGCTGCATGCGGCGGTGGCGCGGCGGGCCATGCCGCATGCCGGGAGCCCGGGCGGCACGCTGAGCCTGAGCATCGGCCTGGCCACCGCCGACCCCCGTCAGCAGGAGCCCGGGCCGGGGGATGCGCTGCAGCTGGTCGAGGCGGCCGACCGCGCCCTCTACCGCGCCAAGGCCGCCGGACGCGACCGCATCGAGGCGCGCCAGGTCGCCTGAGGCTGCGCCCGATGCGGCGGGCCGGCCGCGAATGGGTGGTGGCGCAGGCCCGCGGCGATCCGCCGCGTCACCGAGCCGCCAGGCGCGGCGGGCTGGCGGCGCTCAGCGCCCCGCCGCCATGGCCAGAGCCTTCGGCCGCAGCGCCTTCACCCGGTTCAGCCAGCCGTTGAGGAAGACTGCCTGGCTGGGCTCGTCGACGGTGCGCTGGCGGTGGAAGGCCTCGCGCGCGTCGCAGAGCGCGCCGACCAGCGCCGCCGGCGCGCAGGCGGCGACGGCCGCGGCGGTGGTCGGGCCGTAATCGCCGTCGACCGCGCGGCCCGACAGCCCCGCCGCCTGCTGCAGCATGGCGATGGCGGCGGAAGGCCCGCGCAGCACCGCGGTGTCGAAGACGCAGAGGTCGACGCCGGCCGGCAGCTCCGGGCAATGCGCCTTGCCCCAGTATTCCGACTGGTAGATTTCCAGCGCCTCCTCCCGGGTCAGGGCCGAGAGCTCCTCGGCGGTGACCAGGCGGCCGCGCCAATGCGCGAGCGTGTCGCGGGTGATGCCGCGATTGGTGTGGCCGCCGCGGTCCAGCGGATGGTTCACCTCGCCGCCCTCGCGCAGCAGCACGAAGTCGGCGCAGGCCTGCCAGCGCGCCTGGGCCGGGGAGGAGGGGGGC
>NZ_MLCO01000202.1 GCF_001982615.1 Teichococcus deserti | reverse complement strand
CCCAATGCCTAGCACGGCCGCCGTGGGAAATCAGCCCGCACAATCCATTTGACGTGGGATCTTTTCCCACATACTGTTCCGGCCATGCCCAGCACCCATTCCGGCACGCCCGTCATCGTGCCCCTGCGCGGGAGCATCGTGTCCGTGTCTCCAAGCGACCCGACCCCCCTGGCCGCCAATGCGCGCGCCGTCGCACGGCCGGCGCCCAGCGCCACCCGCCGGCTGCCCGCCTGGCCGCCGCGCGAAGCCGAGCCGGCGGAGGCGCTGAGCCTGCGCCAGCTCCGTCACCACAGCGGCAACACCTGGCAACGCCTGCTCTGCGAGATCTGGACCATGGCCGAAGACGCCGGCACCCCCGAGGCATATTCCCTGGCCGAGGAGGTGGAGCGCCGCCTCTCCGCCACCGTCGCCGTCGCCGACGCGCTGTTCGGCCTGACCAGACGCCCGGGCCGCATGCAGGAGCGGCTGGAGGTGCTGGCCCGCCAGGCCATCGCCGTCCAGGCGCACAGCCACCAGCTGATCGGCCTCGACGTCGCGGTGCAGGGCGCCTGCCCGGCGGCGCTGCAGCAGACCGTGCTGCGCATCGCGCAGGAGATGGTCTGCAACGCGGTGAAGCACGGCTTCCATGCCCGCGCCCGCGGCCAGATCGCCGTCACCCTGATCGCCCTGCCGGGCCGGCCGCTGCAGCTCGAGGTCGGCGACGACGGCTGGGGCCCGCCGCCGCAGGAAGCCCGTGGCGAGGGCATGGCGCTGATGCGCGAGCTCGCGGCCCAGAACGGCGGCCGCGTGTCCCTGAAGCGCGATGGCGGGCTGACGCTGGCCGAGCTCGAGCTGCCCTGGCCATGAGCGGCGCGCTGGCGGCTTCCGTCTCGGCGCTTGGCGGTTTCCTGGCGCGGCATCCGGCGATGAAGGCCGGGCTGCGCCAGGCGCTGCGCCCGGCCCTGCCGCTGCTCGGCCGGGCGCTGGCCGCGCATCCGCGCCTCGACGCCGCCCGCCAGGCCGCGCTGTACCAGCGCTGGATCGCCGCGCGCGACACCCGCGACGAGGCGGCGCGCCACGCCATCCGGCGGCAGATCGCCGGCTTCGCCTGGCGGCCGCTGATCTCGGTGGCGATGCCCGCCTATGCGACGCCGCCTGGCCTGCTGCAGGCGGCGATCGCGTCGCTGCAGGCGCAGCTCTATCCCGACTGGGAGCTCTGCCTGGTCGACGATGCCAGTCCCGGCGACCCGCTGGCCGCGCTGCTGGACCAGGCCGCGGCGGCCGATCCGCGCATCCGCTGGCAGCGCCGCCCCCGCAACGGCGGCATCGCCGAGGCCAGCAACAGCGCCCTCGCCATGGCCCGCGGCGACGTCGTCGCCCTGATGGATCATGACGACGTCCTGGCCGAGCACGCCCTGTTCGAGATTTCTTCTCTGTTGCAGCGCGCCCCGGATGCGGCCGTCATCTATTCCGACGAGGACAAGATCGATGCGGCAGGCCGCCGCAGCGATCCCTACTTCAAGCCCGGCTTCGATCCCGACCTGCTGCTGGGCCAGAACTACCTGAACCACCTGACCGTCTATCGCCGCAGCCTGCTGCAGCGGCTGGGCGGCTTCCGCCGCGGCTTCGACGGCAGCCAGGACCATGACCTGGCGCTGCGCGCCACCGCGCTCGCCGGGGCCGCCCGCATCCACCACATCCCGAAGATCCTCTACCACTGGCGCCGTGGCGGCGCGGTGGCGAGCTTCTCCGAGGGCGCCGCCGCGCGTTGCCAGGCGGCCTCCCGCGCCGCCGTCGCCGCGCATCTGTCGGCCCAGGGCATCACCGGCGCCGAGGTGGTGCCCGCGCCGCGCGCGCCGCTGTGGAACCGGGTGATCTTCCCGCTGCCCGCCCGCCCGCCGCGCGTCAGCGTCAGCGTCATCGTCCCGACCCGCGACCGCGCCGCCCTGCTGGCGCGCTGCATGGACGGCCTGCTGCACCGCACCGAGTGGGACGAGATCGAGATCATCATCGTCGACAACGACAGCCGCGAGGCCGCCACCCTGGCCCTGATGGGCGCACTGGCGATGGATCCGCGCGTCACCATCCTGCGCATCCCCGGCGCCTTCAACTACTCGGCGCTGAACAACGCCGCCGCCCGCATCGCCTGCGGCGACCTTCTGCTGTTGCTCAACAACGACATCGACGTGCTGCATCCCGGCTGGCTGGCCGAGATGGTGCGCCACGCCACCCGCCCCGAGATCGGTGCGGTCGGTGCCCGCCTGCTCTACGCCGATGGCCGCGTGCAGCATGCGGGGGTCAGCCTGGGCGCCGGCGGCGTCGCCGGCCACCGCCACGCCTTCGCCCGCGGCGACGACACCGGCTACTGGGGCTCGCTGGCGCTGACGCGCAGCCATGCCGCGGTGACCGGCGCCTGCCTGCTGCTGCGGCGGAGCGTCTTCGAGGATGTCGGCGGCCTTGACGAAACCCGCCTGCCGATCGCCTTCAACGATGTCGACCTGTGCCTGCGCATCCGCGAGACCGGCCTGCGCGTGGTCTGCACCCCCTTCGCCGAGCTGCTGCACCTGGAATCCGCCTCCCGCGGCTCCGACCGCCATCGTCCCGGATTCCGCGCCGAGCACGACTGGATGCGCCGCCGCTGGGGGAAAGCGTTGATTAACGACCCCTACCACAACAGGAATTTTGCCCGGAGCAATCCGACAGGAATTCTGGAGATCTGAAGGGAAGAACAGGGCAGGCCAGGGGAATGAATTCCCCTGGACCCCTTCTTCTTTCTGTCAGATTGCCATGTCCGTTTGGAGACGGCGCGCGCCACGGCCCTTCCGCAGCACGACCTTCGAGGTTGTGCTGTGTTCCTATCATGGCGTCCCGCCGTGATGCCCTGGTGCCGGCTCGGCCGAAGCGCAGGTCACCCAGGGGCCGGTGACAAAGGAGAATGATGGGGGTCTGGGGGAAGAATTTATTCTTCCCCCAGCCTTCAGGATCTTCCCTTACCCGACGAACCGATGCCGCACCGGCCCCATCCGTCGCGCCAGCCCGTCGGCGATGCCGCGCGCGAAGGCGCGCAGCGCCGCGGTGTCGCGGCGGATCATGCAGTGGATGGCGGCCTGGAGGGCGATATAGGGGAAGAGCTTCAGCTTCCAGCGCAGCGGCACGTGCTCCAGCCGCAGCATCGCCGTCTGGTTGCGGGCATAGGTGTAGAGGCGGAAGCAGGGCTGCCTCGCCAGCTGCAGCCCGATCAGCGGCACGCGCACCAGGCCCTGGCCCAGCCGGTGCGGCATGGCCAGGCCGGACACCATCCAGCAGGAGAAGTGGCGGGCCCAGGCGCGGAAGCACCATTCGATGTCGACGGCGTCGATGAAGAAGTCGTCGCGGAAGCCGCCGATCGCCTCGAAGGCAGCCAGGTCCAGCAGCGAGCCGGAGGAGATCAGGAACTCCAGCGGGCGAGCGCCGTCCACGGGGGCGCTGCCGTGGCGCAGGAACAGGCGCGGCGTCTTGGTGGCGCTGCCTTCGGCGGCCACGGGATGCGGGCCGATCACGGCAGGGCATTCGCCGGCGGCGCGCAGGCGGCGGTGCATCGCCTGCAGATGGGCGGGCATGCCGGGGGGCGGGGCGGAATCCTGGTCGAGCAGCAGCAGCGTCGCATGCCCGGCCGCGCGCGCCGCGGCGGCCATCCGGTTGTAGGCGGTGCCGAGGCCGAGATTCCGCCCGTCGTTCAGCAGGATGACGGGGGCGGGCAGGGGGCGGCGCAGGCAGGCCCGCAGGGCCTCGTCGGCGGGCGCGTTGAGAAAGAGGTAGAGCGCGTCGACGCCGGGAGCGAGGGCGGCCAGGGTCTGCGCCAGCGCGTCCGGCTCGGGATGGAACAGCACGATCCCGGCGGCAAGGCCGGGCGCTGCGGGGCGGGCGGTCATGAGGTCCAGTCCTGCAAGGGGTGCCGGGCTTCGGCCCAGCTCGGCGGCTGCGGCGGATCGGCCAGGGCGGCGCGGCCGGGCTGCAGCGCCAGGTTGGCGTTGTGGAAGGGGTCGCGCCGCAGCAGCGCGCCCCAGCGCCGCCGCATCCGGGCGGCGTCGCGCGGCGCGGCGGGCTCGGGCGGCGGGGCCTGGTGGCGCAGCTCGGCGAAGGGGGTGACCAGGATGCGCCGGCCGGTCTCGCGGAGGCGCAGGCACAGGTCGACATCGTGGAAGCGCGCCTGCAGCCGGCACGCGTCGAAGCCGCCGACATCCTCGAAGACCTCGCGCCGCAGCATCAGGCAGGCGCCGCTGGCGGCGGCGACCTCGCGCAGCAAAGCCAGCCGCCCGTGATGGCCGGTGTCGCGCGGATCGGCGCCCTGGCCGCCCCGCCCGGCGACGCCGCCGAGGCCGAGCAGCAGCCCAGCATGCCACAGCCGGCCGCCGGCATCGAGCAGCCGGGCGCCGACGGCGCCGATCCCGGGCCGCGCGGCCTGGGAGACCAGCTCGCGCAGCCAGTGCGGCGAGACCGGGGTGACGCCGGGCTGCAGCACGAGGAAGAAGGATCCCTGGGCAGCCTCGGCGGCCAGGTTCAGCGCGGCGGCCGGCTGCCAGGGGCCGGGCAGCGACAGCAGGCGCAGCCGGGCGCGGCCCCGCAGCGTCTCCAGCAGCGGGGCAAGCTGCCGCGGCGGTTCGCAGCCGGTGACCAGCAGGATTTCCAGCGGCGCCCAGCTTTCCGCCAGCAGCGCGTCCAGGCTGCGGCGCAGCGGCTCGGGCGCGCCCTCGGCCGCGATCAGCACGCTGACCATCGGCGCCGGATGCGGCAGCGGCCGGACGATGCGGTGCCAGAGCGGCACGGCGGGGGCGGCCTGGACGACGGCGCCGGCCTGGCCGGTCTCGGCCAGGTGGCTGACCACGGCGGCGCGGCTGGCGCGGATGCAGCGCGCGGCGGCGCCCTCGGAGAAGCTGGCGCCGCTGCCCTGGCGCCAGTGGTAGAGGATGGCCGGGATGTGGTGGATCTGGTCGGGGCGCACGCTGGCCGCGACGCGCAGCGCCAGGTCGTGGTCCTGGCTGCCCTCGAAGCCCGGCCGCAGCCCGCCGAGGCGCCGCAGCAGGCTGCGCCGGTAGACGCCCAGATGGCTGACGTAATTCTGCGCCAGCAGCAGGTCGGCGTCGAAGTCGGGCTTGAAGACCGGGTCGAAGCGGCGGCCGCGGAGGTCGATCTTGTCCTCGTCGGAATAGATCAGCGCGGCGTCCGGATCGGCCGCGATGCGCAGCGCGACCTCGTAGAGGGCGTGCTCGGCCAGCAGGTCGTCATGGTCCATCAGCGCCACGAAGGGCCCCTGGGTCATGGCGATGGCGACATTGGTGGCGCCGGCGATGCCCAGATTCTTCTCCAGCCGCCGGATGCGGATGCGCGGGTCGGCGGCGGCGGCCTCGGCCAGCACGGCCATCACCGCCGGCGAGGGCGAGGCGTCGTCCACCACGCAGAGCTCCCAATGCGGATAGAGCTGCGCCCGCAGCGAGGCGATGGCGGCGCGCAGCAGCGCCGGCGGCGTGTCATGGGCCGGCATGGCCACCGAGATCACCGAAGGTCGCGGCAGGGCGGCGATCCGCGCGGCGATGGCCTGACGCGCCGCGGCGTCGCGGCAGTCGTGCAGCTTGATCCAGCGGCGGTAGGACAGGCCCTCCATGCCGGACAGCGCCGGGATGCGGGCGCGCAGCACCGGCAGCAGCGGCCGCGCCAGCCCGAGCAGCGCAGGATGGCGGCGGGCGCGGCGCAGCATCGCCGGCAGCAGCGGCAGGGGGGGCAGCGATGAGGCGGGCATGGAAGCGGTCACCCTGTTGCGGTCCGCCGTGGTCTATGTGGGAAAAATTCCCACGTCAAGCAGTGGAGCAAAATGGTGCTCTGATAAAGCCAAGTTCCAGCTTGGAAAATTGCCAGCCGTCTCTCAGAATGCGATAAGCGGAGCGTGCTGCGACACGGCGAAACCCCGGATGCAGGGATGAATCGGGCGGAGATTGACGCTCTGCGCCGGCGCGAGCGGGCGCTCCTGGCCGAGCTGGCGCGGCTCCGCGCCGAGGCCGAGCACGCGCCGCCCGCCGCGCTGCTGGCTGCCCTGGCGGCGCTGGAGAAGACCGCGACGCCGATCGTGCTGACCGATCCGAACCAGCCCGACGACCCGATCATCTTCGCCAACCGCGCCTTCCAGGAGCTGACCGGCTTTCCGGCGGCCGAGCTGCTCGGCCGCAACTGCCGGATGCTGCAGGCGCCGGAGACCGACCCCGAGGCACGGGGCAGGATCCGCCGGGCGCTGGCGGCGGGGCAGGAGGTCTCGGTCGAGCTGGTCAACCGCCGCCGCGACGGCAGCCGCTTCGGCAACGCCCTGCTGATCAGCCCGGTGCACGACCAGCGCGGGCAGCTGCTCTATCACTTCGGCACGTCGCGCGACCTGGCGGCGGAGAACGACGCGGTCGCCATGGCCGAGGCGCGGCTGGCCGCCGCCGAGGCGCGCTGGCACGCGCTGCTGGAGGCGGTCGACACCGGCTTCTGCATCGTCGCGCTGCGCTTCGACACCGCGGGCCAGGCCACCGACTACCGCTTCCTCGAGGTCAATGCCGCCTTCGAGCGGCAGACCGGCCTGGTCGACGCCACCGGCCGCTGGATGCGCGACATGGCGCCGGCGCATGAGCAGTTCTGGTTCGACACCTATGGCCAGGTCGCCCGCACCGGCATCCCGGCGCGTTTCGAGCATGCCGCCGAGGCGCTGGGCCGGGTCTTCGAGGTGCAGGCCTTCCGGCTGATGGCGGGCCCCCTGCCCGAGGTCGGCATCCTGTTCAGCGACATCACCGCCCGCCGCCAGGCCGAGCGCGACCTGCGCGCCAGCGAGGCGCGCTGGCGCAGCGTCTTCGAGGGGCTGCAGGAAGGGCTGGTGCTGGGCGAGGCGATCCGCGACGAGGCCGGCCGCGTCACCGACTGGCGCTACCTCGACGTCAACCCGGCCTGGTGCGCGATGACCGGCCGGAGCGCCGCGGCGGCGCGCGGCGCCCGGCTGCGCGGGCTGTTCCCCGGCATCGAGCCCGCCTGGATCGAGGATGTCGCCCGTGCCCTGGAGCAGGGCGGGACGGTCGCCTTCCAGCGGCAGCTCGACCTGCTCGGCCGCTGGTACGAGGGCAAGGTGCAGCCGATCGGCGGCGACCGCTTCACCGTGATCTTCACCGAGGTCACGGCGGCGCGCGAGGCCGACCGCCGCCGCGCCGCGCTGGCCGAGCTCGACGCCGCGCTGCGCGAGGGCGGCCCGCCCGAGGCCATGGTCCGCGCCGGCGCTGCCCTGCTCGGCCGCACGCTGCGCGCCGACCGCGCCGGCTACGGCACCCTGGCCGCCGACGGCGCCGGCTTCACCGTCGGCGAGGACTGGAACGCGCCGGGCCTGGCCAGCCTGGCCGGCGACTATCCGGTCAGCATCTTCGGCGACTATGCCGGCGCGCTGCAGGCCGGCGAGGCCGTCGCCGTCGGCGATGTCCGCGCCGATCCTCGCACCGCCTCGATCGCCGGCATGCTGGAAGGGGCGGATATCCGCGCCCTGATCAACCTGCCGGTGATCGAGGCCGGCCGGCTGGTCGCCGTGCTCTTCGTCAACCAGGCGCGGCCGCGCGCCTGGACGCCGCAGGAGATCCGCTTCGCCGCCGAGCTGGCGCAGCGGCTGCGCCAGGCGGTCGAGCGCCGCCGCGCCGAGGAGGAGCTGCGGGCGCTCGCCGCCTCGCTGGAGCGGCAGGTGGCCGAGCGCGCCCAGGCGCTGGCCGATGCCCAGGATTTCTCCCGGCTGGCGCTGTCGGCGGTGCGCGGCGTCGGCGTCTGGACCTTCGATGTCGAGGCCGACCGCTTCACCGCCGATGCCGCGGTCGCCGATCTCTACGGCCTCGACCCGGCCGAGGCGGCCACCGGCATCCTGCGCGCCCGCTTCCTGGCCCATGTCCATCCCGAGGACAGGGGGCGGCTGCGCGCGGTGATGGAGGCCGGGCTGCTGCGCGGCGGCGACCTGGAACTGGAATACCGCATCCTGCATCCGGACGGCCGGCTGCGCTGGGTGCTGTCGCGCGGCCATACCCATTTCTCGGCCGAGGGGAAGCCGGTCCGCCGCACCGGCGTCGGCATCGAGACCACCCGCCAGCGCGAGCTCGAGGACCAGCTGCGGCAGAGCCAGAAGATGGAGGCGGTGGGCCAGCTGACCGGCGGCATCGCGCATGACTTCAACAACCTCCTGACCGGCATCACCGGCAGCCTGGAGCTGCTGACCCGCCGCCTGGCCCAGGGCCGCACCGCCGAGATCCCGCGCTACGCCGAGGCGGCGCGCAGCGCGGCGCAGCGGGCGGCGGCGCTGACCCACCGGCTGCTGGCCTTCTCGCGGCGGCAGACGCTGGACCCGCGGCCGACCGACGCCAACCGCCTGGTCGGCGGCATGGCGGAGATGATCCGCCGCAGCATCGGCCCCGCCATCGCGCTGGAGATCGACGCCGCGCCGGGGCTCTGGACCGTGCTGGTCGACCCGCCGCAGCTGGAGAATGCGCTGCTCAACCTCTGCATCAACGCGCGCGATGCCATGCCGGGGGGCGGGCGGCTGGAGATCGGCACCGCCAACCGCCGGCTGGAGGCCGCCGATGCCGAGGCCAGCGGGCTGTCGCCGGGCGACTATGTCACCCTCTGCGTCGGCGACAGCGGCAGCGGCATGACGCCCGAGGTGATCGCCCGCGCCTTCGAGCCTTTCTTCACCACCAAGCCGCAGGGCCAGGGCACCGGCCTCGGCCTGTCGATGATCTACGGCTTCGTCCGGCAGTCGGGCGGCGCCGTGCGCATCGCCTCCACCCCCGGCCAGGGCAGCCGCATCTGCCTGGACCTGCCGCGGCATGACGGGCCGGCCCTGGCCGAGCCGCTGCCGGGCGATGCCGCCGTGCCGCAGGGCGACGGCGAGCGGGTGCTGGTGGTCGACGACGAGCCCAGCGTCCGGCTGCTGGTGACCGAGGTGCTGGAAGACCTGGGCTATGCCGCGCTGGAGGCGGCCGACGGCCCCTCGGGGCTGCGCATCCTGCAGTCGCCGGCGCGGATCGACCTGCTGGTCACCGATGTCGGCCTGCCGGGCGGCATGAACGGCCGGCAGCTGGCCGAGGCGGCGCGGCGGCTGCGGCCGGGCCTGCGCATCCTGTTCATCACCGGCTTCGCCGAAAGCGCGGTGCTCAGTCATGGCGACCTCGGCCCCGGCATGCAGCTGCTGACGAAGCCCTTCTCGCTGGAGGCGCTGGGGCAGCGCCTGCGCGGGCTGATCGCCGGGGGGTGAGGCGGCGCCGGGCCAGCCGGTGACAACTCCAGCCGTTAACAAATTAGTGAGGATTTCCTGGCTAGAGTCGCCCCATCATCAGGAGGGTCGGCATCATGGCGCATTCCCACCAGGCTTCCTTCGGCGTGCTGCCGGCGCAGCGCCAGGCCGCCCCGCGCCCGCTGGCGCTGGGCCCGGCCCGCGGCATCATGATCGGCCTGGGCCTGTCCGCCCTGCTCTGGACCGGCGTCTTCTTCCTGGTCCGCCCCTACTTCTTCTGATCGCGACGGCTGCCGCCTTCCGCAGGCACGGCCGGGGTCCCGCACCCCGGCCGTGCCTGCCCGCGAATCCTGCCAGACCGCCGGCCATCCCGCTGGCGGGGCGGCGGCTTGACAAGGCCAGCCCGGCGTAAGCTGATCAGCACCCTCGCTGACAACGGAAACGCCCTATGTCGCTGACCATCTACGGTGTCCTTCGCTCGCGCGCCTCGCGGCCGGTCTGGCTCGCCCATGAGCTCGGGCTCGATTTCCAGCACGTGCCGGTGATCCAGTCCTACCGCCTGGCCGACGCCGACGCCGCCGCCGCCGACGCCCCGCTCAACACCGCCTCGCCGGACTTCCTGGCGGTCAATCCCAACGGGATGGTGCCCAGCCTGAAGGATGGCGACTTCGTCCTGCACGAATCCCTGGCCATCTGCCTCTACCTGGCGCGCAAGGCCGGCGGCCCGCTGGCGCCGCGCGACCCGCAGGAAGAGGCGCTGATGACCCAGTGGGCGCTCTGGGCCGCCACCGAGGTCGAGCCGAAGAGCCTGTCCATCCTGCGCGGCGTCGATGTCGAGGCGAATGCGGCGGCGCTGCGCCGCCCCTTCGCGGTGCTGGAGAAGCAGCTGCAGGCCGGCGGCGGCTTCGTCCTGGGCGGCCGCTTCACGACCGCCGACATCATGGTCGCCGAGATCGTCCGCTACGCCGCCGCCAACAAGGCGCTCTTCGCCGACTTCCCGGCGATCTCGTCCTGGATCGCGACCGCCCAGGCCCGCCCGGCGCATCAGCGCATGGCCGCCGACCGCGCCAAGGAGCCGGCCTGAGCGACCTGCGGGGGCGGCACCGCCGCCCCCGTCTGACAAACTACTTCCCCCAGCGCAGCACCAGCGGGTCCAGCCGGCGCGCGGCATCCAGCAGGCCTTCGCGCACCGCCGGATGCATCGGCGCCAGCGGCGCGCGCGGCGCGTCGCAGCGGATCACGCCGCCCGCCAGCATCAGCGCCTTGGCCGCCAGCAGCCCGCATTGCCGGTTCTCGTAGTTGATCAGCGGCAGCCAGCGCGCATAGCCGGCGACGGCCTCCTCCCGGCGCCCGGCCAGGTGGTCCATGATGATCGGCCGGATGCCGTCCATGAAGGCGCCGCCGGTCATGCTGCCGGTCGCGCCCGCATCCAGATCGGCCAGCAGCGTGATCGCCTCCTCGCCATCCCACGGTCCCTCGACGGCCTCGCCACCCAGCGCGATCAGCTCGCGCAGCTTGCTCGCTGCCCCCGCCGTCTCGATCTTGAAGTAGCGCACCTGCGCGATCTCGCGCGCCATCCGCGCCAGGAAGCCGGCCGAAAGCGGCGTCCCCGCCACCGGCGCGTCCTGGATCATGATCGGAATGCCGATGGCATCCGACACGCCCTGGAAGAAGTCGAAGACCGCCCCCTCCGGCACGCGGAAGGTGGCGCCATGATAGGGCGGCATCACCATGACCATCGACGCGCCCAGCGCCTCGGCCTCGCGGCTGCGCTCGGCGCAGATGCGGGTGCTGAAATGCGTCGTGGTGACGATCACCGGCACCCGGCCCTTCACATGCGCCAGGATCTCCCGCGTCAGCAGCGCCCGCTCGTCATCCGACAGCACGAACTGCTCGGAGAAATTCGCCAGGATGCACAAGCCGTCGGAGCCGGCATCGATCATGAAGTCGACGCAGCGCTTCTGGCCCTCCAGGTCGAGCGCGCCGCGCTCGTCGAAGATCGTGGGCACGACCGGGAAAATGCCGCGATAGGCCATTCAAACCTCTCCCATAAGCAAGCAGG
The DNA here is from genome assembly GCF_001982615.1 of Teichococcus deserti. Classification (GTDB taxonomy): domain Bacteria; phylum Pseudomonadota; class Alphaproteobacteria; order Acetobacterales; family Acetobacteraceae; genus Pseudoroseomonas; species Pseudoroseomonas deserti. Next base: position 3,212 of record NZ_MLCO01000202.1, on the reverse strand, counting down.
GAAGACTGGGGGAAGGAATTCCCCCAGACCCCCATCTTTTTTCTGTCAGTGATTGTCGCGCGGGACCGGCGAGCCGCTCTTGCCGACCAGGAAGTCGAAATCGGCGCCCTCGTCGGCCTGCAGCACATGCTCGACATACATGCGCGTATAGCCGCGATCCATCGGCGGCGCGGGCGGCACCCAGGCGGCACGACGCTCGGCCAGCTCGGCGTCATCGACATGCAGATGCAGCGACCCCGCCTTGACGTCCAGCGTGATCAGGTCGCCGCTGCGCACCAGCGCCAGGGGCCCGCCGGCGGCGGCTTCCGGCGCCACATGCAGCACCACCGTGCCATAGGCCGTGCCCGACATCCGCGCATCGGAAATGCGCACCATGTCGCGCACGCCTTCCTTCAGCAGCTTCTGCGGCAGCGGCATGTTGCCCACCTCGGCCATCCCCGGATAGCCGCGCGGGCCGCAATTCTGCAGCACCATGATGCAATCGGCATCGATGTCGAGATCCGGGTCGTCCTTGCGGTGATGCAGGTCCTCGATGCTCTCGAAGACCACGGCGCGGCCGGTATGCTTCAGCAGATGCGGCGAGGCCGCCGAGGGCTTGATCACCGCGCCGTTGGGGGCGAGGTTGCCGCGCAGGATGGCGATGCCGGCATCCGGCTTGAACGGCTCGGCGATGCTGGTGATCACCTCGCGGTTCCAGCATTCCGCCTCGCGCACATTCTCCCACATGGTCCGGCCATTGACCGTCAGCGCGTCCTTGTGCAGCAGCCCGGCCTCGGCCAGGTCGCGCAGCACGACGGGCAGCCCGCCGGCGTAATAGAAGTCCTCCATCAGGTATTTCCCGGAGGGCATCAGGTTCACCTGGCAATGCACGCCGCGCCCCAGCCGGTCGAAATCCTCGAGCGTCAGGTCGATGCCGATCCGCCGCGCGATGGCGATCAGATGCACCACGGCATTGGTCGACCCGCCGATCGCCGCCAGGGTGCGGATGGCGTTCTCGAAGGCCTCGCGCGTCAGGATCTTGGTGGGCGTCAGGTCCTCGTGCACCATCTGCACGATGCGGCGGCCGGACAGGCGGGCCAGCTCGTTGCGGCGGGCATCGACCGCGGGGATGGCGGCATTGGTCGGCAGGCCGATGCCCAGCGCCTCGACCATCGAGGCCATCGACGAGGCCGTGCCCATGGTCATGCAGGAGCCATGGCTGCGGTTCATCCCCGCTTCGGCCTCATGGAATTCCTTCAGCGTGATCTCGCCGGCGCGCAGCTGCTCGCTCATCGAGATGATGTTGGTGCCCGAGCCGATGATCTGCCCGCGATACACCCCGCGCAGCTGCGGCCCGCCGGAGACGCCGATCGCCGGCAGGTCGGCGCTGGCGGCGCCCATCAGCAGGGCAGGGGTGGTCTTGTCGCAGCCCATCAGCAGCACCACGCCGTCCAGCGGATGCGCGCGGATGCCTTCCTCCACGTCCATCGCGGCCAGGTTGCGGTACAGCATGGCGGTCGGCCGCATCGTCACCTCGCCGAGCGAGGAGACCGGGAATTCCAGCGGAAACCCGCCCGCCTCCAGCACGCCGTAGCGGACATGCTCGGCGATGGTGCGGAAGTGGGAGTTGCAGGGGTTCAGCTCGGACCAGGTGTTGCAGATGCCGATCACCGGGCGGCCGTCGAACTGGTCCTGCGGGAAGCCGCGGTTCTTCAGGAAGGAGCGGTAGTAGAACCCCATCTTGTCCTGCCGCCCGAACCACTCCTGGCTGCGCAGCTTCTTCTTCGGTGCTTCCTCGGCCATCGACCTGTCCCATCCCGCTTGAACGCCTTGCCGCGCGGCAGGGGAGCCGCGCGGGGCCGCAAGCTAGCCACGCATGGCCATATCGATCCAATCATCGATTGGCCGTTCGACATGCCGATATCGGTATGTCAGCCCGGGAACAGCATGGGCTCCAGCACCGCCTGCAGCCGGGCGGCGGCGGGCGACAGCGGCCGGTCTCGCATCCGGATCAGCCCATAGGGCGAGACCGCGAAGACCTCTGCCTCGCGCAGCGGCGGAAGGCGGCGGAACCGCCCCTGCGCCCCGAGCATCGCCGCCACCGGCGCGCTGACCACCGAGACGGCGTCGCTCCGCCCCAGCGCCGCCAGGTTCAGCAGGATCGAGGCGGTGTTGATCACCCGCCCCGGCATCGGCAGCCCGTGGCGGGCGAAGAGCATCTCCACCGCCTGGCGCAGCAGGCTGCCGGCCGGCTCCAGCAACCAGGTGAAGCCCAGCAGCTCTTCCAGCCCGATCCGCTCGCGGCCCAGCAGCGGGTGCGAATCCCGCACCAGGAAGCACAGCTCCTCCTCGCCGACCTCGCGATAGTCCAGCTCCCCGGCCTGGACCCCGGCCGGGATGCGGGCCAGCGCCAGATCCAGCCTTCCGCGCCGCAGCCCCTCGATCAGCCGGGCGCTGGGCTCCACCTCCACCGTCACCTGCAGCCCGGGGGTGTCGCGCTGCATCGCCTCGACGGCCTGCATCACCGCATCCACCGCCGGCGCCGTCACCGCGCCGATGGCGACCGCGCCGCCGCTGCCGGAGCGCAGGCCGTTCAGCTCGGTCGCCGCCTGCTGCAGCTCGACCAGCACGATGCGCGCCCGACGCAGCAGCACTTCTCCCAATCCATTCGGCTCGACGCCCCGGGGACGGCGCTCGAAGACGGCGCCGCCCACCATCTGCTCGACCTCGGCCAGCAGGCGGGAGGCGGCGGGCTGGGTCAGGCCCAGGCTCTGCGCCGCGCGGTTCAGGTTGCGCAGCTCGTCCAGCGCCACCAGCAGCTGCAGGTGCCGCAGCTTCAGCCGGGCGCGGGCGAACCAATCGGGGGCGAGGGGGCGGATGGGCGTGGACTTGGCCATGCGCTACCCCATACCAGATCCGTTATGTCGGGCGCGGAAAAATGCGCTGGACGGTCATGTGGCAGCGCATCTAACCATTCCGCAACCAGACGGCCCGCTGCCCAGGGGACCGCCATGCCGGGAAGACGACGTCCGCCGAGGGTGCCCCGCCACCCCGGCCGGGTCGCGTGCCCGCTGGCCCGGGGCGACCGGCCGTCGGCCTGCCAAGAAGAACGCTCGAGGAAATCATGACCAAGACCCGTCTCCCCGTGGCCTCGCGCCGCGCGCTGCTGACCGGCGCCCAGCGCTAGGCCGCCGGTCAGCAGCGCGCGGCGCGAGGCCACGGGGAGACGGGTC
>NZ_MLCO01000201.1 GCF_001982615.1 Teichococcus deserti | reverse complement strand
GCCGGCGCAGCGCCGGCGCCAGGCGCGGGAAGCGGTAGCGGGCATACATCAGCGCCTCGATCATGTTCCGGCGCAGCACCAGGGGGCGGATGGCGCGCCACTGCTCGGGGGGCAGCACGCGGCGGAGCGTCATGGCCATCGGCAGATGCGGCAGGTTGCGGTAGAGCCAGCGCCGCTGCCCGCGCACCAGGCTGCGGTGGTAATGGTCCGCCGGATGGTCGCCGCGCTTCAGCAGCACCTCGGGCAGCTCCAGATACTCGCCCTCGAGCAGGGTGAGGGCCAGCACGATCCAGTCGTAGCCGAAGACGTCGATGCCCTCGGGGAAGCTGCGCTGCAGCGCGGCCGTGCGATAAAGCGAGTAGAAGCGCGAGGCCTCGCCCGGGCTGCGGAAGAATTCCACCAGCCGCTCGGTCACCGGGCCGCGCAGCGGCTCGGTGCCGCCGGAGGGGCGCGAGCCGTCCGGCCCGATCATCGTCACCCGCGAGCCGCAGGCGATCGCCTGGGGATGGGCCATCAGCTGCGCATGGTTGGCGGCGATGAAGTCCGGCGCCCAGAGGTCGTCATGGCAGGCCCACATGAAGAAGGGCGTGTTGGCCGCCATCAGCACGTAGCGGAAGTTGCCGCAGATGCCGCGGTTCTCCGGCTGCTGCACCAGGGTGACGCGGCTGTCGCGCGCGGCATAGTCGGCGCAGATGGCGACGGTGTCATCGGTGGACTGGTTGTCCGAGATGATCAGCCGAAAATCGCCTTTGCTCTGACCGAGCAGCGAGTCCAGCGCGCCCCGGATTTCCTGCCCGCCGTTGCGGACGGGCATGCCGATGGTGACGTCGGGTTCAGGGCGCATGCCCGGCCTCCACGTGGGATGAGGAATCCGGGACGCGCCGCGCGCCGTCCATGAATTCCGGACGGGAACGTAACCAAAAACCCCCGGCCGTCCAATATAAAATCGCGAAGCTCCCAAAGATTTATTCGGTGCGCTAAGACAAGGACCGATTTACATCGAATTTACGTGATGTTTTCGCAGGAATTCAATTCGCGTCCTAGCGAGGAAAGGCGGTTTTCACTTGCGACAATTATGCATTTCCAACGTCATTACGTCTTGCAAATAGCGGCGACCCAGGCATTTAGGCGAAAGGCGGTGGTCGCCGGCCGACAGCTCGGACGCTGCGGCAAGGATCGGAGAGATGGCATGAAAGCGGTGATTCTCGCAGGCGGCCTTGGCACTCGCCTGGCCGAGGAAACCTCGGTGCGGCCGAAGCCCATGGTGGAGATCGGCGGCCGGCCGATCCTGTGGCACATCATGAAGATCTACGCGGCGCACGGCATCAACGACTTCGTCGTCTGCCTGGGCTACCGCGGCGACGTGATCCGCGACTACTTCCTGAACTACGGGATGCAGAGCGCGGACATCACCGTCGACCTCGGCCGCGGCGCGGTGCAGGTCCACAACAGCCGCGCCGAGGACTGGCGCGTCACCCTGGTCGACACCGGCGCCGACACGCTGACCGGCGGGCGCATCAAGCGCGTGCTGCCGCATGTGGCGGATGACGACGCCTTCTGCATGACCTATGGCGATGGCGTCGGCAATGTCGACATCACCCGCGCCATCGCGCTGCACCGCGCCCAGGGCCGGCTTGCCACCCTGACCGCGACGCAGCCCGAGGGCCGCTTCGGCGCGCTGCGCATCGAGGGCGACGAGGTCAAGGCCTTCAAGGAGAAGCCGAACGGCGACGGCGCCTGGATCAATGGCGGCTACTTCGTGCTCAGCCCGAAGGTCGGCGACTATATCGACGGCGACCACACCACCTGGGAAGACGAGCCGATCGAGCGCCTGGTCGGCGACGGCCAGCTCTCGGTGTTCCAGCACCACGGCTTCTGGCACCCGATGGACACCATCCGCGACAAGACGCACCTCGAGAAGATGTGGACCTCCGGCAAGGCGCCGTGGCGGGTCTGGGAGAACTGAGCCATGCGCATCCTCATCACCGGCAACATGGGCTATGTCGGCCCCGTCCTGGTCCAGCACCTGCGCAGCCGCTTCCCCGGCGCGCATCTGGTCGGGCTTGACCTCGGCTGGTTCGGCCACTGCCTGACCACCTCGGCACCGCTGCCCGAGCTCGCCCTGGACGAGCAGCGCTTCGGCGATGTCCGCGACGTCACCGCCGCCGACCTGGCCGGCTTCGACGTGGTGGTGCATCTCGCCGCGGTGTCCAACGATCCGATGGGGCTGCGCTTCGAGGCGGTCACCAACGAGATCAACCACGAGGCCAGCGTCACCGTGGCGCGCGCCGCGGCCGAGGCGGGCGTCGGGCATTTCGTCTTCGCCTCCAGCTGCAGCGTCTACGGCTTCGCGGACGACGGCCGGCCGCGCACCGAGCAGGATCAGGTCAATCCGCTGACCGCCTATGCGCGCTCCAAGATCGCGACCGAGCAGTCGCTGAAGGCGCTCGACAACCGCGGCATGGTGATCAGCTGCCTGCGATTCGCGACGGCCTGCGGCATGTCGCCGCGACTGCGGCTCGACCTGGTGCTGAACGACTTCGTCGCCGGCGCGCTGGCCAACCGCGAGGTCAGCGTGCTAAGCGACGGCACGCCCTGGCGGCCGCTGATCCATGTCCGCGACATGGCGCGCGCCATCGAATGGGCGGCAACGCGGCCGGCCGAGAATGGCGGCAGCTTCCTGAGCGTCAATGTCGGCTGCGCGGAATGGAACTTCCAGGTGCGCGAGCTGGCCGAGGCGGTCGGCAGCGCGGTGCCGGAGGCCAGCGTCTCGATCGCCGTCTCGGCGCCGCCCGACAAGCGCTCCTACCGCGTCGACTTCGCACGCTATGCCGAGCTCGCCCCGAACCACCAGCCGCAGGAGACGCTGGCCGGCACCATCGCCGAGCTGCGCGACCGGCTGGGCGACGAGGGCTTCGTCGACCCGAACTACCGCAGCTCCTCGGCGATCCGCCTGGTGACGCTAGAGAAGCTGATCCGCAGCGGCGCGCTGACCGAGAAGCTCGAGACCACGCGGGTGGCGGCATGAAGTTCATCGAGACCAAGCTCAAGGACGCCTACATCCTGGAGCTGGAGCCGCGCGAGGACGAGCGCGGCTTCTTCGCCCGCGCCTATTGCGAGGCGGAATTCGCCGCCGCCGGCCTGTCCGCCACCCGCTTCGTGCAGATCAACAACAGCTTCAACCGCCAGGCGGGGACGCTGCGCGGCATGCACTACCAGCTGCCACCGGCGGCCGAGGTGAAGGTTGTGCGCTGCCTGCACGGCGCGCTCTACGACGTCATCGTCGACCTGCGGCCGGACAGCCCGAGCTATGGCGACTGGCTCGGCGTCGAGCTGACGGCGGAGAACCGGCGCTCGCTCTACGTGCCGCGCGGCTTCGCGCATGGCTTCATCACGCTGCGCGACGACACCGAGACGCTCTACCTGGCCAGCGACGCCTATATGCCCGGGCAGGAACGGGGCTTGCGCTACGACGATCCGCGCTTCGGCATCGAATGGCCGATGGCGCCGGTGTCGATCTCGGAGAAGGACCTCGCCTGGCCCGCCTTCGACCCCGCCTTCCACAGGCCCGAAGCGCTGCTCGGCCTGCGTTGACCCACCACCGCTCATCAGGGGCCCTTAAGGGGGATGCGACATGATCTATGACAGGTTGCTCCGCGAGCGGGCCGCCGCCGGCACGCCGATCCGCGTCGGCATGTTCGGCGCCGGCTTCATGGCGCGCGGCATCGCCAACCAGATCGTCAACTCGGTGCCGGGCATGGTGCTGTCGGTGATCTGCAACCGCAGCCTCGACAAGGCGCGGCACGCCTTCGAGATCGCCGGCCACGCGGAGATCGTCGAGGTGGCCGACGATGCCGGCCTTGCCGCCTGCATGGCCGCCGGCATCCCGGCCATCACCCAGGACCCGCTGCTGCTCTGCCGCGGCGACCTGGACTGCCTGGTCGACGCGACGGGCGCCATCGACTACGGCGCCATGATCACCCTGGCCGCCATCGAGCACGGCAAGGACATGGTGTCGCTGAATGCCGAGCTGGACGGCACGGTGGGGCCGCTGCTGAAGCGCAAGGCCGACGCCGCCGGCGTCATCTTCACCGGCTCGGACGGCGACCAGCCGGGCGTGCAGATGAACCTGGTGCGCTTCGTCCGCTCGATCGGGCTGACGCCGCTGCTCTGCGGCAACATCAAGGGCCTGCAGGATCCCTATCGCAACCCCACCACCCAGGAGGGCTTCGCGAAGAAGTGGGGCCAGGACCCGGCGATGGTGACCAGCTTCGCCGACGGCACCAAGATCAGCTTCGAGCAGGCGATCGTCGCCAATGCCACCGGCATGTCGGTGCTGCAGCGGGGCATGACGGGCATCAACCATGCCGGCCATGTCGACGAGCTGACCCAGCATTACGACATCGAGGCGCTGCGCGCCTGCGGCGGCGCGGTCGACTACACCGTCGGCAGCAAGCCCGGGCCCGGCGTCTTCGTGCTGGCGACGCATGACGATCCGAAGCAGCGCCACTACCTCAACCTCTACAAGCTCGGCGAGGGGCCGCTCTACAGCTTCTACACCCCCTACCACCTCTGCCATTTCGAGGTGCCGATCTCGGTCGCCCGCGTGGTGCTGTGCCGCGACCCGGTGCTGCAGCCGCTGGCCGGGCCGCGCGTCGACGTGGTGGCGACGGCGAAGGTGGCCCTGGTCCCCGGCGACGTCATCGATGGCCTGGGCGGCTACAAGACCTATGGCCAGGCCGAGCGCTACGAGGTGGCGCGCTCGCAGAACCTGCTGCCGATCGGCCTGGCCGAGGGCTGCACGGTGAAGCATCCGCTGCCGCGCGACGCCGTCCTGACCTATGACGATGTCGAGTTCCCGGCGGAGCGGCTGATCGACCGGCTGCGCGCCGAGCAGGATGCCATGTTCGAAATGGCGCTCTGACCGCAGCGCTTTCAGAAAAAGGGCCCCGCGCCAGAATGGCGCGGGGCCCTTTTTCATTCCGGCGGCGGCTTCGGCAGCAGCGGCACCCCGATCACGCAGCGCACGCCATCGGAGAGGAACTCCAGGCTGGTCTGCGCCTTCAGCTGGTAGGGCAGCGCGCGCTCGATCAGCTCGGTGCCGTAGCCGCGGCGGCGGGTGCCGTCGTCGGGCGGCATGGGCACGCCGCGCTCGCGCCATTCCAGCCGCACCATCTGCTGCGTGCCGATGCTCTCCAGCGTCCAGGCCACCGACAGCGTCGCGCCGGGCTGGGTCAGCGCGCCGTATTTCACCGCATTGGTGGCGAGCTCGTGCAGCGCCAGGCCCACCGCCTGGGCCGCCGCGGCCGGCAGGGCGACCGGCGGCCCGTCGATGCTGATCTGGCCATTGCCCAGCGCGTCGCTGCCATGCGCGGTCAGCTCCGCCATCAGCAGCGCGTGCAGGTCGATGTCCTGCGCGTCGCTTTCCGCCAGCAGGCTCTGCACCCGGCCCAGCGCCGAAAGCCGGCCCTTGAACTCGGCGGTGAAGATGTCGAGCGAGGCGGCGCTCTGGATGGTCTGGATGGCGATCGACTGCACCACCGCCAGCAGGTTGCGGGTGCGGTGCTGCAGCTCGGCCAGCAGCACCTGCTGGCGGCCCTGCAGGCTGCGCAGATCCTCGATGTCGGTCATGGTGCCGACCCAGTCGGCGCGGTCGGCCGCGTCCGTGGGCCGTGGGTCGGAGGCCTTCACCTCGACCGGCCGGGCGCGGGTCTGGTGCCAGCGGTACTGCCCGGCCTCGGCGCTCCAGACGCGGTGCTCCATGTAGTATTCGCCGCGCTTCTCGGCACGGTCCCAGGCGGCGCGCGTTGCCTCGCGATCCTCGGGATGGATCGCCTGCAGCCAGCCGAAGCCCTGGCTCTGCCGCAGGCTCAGCCCGGTGAAGGCGATCCATTGCGGGCTGGCCCAGCTGCGCTGCCCGTCGGGGCGGGTGCGGAAGACCAGCTGCGGGATCGAGGTCGCCAGCACGCGGAAGCGCTCCTCGTTGCGGCGCAGCGCCTGCTCGGCGCGGTGCTGCTCGGTGCGGTCGCGCACGATCTTGACGAAGCCCTGCGGCCCGGCCGCCGCGCCGCCGCGGGCGCGCAGCGGCGTCAGCGAGGCCGAGGCCCAGAACAGCGCGCCATCCTTGCGGCGGTACCAGCCCTCGCCGGTGGCCAGGCCCTCGGCCCGCGCCGTCTCGCGCTCAGCCGCCGGCAGCCCGGCCACCTGGTCCTGCTCGGTGAACAGCAGGTCGGCGCTCTGGCCGAGCATCTCGGCGGCGCTGAAGCCGAAGAGGCGCTCGGCGCCGAGGTTCCAGCTCGTCGCCCTGCCCTCGGGGCCGAGGGTGAAGATGGCGAAGTCCGTCGCGCTGGCCAGCAGCCCTTCGAAAAGCTCTTCCCTCGGCAAGGGCGGCGTTGGCGCGGGCTGGATCGGACCTTCGGTCACGATGTCTCCTCTGTTTCGCTCTCGGTCGCAGGCGGGGCCTGCCGCATCGGCGTGCCGCGCGCGGCGGGGTTGCCCCGATGCTGTCTCCTGGTGGCGTCTCCAGTCGGCGATTCTGCCACTCCGCTGCATCCTTGCGTGAATTCTTAGACGCTTCCTAGAGGATAAATCTGCTTAACCGCAGGCGCAGACAGCGACGAATCACTTCCTATCCAGCCATGCCGCAGACGATCCGCCTGACAGCGGGGAAAATTCTGCGATGGCTTCAAGAAGTTTTCGCGCTGTTGTCGCGCCGTTTCATCGGCTGTCGCCGGATGCTTTCAGCGACAGCGAAAAGCGACAGGGGCGGATGATTCCCGTTGTCATGGGCGGAGCCTTTGCTAGCGTGCCGGCAGCGGGTGCCGCGCCGCGGCGCCATGGGAGACCCTGCCGCATGCCGATGCCCGCCGTGCTTCGCGGCCGATCGCTCCTCCGCCAGCTCGGGCTCGGCATGCTGGCCTTCGGCCTGGTGCGGCGGCTCGGCGAGGAGGGTGCGGCGGTCCGCGTGCTGCGCGAGTCGGTGTCGCCCGGCGACTGCGTCTGGGACATCGGCGCGCGCTCGGGGACGCATACCCGCATCCTGGCGCAATGCGTCGCCTCCTATGGCACCGTGCTGGCCTTCGAGCCGCTGCCGCAGCGCCACCGCCGGTTGGAAGGCGCGGTGCAGGCGCTCGACAACATCCTGGTGCTGCCCTTCGCCCTGTCCGACCGTGCCGGCAAGGCGCGCATCCTGGCCGAGAACAGCGCCGCCGCGCCGGATGGCATGGTGGAGATCGTGCTGGCCACCGGCGATTCCATCCTGGCGCAGGATGCCAGCCTGGCGCCGCAGCTGATCCGCCTCGACGTCGCCGGGCATGAGCTCGAGGTGCTGCTGGGCCTGGCCGGGGCGCTGCGCCGGCCCGGGCTGCGGCATGTGGTGATCGCGCTGGACGGCCCGCCGGCGCGGCCTGGCCGGGTCGAGGCGCTGCTGCGCGGCGTCGGCTTCCGCCTGACCTGGCTCGACCCGCTGACCCTGCACGCCTCGCGCGGCTGACCGCCCTGCCCGCCTGCCCGCCGGGATTATGGCCCTGCTGAAGCTTCAGCCGGCCCTGGAGGCGTCTGGCTGGCCCGGCCGCCAGGGTGGTGGCCAAAACGGCCTCAGCCGGCCCTGGGGCCGGCTGAGGCGTTGTTCCAAGCAGCCAAAGTAAGCCGAAGAACAGCTAGCGTGGCGGACGGGCCTTTTCGCTGGCCTGATGCGCCTTGTACTGCCGCCAGCCCGCCAGCAGCGCACTCAGCTGGTCGGCCTGGCTGGCATTGTCGCGGCGCAGCTTCTGCAGGCCGCGGCGCAGCGCCAGGATGGGATGGCCGGCCGGCAGGTCGGCACCGGTCGCCAGCGCATTCAGGAAGGCCGGCGCCAGCTTCGGGTCGTCGCGCTCGATGACATAGGCGCCATAGCCCATCACCGAGGAGCGGCCGTATTCCACCATCTTGCGGGCGAAGCCGCGCAGCTCGAGCAGGCGCGGATTCTGGGTCAGGATCTCGTGGATCTCGGTCGCCGCGGCGCGCTTGCTGCGGATCGCCGGCGTCTTCCGCTCCAGCCGCCACAGCAGGTTGGCCATGGCGACGGCCAGCGCCTGGTCGCCGAAATTGCCCTCGGCCACCTGGCTGCGCACCAGCCGGCGCGGCTGCGCGTCGTAGGTGGCATAGGCCTCCTCCGGCAGGCCGCGCACCACGGGGGCCATGATCTGCCCCTGCGCCGCGATCACCGCCAGCAGCCGGTGCTGGCCGTTGATCAGCAGCCCGCTGCGCGAGAAGCAGATCGGCTGGCCGTTGGTCATCCAGCGGCCGCGGCGGATGTCGCGGGCCAGCGCGTCGACATGCGACTTCACCGGGCGGCGGCCGGCGACGTTCATGCGCAGATACCGCATGGCCATGCTGGCATCGATCGCCTCGACCCGGGCCTCGGCCTGGGGCAGCTCCTCCTCGCCATGGGCGTCGCTGTCGTCGCCGCGCGCGCCGGTCAGGGCGGCAAGGCCCCGATAGCCGTCGAGCTCCGGGAAGGGCTCGGCCGGGCCCTGCGGGCCGGCGCGCTCGACCCAGGTCAGCCGGCGCAGCGGCTCGCTGCGCAGCAGGGCGTTCAGCGCCTTGATCGACAGGGCGATCAGGTGGCTGTTGCTCAACCCGCCGCGCTCGATCTCGTGGCGCAGCAGCACGCCGGGCTCGTGCGGCGGCCATTGCGCCGGATACTGCACGGCATGCAGCAGCCGGTCGGTCAGGCCGGGATTCACCTGGTGGCCCATGAACAGGATCATGGTGCGCACCGGCTCGGGCAGCGGCGAGCCGGGCATGGCCAGGCTCTGCGCCAGCGCCTTGCGATGCGCGTCGGTATTGGCCAGCAGCTGCTCCAGCTGCGTCCAGGAGGCGCGCGGCGCCAGCGGCTTGGTCATGTTGCCCTCGTCATAGCGGACGAGGCGCATCAGGAGGTTGGCCAGCAGGTGGTGGTTGACCACCCCGCGCGGCCGCAGGATGCCGGAGAGCGAGCGCGGCCGGTGCTGGTCGATGGTGTGGAAGGCGGCATCCTCGACACCTTCGACGATCAGCGTGTCGAAGGGCGTCTCCGCCTCGACGCAGGCCGCCAGGCGCTGCACGCCATCCAGCAGCACGCCCTGCTGCGACAGGATCAGCGGCATGCCGTTGGCGACCCAGCGGCCCTCGCGCATCGCCTCGGCATAGGCGCGCACCGTGGTGTCGATGCGGCGCGCCTGGGCATGCTGGCTGTCCAGCATGAGGGCGGCCGCCGCCGGCTCCAGACGAAGCTGGCGCAGACGCAGGCTGGTCTCCGGCAGCACGTCCTGACGGAGCGCGCGCTGCCAGCGGAAGGGCTCGTTGCCACCCGACATCTGGGTGGCGCCAGCCCCGCTCATGGAGCCACCTCACGGCGCGAAAAGGCTGACGGCCGCGCGAGGATCCTCAGGTTTTCCCGGCTAATCCGCGGGGCCGCGGCGCCAGGATGGACGCTTGGGTGCATGAATTTTCTCTCCGGCGTCTTTCAATCGGCCGTGGAAAAAGGGAGCGGCCGGCGCGGTTCTTGCAGCCGTATGGGCCTGTCCCGTCGATATGCAGTTTCCCAAATAGTTTAAACTACAAAACAGACACATAACGGGATCGTGAACGAGTTATTCTCGTTAGCATATCTTATTTGCGCGCGACTTTACTTCCATGCCGGGAATTTCTTGGTGACCCGGCGACCGGTACCCCGATCCGCGCCGGGCAGAGCGCTACCGGTCCCGGTCCGCCGGCGCCGCCGGGCGTCGCGATTCCACCGCCGCGCCGGCACGAGCCCCAGCCTGCTTCCTGCCCCCGCCGGCTTCGCGCCGCAGCAGACGGCGAGTCTGCTGTGCTCGTCACCGATGTTAAGGAAACTGAGACAATTGAGCACCTTGTCAGCTTTGTTGCAGTGTCCGGCTGAGCAGAGCCTGCGAAGCACCGGGTTCCCTGGCCTTTATGCCGAAACTCTGCGACGCGATTTCTCGCAAGATGTGATCACGTGTTCGTGGAAGCTTGGGCATAACGCCAAGCCAAGTTCTTCGGCCTGCAATGGGCGTTTTTCCCGAGAAATGTGCAATGCCACGTAGTTTTTTCATCCCGCCACAAACGGTACCGACAAACCGGTCGCATCCTTAGGGGCACGTCTCTTGATTTGGATTTCGGCACGAAAATGGTCTGAAATTCCTCCATCTCCCTATTTTTGCACGGTGAAGCAAATCTGCCGACAAAGTGAGGCGCCTTCGTGGCGGCGTAGACGATCAGTTTACCCTCCGCTTATGAACCGGTTACACATTCCAGGAAATCGCAAGGACGTTCCGGCAGCGCTCTTTTCGTCGCGGCAAATTCGGCCCCCCATAGGGTGCAAGTTCCCGCTGCGAGACATCGGGAACCGCCGACCCGCCCAAGGAGAAAGGCTGCATGACGACGACGGAAGGCCTGCTGCCCCCGCTGCTTCCCCAGCCGACCATCGCCGTGTCGCGTGACGACCGCCGCTCGCTTCTCTCGCTGTCCCCCACGCAGGAGTTGATGAACTTCCTGCGCTGCAACCGAGCCTCAAGGAGGGCGTCATGACGCTCAAGCGTGGACCCACCCATTCCGACACCGCCATGGGTCGCGAGATCCGCCAGTGCCGCCGCGCGGCGGGCATGACCCAGAAGCAGGTGGCCGCCATCATCGGCGTGACCGGCGCGCAGCTGCATCGCTACGAGACGGGCACCACCCGCATCGCGACGACCCGGCTGATCGCCATCGCCAACGCGCTGGGCGTGCGCCCCGACAGCCTGCTCGCCGCCGCCTCGACCGCGGTGACGCCGGAGCAGGTGACGCCGCTGCCCAACACGAACGAAGAGATCATCGCGCTGATCCAGATGTTCGGCAGCATCCCCGATCCGCGCCATCGCAGCGCGCTGGTCGCGGTGGCCCGCATGATGTCGAGCCCCAACGCCCCGCAGCCGCCGATGGAAGAGATGCAGTAAGCGGCAGCGACTTCCGGAACGGCCGCGGCGACGCGGCCGCTACCTGGCCGCGGCCCTCCGGCGCCGCGGCCCGAAGGCCAGGGCACCCAGCGGTCGCGCAGATCGCTGTGGCCAACAGCCTTCCCCCGGTTTCCGACCGGTCGCCGGGCGGCGCACCCGCCCGGTTCCGGCGCGCCCCTGATGCCGCGCCGCGCCGCCGGATGAACCCCGGCACCGCCCGGTCCCGTTAACCGGGCCTTCATCTTTCCCGACAGCCGCCGCAGCACATCGTTAAGAACCCGGCCGTACCGCACCGGCCTGGCGCGCCGTGGCCGGCCGCCCTGCCTTCGGGTGGGCGGCCGCCCCGCTGTCGCGACGCTGCACCACGACCGCCCCCTCTTTCGCCGCGATTGCGCCCTGCGCATCCGCCCGCACCGCCCCTTTCCGGCAGGCCGCACGCGCCTTACGCGCGCCCGCGCGCTTGCGAGAAACGCTGTTCCGCAGCTGCCGTGCCTCGGCTGTGCCGGGCCAGCACAGGCGAGAACCAGCCTCCGCAAATCGTTCCAACAGCATCTTCGTTCCAAAACTGGATGCCACCTGAGTCACGCTCAAGTTGAACTTCAGGAAAAGCCCCGCTAAAGGCCGCCTGCGAGAAACGGTGTTGGTAACAGTCAAATCCGGATTCGAGTCGGTGAATCGGATTCCAATCGGAACGTAAGGAGTCAAGAAAATTTATTTCTCCTGAGTCAAAGTTTTTGCTTCCATCACGGCTTCGTGAGTGGTTTTAAGAGCTCGCGATTTCGTGAGGATAACTTGATGACGATCATGGGTGTCTATGTTGGGAATAGCCCGGCCGAGCTCGCGAGCTACGAAAAGTGGCTCGGTCGCGACGTCGATGCGGTGCACGGCGTTGTCGGCATGGCGAATTGGAAAGACTACGTCAGCAGCGTCGACTGGATGACCAAGACGCTGTGGAAGGGGATCGACAACTCGATCCTCTGGTCGGTCCCGCTGATGGTGACCGACGGGTCCGCCTCGCTGAAGACCGCCGCCACCGGCAGCTACAACAACTATTACGCCTCTGTCGCCAAGAGCCTGCTGGCCTCGCGTGCCGGCGATAACGATCCGATCTACATTCGCACCGGCTGGGAGTTCAACGGCGACTGGTTCGCCTGGAACGCCATCGGCAAGGAGCAGGACTTCGTCGGCGCCTTCCGCCAGTTCGTCGACAGCTTCCGCTCGGTCTCCAGCCGCTTCAAGTTCGAGTGGAACGTCAACTACGCCGAGGGCGGCATCGACCCCGCCAAGGCCTATCCGGGTGACGCCTATGTCGACATCGTCGGCATGGACTTCTACTGGACCCCGGAATACCAGGGCAGCGACCCGACCGCGGCCTTCAACAAGATCGCCAACGCGAAGTACGGCCTGAAGTGGCTCGAGAGCTTCGCCGCCGCGCACGGCAAGCCGACCGCCTATTCGGAGTGGGGCATCAACTCCAACAACGCCGGCGAATATCTGAAGCTGGTGAAGGAGTGGTTCTCCACCCACAATGTCGTCTATCAGTCCTTCTGGGACTACACGATGGACAAGGTGACCTCGCTGAGCGACGGCTCCCTGCCCAGCGCCGGCAGCGCCTTCAAGGACCTGTTCGGCCACGAGGATATCGGCGGCGGCACGACGCCCGCCCCGACGCCGACGCCGACGCCGACCCCGACCCCGGGCACCGATGACAACGGGCTGCCGACCAGCGGCGCCTGGACCAAGAGCATCACCAGCGGCTCCGGCCGCGACACCATGACCGGCACCGACGGCAACGACCTGCTGACCGGCAATGGCGGCGACACCATGTCCGGCGGCAAGGGCGACGACACCTATATGGTGAACTCGGCCAACGACATCGTCGTCGAGAAGGCCGGCCAGGGCATCGACACCGTCTCCACCTGGATCGACGGCTATGTCCTGCCGGACAATGTCGAGAACCTGATCCTGACCGGCACCGGCTGGAACTCCGCCACCGGCAACGGCCTGGCCAACCGGATCATCGGCAACGACTCTGCCAATGTGCTGAACGGCCGTGGCGGCAACGACGTCCTGACCGGCAATGGCGGCAACGACACCTTCGTCATCGCCAAGGGCGAGGGCAACGACGTCATCACCGACTTCAAGGCCGGCACCGGCGCCGGCGACGTGCTGAAGCTTGACGGTTTCGGCTTCAAGGACTTCGCGGCGGTGAAGGCTGCGGCGGCGCAGTCCGGCAGCGACCTGGTGATCAACCTGGGCGACAGCCAGACGGTGACGCTGCAGAACGTCAAGCTGGCCAGCCTCGTCGCCGACGATGTCAGCCTGGTGAACATCAAGGCGGGCGCCGCGGCTCCGGTCGCGCCGGCCACCCCCGCCACGCCGACGACGCCGGCCGCGCCCGCGACCTCCCCGGTCAACCTGGCGGTCAGCGGCGCCACGACCAAGTCCTTCTGGAGCGGCGCCGGCGCCGACACCATGAACGGCACCGACGGCAACGACCTGATCACCGCCAGCGGCGGCGACACCATGGTCGGCGGCAAGGGCGACGACACCTATGTGGTGAACTCGCTGGCTGACAAGATCGTCGAGAAGGCCGGCGAAGGCGTCGACACCGTGACCACCTGGATCCATGGCTATGTCCTGCCGGACAACGTCGAGAACTTCATCCTGACCGGCAACGGCTGGAACTCGGCGACCGGCAATGCCCTGGCCAATCGCATCACCGGCAACGACTCGGCCAATGTGATCGATGGCAAGGGCGGCGCGGACCTGCTGACCGGCATGGGCGGCAACGACACCTTCGTCATCGCCAAGGGGCAGGGCGGCGACGTCATCACCGACTTCCAGCTGCACAATGGCGGCGCCAATGGCGACCTGCTGCAGCTGAAGGGCTTCGGTGCCGGCGCCACCCTGACCAATGACGGCAATGTCTTCACCATCCATGCCGCCGACGGCTCGACCGACACGGTGACGCTGCTGGGCGTGACCAAGCTGGCCGCCGCCGACTACGTCTTCGTCTGATCAGTTGCCAGGGTGCTGAACGGGCCGGCCGGTGAAAACCGGCCGGCCTTTTTTCATTTGATTTTCTTGCAGCTTGAAGCAACAGGGTTTGATCCTGCGGCAGCGAGTTTTATCGGTATTCCTCGCACCATTGAGATTGATTACGGATCGGGACGCAGACTAGATATCTTCTCCGATCAGAGCGCGCTGCAGGCGATCCTCGCCAACGCGGCCTCAAGGGGGAAAGATGCTGCAGCACGTCTTGCTTGCCGAACCGCCGGCACCCCCGAAGCCCCGCCCGCTCGACCCGCTGAACCCCACCGTTTTCCACGAAGCCTGGTGGCTCGAGGCCATGGCCGGCGACCGGCTGCAGGAGGTGACGGTCACCAGCGGCGGCCGCACGATCGGCCGCCTCCCCTTCGTCATGCGGCGCCGCCCGGGCGGGCGCACCCTCTGCGAGATGCCGACGCTGACGCATTTCCTCGGCCCGGCCATCGATGCCGGCAGCGGCAGCCTGGCGAATCGCGCGCTGAAGCAGGCGCAGATCACCCGCGAGCTGCTGCAGCAGCTGCCGCGCAGCGACGCCTTCCAGCAGCGCCTGCATCGCGGCATCGAGGAGGTGATGGCCTTCCAGGAGAACGGCTTCACCGCCTCGGTCGATTTCACCTTCGAGCTGCATCCGACCGAGGAGGAGCTGATCTGGAAGGGCATGCGCGACAAGACGCGCAACATGATCCGCCGGGCGCGCACCCTCTACACCGTCGAGCAGATCGACGACCCGGAGCGCTTCGCCGCGCTCTATGCGGGAAACCTGCGCGCCCGCGGCACCGATTCCTACTATCCGCCCGGGGAGATCATCCGCCTGGTCTCGGCCGCGCAGGCGCGCGACCAGGGCCGCGTGCTGGCGGCGCGGGCCGAGGATGGCAGCCTGGTCGCCGCCATCTTCTATGTCTGGGACCATCGCAGCGCCTATTACCTGCTCAGCACGCGGCTGCCCGATTCGGACAACAGCGCGGTCAGCCTGCTGCTCTGGGAGGCGGTCTGTCACGGCAATGCCGAGGGCCGGATCTTCGACTTCGACGGCGTCTCGTCGCAGGGCAACCGGGTCTTCTTCACCGGCTTCGGCGGCGTCATCCGCCCGCGCTACGTGGTGACGCGGCAGACGGCGCTGTATCGCCTGGCCGAGATGGCGACGCGCGGCTGCAAGGCGCTGCTCCGCCGCTGACCGGCGGAAGGACGCCCCGGCCCTGGCGGGCCGGGGCGATGGCGGTCAGGCGGCGCGCAGCATGGCGATGCGGGCCGAGAGCCTGTCGCGCAGCGCGCGCGGCATCTGCCGCGGCGACTTGACGCGCGGCATGGCCATCTCCCCGGTCGGCTCTGCCACCTCTCCGAAGCGCGCGACGAAATCGGCGTAGTTGTCGAAGCGCGAGCGGGTGACGTTGTCGACGAAGGTCTCCGCCGGGACGCCTTCCGCGACGATCAGCGCATGATCCTCGAGCTCGACATGGTAGTAGGTGAAGACCGGCGCCGGCTTCGCCACCTGGCGGATGGTGACGCCGTTGACCAGCGCGCCCGCCTGCACCAGGCATCCATCCAGCATCAGCGCATGGTCGGGCGAGACGAAGAGATCGCGCGCCGGCAGGGCGTCGCCGAGCGCCCCGGCCTCGATCTGGATCGGATACGTCTTCTCCTTGTCGACGAAGACCGAGGCCATGCGCTGGATGCCGACCCAGCGCACCAGGCGGGTCTCGCCTTCGGCGGTCAGCACCGGATCGCCGGGGCGCAGCGTCTCCACGGCGACCTGGCCATCCGGTGTCGCCACCAGCGTGCCTTCGAGGAAGCAGACGGGCGCGGCGGTCGTCAGGTTCCACTGCCGCGTCGGATCGACGCTGTTGCCGCGGGGCAGCACGGTCAGCGTCAGCCCCTGCACGGTGGTGTCGGCCGGGACATAGATGTTGGACAGCAGCCCGCCGGTCTCGGAGCTGGCGAAGCCGATGGTGTTGCCGTTGCCGTCCTGCACCGTGCCCCAGTAGGTGTTCTGCGTCGGCGTGTCGAACAGCCCGTTATTGACCTGGAAGACGTCGTTGGGAACTTCGCCCAGGATGTTGGTGCCCTGCTCGCCAGTCTGCGTGCTGTTATCCGACACCGTGCGATCGGTGTAGGTGGGCAGGCTCAGGCTGACCAGGCCCAACACATTCGCAACCGTGTAGACGTCGTACAGCGCCATGATTTTTTCCCCGGATCGCGCGGACAGGCGTCTGTCCGACCGCGCCCAGGGTCCCGGTCGAGCGGGCGAAAGTCATGTCGCAAGGCGTATGAATTTGCCTCGGGTGCAAAACGACAATGTCGAACTGTAGTCATCACCTGCTGGTGATGCTTGCTTCTGTCGCCAGCATACAAGAAATCAGCACGGGCGCCGGCACTGCCCGAAACCCTCGAACAGAACGAAAAACTTTCGCCTATTGCAAACCGGCTTGCGTCCCGGCGATGGGCGGCGCCGCCCGGTCTGTCGCCTGTCGCGCCTTCGACAGCCCGACATTTTCCGACAGAAGACCCTTGTTGGGAGACTTTACACGTCTTCCTTGTGCAACCTATGTGTAAGTCGTGCGGTAATAATGGAGTGTCGAAGAGGATGTGCCGAAGAAGCAAGAAATGGCCAGGCTCAAGTCGGGTAAATATCTTTCGTGTCAGTTCAGCCGGAGCGCCGCTTGCGCCGCTCCAGCCCGACAGATCTCCTGGCAAGGCCGCAGAATCGTTTCTTTACAGTTCCGAGGCAGCACGGAGGATCCTCGCATGAACCTCGATCCGGCAGGCTGCCTTCCCGGATCGCGCGGACGCGCGGCCAGCAGCGAGCGCGCTGCCGACCAGCTGCCCGCCATCCTCATCGTCGATGACGACCCGGACTGGGCGGAGGAGCTCTCCGCCACCATCCGCCGCTACGGCTTCGACGCCGTCGTCGCCGAAAGCTGGTCCGCCATGCTGGCCGAGCTGGCGCGGCAGCAGCCGGCGGCCATCCTGCTGGACCAGCACCTGGGCAGCGTCGACACCATCCCGCGCCTGGCGCAGCTGCGCGCCGTGACCGGCGCCGCCATCATCATGATTGCCGCCAGCAGCGACGAGGTCGACCGCATCCTCGGCCTCGAGACCGGCGCCGACGACTTCCTGGCCAAGCCGGTCAGCGGGCGCGAGGTGGTGGCCCGGCTGCGCGCCCGGCTGCGCGACGCCCGCCCGCCCGGCGTCAGCACGCCGCGCTGGCAGTTCAGTGAGGGCCGCCGCGCGCTGATCCGCCCCGACGGCGGCGCCGTGCCGCTGACCTCGGCGGAGTTCGAGCTGATGCTGGCCCTCGTGCACGGCCAGGGCGAGACCCAGTCGCGCGAGAAGCTGACGCAGCTGGCCTTCGGCCGCGACTGGCGTTTCGGCGACCGCTCGGTCGACAATTCGATCGCCGGGCTGCGCCGCAAGCTGGGCATCGAGGAAGGCGATGGCTGCATCCGCACGGTGCGCGGCGCCGGCTACGTCTTCATCGGCTTCGACCGTCACTGACGCGTGCCGGTTCCGGGAAAACCCCGGCCTCGGAAAATCGTTTCGTCCATGCGCCGCCAGGGTGGAAAATCCGCCCGCGGCAGGAGGAAACCGATGGCCGCCGGCGCGCTGCACGCTTCCCTTCCCGCAAGGCACAGCTTGTTGCACGCCCCCGGGCGCTGGCTGCGGCCCCTGGCGCTCGCGCTGGTCCTGGCCGCCATCGGCGCCGCGCTGCAGACGCCGCGCCTGCTGGCCGAGGCGCGGGAGGATGACCGCCAGGCCCTCGCCGCCGCCGCCCATGGCCTGGTCCGTGCCGCCGCCGCCTGGCAGCGCGAGGCGCTGCTGATGGCGCGGCTCGGCCAGGCCGCCGAGCTGCATCTCCATCCCCTCGGCGCCGCGCCGGTCGCGATCGGCGGCGTGCCGCGACTGCTGTGGCGCCAGGACCGGCTGCTGCTCGACCTGCCGCGCTTCCCCGAGCCGGCGCTGCGCCTGCCGGTCGATCTGGCGGAGGTGCTGCGCTCCGACACGCCGCCGCTGCTGCTGCGCCTCGACGACGGCGCGGTGCTGCGGCTGACGACGGCCGGGCTGGCGCCGGACGAGGCCGGCTTCGACGCCGGCGCCGCTTTGCCCGGACCCGGCCAGAGCCTGGTGGCGCTGGCCGAGCCGACCCGCCTGCCGCTGGCCGTGCTGGGCGCCCAGGCGGCGCTGATGCTGGCCCTGCTGCTGGGCTTCCACCTGCTGTGGCGCGCCTGGACGCGGCAGCGGCTGCGCGCCCGCGGCGCCGCGCCGCTGCTGGAGGGGCTGCCGGCCGCCGCCTATGCCGGGCGGCTGCAGCCCAGCGGCGACTTCGCCGTGCAGCAGGTGGCGGCGCGGCTGCAGCAGCTGACCGGCTTCTCCGACCAGGAGATGCGCCAGCCCGGCTTCTGGCAGAGCCGCATCGACGCCGCCGACCAGGCGCGCCTGGCCCCGTTCCTTGCCCGGCTGCTGGCCGAGGGCCAGGCCTCGGTCGAATACCGCTTCCGCCGTGCCGACGGGCACCGGCTCTGGCTGCGCAGCCGGGCGGCGCGGCTGGGCGACGGCGCCGGGCCGGGCCTGGTGGTCGGGCTGGTCGACGACATCTCGGAGGAGCGGGCACGCGCCGACCGCGCCCAGGCGGCCTCGCGGCTGGCGGCGCTGGGGCGGATGCATGCGGTGCTGTCGCATGAGCTGGCGCATCCGCTCAGCATCATCCTGCTGGCGGCAGAGAATGCACTGGACGACTATGCGCTGGAGGATGGCGCGGCGCTGGAAGGGCTGGTCACCCGGCTGGAGCGCATCCGCCAGCAAGCGCAGCGGGCGCGCGCCACCATCGAGACGCTGCGCGCCTTCACCCAGGGCCAGCCGCCGCCGGCGACGCCGGTGCCGCTGCGCCAGGCGGTGGAAGGCGCCCTGGCCCAGGCGGAGCCGCTGCTGGAGGCGCTGCAGGTCACGGTGGCGCAGCGCTGGCCGGCTGAGCTGCCGCCGGCGCTCGCCCATCCGCTGCTGCTGGAGCAGGTGCTGGTCAACCTGTTGCGCAACGCGCGCGACGCCATGCGCGACGTCGCCCTGCCGCGCCGCCGGCTGGAGATCGAGGCGCAGCTGCTGCCGGGCGGCCGGCTGCAGCTCTGCCTGCGTGACTATGGCCATGGCGTGGATGCCGGGGCGGCGCCGCATCTCTTCACCCCCTTCTTCACCACCCGCCGCGACGGCGAAGGCATGGGGCTGGGCCTGGCGCTCAGCCGGGCGCTGATGCGGGCCTTCGGCGGGCAGCTGGCGCTGCGCGGCCTGCCGGACGGGGCCGAGGCGGTGCTGCGGCTGCGCGCCGCCCCGCCGGGCTGAGCGGCCGGCCCCCGGTTCCCATCGGCGGCCATGCGCGGCAGAGTGCCGGCTGCATCGGAAGCGGGGCCAAGCCATGCGCATCACCGGCCGCCAGCGCCAGGCGGCGATCTTCACCAGTGGCTTCGCCGGCCGGGCGCCCGCCATCCCCGTGGCGCCGGATGCGCTGGAAGCGGCGGCATTGAAGAAAATGGGGCGCCGCGCGGCGGGCTATGTGGCGGGCGGCGCCGGGCTGGAGCGCAGCATGGCCGCAAACCGCGCAGCCTTCGACCGCTGGCGCATCCTGCCGCGGCAGCTGCGCGACGTGTCGCAGCGCGACCTGTCCGTCGAGCTGTTCGGCCGCCGCCTGCCGCTGCCCTTCCTGCTGGCGCCGATCGGCGTGCTGGAGCTGGCGCACCGCGAGGCCGATCTCGGCGCCGCCCGCGCCGCGGCCGCCGCCGGGATCCCTTTCGTCACCTCGTCGCAGGCCTCGCGCAGCCTGGAAGACATCGCGGGCGTGGGCGGCCCGCGCTGGTTCCAGCTCTACTGGTCCTCCCGCGACGAATTGACGCAAAGCTTCGTCCAGCGCGCCGAGGCCGCGGGCTACGAGGCCATCGTGGTGACGCTGGACACCACCCAGATCGGCTGGCGCCCGCGCGACCTGGCGACCGGCTACCTGCCCTTCCTCCGCGGCCGCGGGCTGGCGAACTACCTGTCCGACCCGGTCTTCCGCGACATGGCTTTCGAGGACCAGGCGCAGGGCGAGCGGCCGCCGATCGGCCTGGGCGCCCTCCCCGCGATCCTCGAGCTGCTGCGCCACTTCCCCGAGCCGCTGCGCAGCCCCGCCGACCTGGAGCGCGCCATCGCCGCCATCCGCCGCTTCATCGCCGTCTATTCGCGGCCCGACCTGTCCTGGGACGACCTGCCCTTCCTGCGGCGCTGCACCCGGCTGCCGATCCTGCTGAAGGGCATCCTGCATCCCGAGGACGCGGCGCGGGCGCTGGCCGAGGGCGTGGACGGCCTCATCGTCTCGAATCACGGCGGGCGGCAGGTGGACGGGGCGGTGGCCGCGCTGGACGCGCTGCCGGCGGTGGTGGCGCGGGTTGGCGGCCAGGTGCCGGTGCTGTTCGACAGCGGCATCCGCAGCGGCGCCGACATGGTCAAGGCGCTGGCGCTGGGGGCGCGGGCGGTGCTGCTGGGCCGCCCCTATGTTCATGGCTTGGCGCTGGGCGGCGAGGCCGGGGTCCGCGCGGTGATCGAGAACTTTTCCGCCGAGCTCGACCTGACCATGGCGCTGTCCGGCCAGCGCGACTTTTCGTCCATGGATCCTGGCCTGCTGCAGCGGGTCGGCTGAGACGAGTCAGGGGGGCCTGCGCCCCCCTGCCATGCGTCAGGCGGCGCGCCGCATCTTGCGCAGCACCATGCTGACCACCGGCCAGAGCAGCAGCGCCAAGCCCAGCGTCGCGATGCCGCCGACCAGCGGATTGCTCCAGAACACGCCGAAGGAGCCGTGGCTGATGATCATCGACTGGCGGAAGGCGTCCTCCGCCTTGTCGCCGATGACCATGGCCAGGACCAGCGGCGCGATCGGATAGTCCAGCTTCTTCATGCCCCAGCCGACCAGGCCGAAGACCAGCATCAGCCACAGGTCGAAGCCGGCGCTGGCCACCGACCAGGCGCTGATGGTGCAGACCACGACGATCAGCGGCGCCACGATGGTGAAAGGCAGGCGCAGGATGGCGGCGAACAGCGGCACCGTCGCCAGCACCAGCACCACGGCCACGATGTTCGACAGGTACATCGAGGCGATCATGCCCCAGACGAAGTCGCGCTGCTCGATGAACAGCATCGGGCCGGGGTTCAGCCCCCAGATCATCAGCCCGCCCAGCATGACGGCGGCCGTCGCCGAGCCGGGGATGCCCAGCGCCAGCATCGGCAGCATGGCGGCGGTGCCGGCGGCATGGTCGGCGGTCTCCGGCGAGACCACGCCCTCCGGCTCGCCGCGGCCGAAATTGGCGCCGTTGCGGGAGAAGCGGCGGGCCAGGCCATAGGACATGAAGGAGGCCGCGGTCGGCCCGCCCGGGGTGATGCCCATCCAGATGCCGACCGTCGCCGAGCGCGCCAGCGCCACCCAGTGGCGCGGCAGGGCGCAGGCGGCCGCCAGCACGCGCTTCGGCGAGAGGGTGGTCGCGACCGGCTTGAACTCGAGGCTGTCCTCCATGGTCAGCAGCAGCTCGCCGATGCCGAAGAGGCCGATGACGACGACCAGGAAGCTGACGCCGCGGATCAGCTCCGGCATGTCGAAGGTCAGCCGCATGCCGCCGGAAACGATGTCCATCCCCACCGTCGCCAAGGCGAAGCCGGTCACGATGGACACCACCGTCTTCATCGGCGCGCCCCCGCCAAAGGCCACGAAGGAGGCGAAGGCCAGGAAGTAGACGGCGAAATACTCGGGCGGCGCGAAGCGCAGCGCGAAGCTGGTGACGAAGCCCGACAGCAGCGTGATGACGACGATGCCGACGAAGGCGCCGAAGCCGGCCGAGAGGAAGGCGGTGGTCAGCGCCTCGGTGGCCTTGCCCTGGCGCGCCATCGGATGGCCGTCGAAGGTGGTGGCGACGGAGGAGGGTTCGCCCGGGATGTTGAACAGGATCGAGGTGGTCGAGCCGCCGAACAGCGCGCCCCAATAGGTGCTGGTCAGCAGGATGATGGCCGAGACCGGGTCCATGCTGAAGGTCAGCGGCAGCAGCAGGGTCACGCCGTTCGGCGCGCCGAGGCCGGGCAGCACGCCGACCAGGATGCCCAGCAGCACGCCGCCGATCATCAGGGCGATGTGCTGGAAGCTGATGGCGACCGAGAAGCCGTGCATCAGCGCTTCGAGGTTTTCCAACGCGCGCGCTCCTCAGCCCAGGCCCAGCAGGGCTTCGATCGGACCCTTCGGCAGCGGCAGCAGGAACCAGTACTCGAAGGCGACCCAGTTGAAGACGATGGCGGCGACGGCGGTGACGATCGCCGCCTTCAGCCCGTGGCCGTGCCACATCACCATGCCGAACAGATAGATCCCCATGGCGAGGTAGAGGCCGAGCGGCACGGTCAGCGCCACCAGCGCCGCGATCGGCAGCAGGAAGGCCGCGGTCTGCTTCGCCGCGGTCCGGCCCAGCACGATCTGGGCGCCCAGCGCCTCCGACTTGCGCAGCGCCTGGACGGCGATGGCCACCGCCGCCAGCATGGCGATCACGCCGAGCCAGAAGGGCAGCGTGCCGGGCTGCGGCCCGTCGTCGCCCCAGCCGATGTCGTGCTCCAGCGCGCCCCAGATCACCGTGGCGCCGAAGCCCAGCACCACCAGGGCGCCGATCAGCTCCAGCGCCAGGCGGGACAGCAGGGGGGCGTCGCCGCCCCCCGCGTGACCTGGACCCGCCTGGCTCGTGCCGCTCTCCTGGGTCATGCCGTCTCTCCCCGCCGTGTCCGGCTCAGTTCACCAGCCAGCCGAGATCCTGGAACAGGGCGCGCGAGGCGGCCTCCTCCTTGGTCATCAGCGCGCGCATCTCCTCGGCGCCCAGGAAGCGGGCGGTCTGCAGGGTGCGCTCGGTGAACTCCTTCCACTCCGGCGTGTCGAAGACCTTCTTCATCACCTCGGCATAGTAGGCGGCGACATTCTCCGGCACGCGCGGCGGCAGGAAGACGGTGCGCGGCATCCGGTACTCGGTGATGTTGATGCCCTGCTCGGCGCAGGTCGGGATGTCGCCCCAGCCGACGCCGTCGCGCACCGGGGCGGTGGCCGGCAGGCGCTGCGGCGCGAAGATGCAGACCGGGCGGACCTGGCCGCCGCGCCAGCCGCCGATGCTCTCGGAGGGGTTGTTCACGTTGGAATGGATATGGCCGCCGGCCAGCTGCACGCCGACCTCGGCGCCGCCACGGAAGGGGACATAGGTGAAGCGGATGCCGATGGCGCGCTCGACCATGCGGGCCAGGATCTCGTCGGTGTCCTTCGACTGCGAGCCGCCCATGCGGAACTCGGCCGGCTGACCGGCGCGCAAGGCCGCCACATATTCGGCGGCCGTCTTGTAGGGCGAATCCGCCTTCACCCAGATGGCGAACTCGTCGAAGGCCATGGCGGCGACCGGCGTCAGGTCGGAGGGCTTCCAGGCCACCTTGGCGACCAGCGGCAGCAGCCATTCGTTGTTGGTGCCGAAGATCAGCTTGTGCGGGTCGCGCTCGGCCAGGCGCCCATAGACGAAGCCCTCGGCGCCGGAGCCGCCGCCCTTGTTGGAGACGATCACCGAGACCGGCAGCAGCTCGTACTTGGCAATGATCGACTGCACGGTGCGGGCGAAGGTGTCGGTGCCGCCGCCGGGGCCGGAGGAGACGACGAACTCGACCGGCTTGCTCGGGCGCCAGGTGCTCTGGGCGGCGGCCGGCGCGGCGATGGAGACAGCGGTGGCCAGGCCGAAGGCAGCGCCGAGCGCTGCGGCGGAAAGACGCATGGATTCGTTCCTCGTGGCAGTGATGGGCGGGGCTCTTGAGGTCCCCTGAGCAGCCTGTGGCGGGCCGACGAGCCCGCCACCCTTGAAAAATTAAGAAGCCATCGCGGCGCGGACGGAGAGCAGGGTGCCCTGCGGCGCCGGCCGGCGGCGGCGCTGCGCGCTGCCCATGCGGGCGGCCAGCAGCAGCGCGTTGCGGGTGGCGCCCGGATGCGCCTTGCCCTGGCCCGCGATGTCATAGGCAGTGCCATGCGCCGGCGTGCAGATCGGCACCGGGAAGCCGCCCATCAGGGTGACGCCTTCCTCGAAGCCGATCAGCTTCATGGCGATCTGGCCCTGGTCGTGGAACATGGTCAGCACCGCGTCGAAATCGCCGCGGCGGGCGCGGACGAAGACGGTGTCCGACGGGAAAGGCCCGTCGCAGACGATGCCGCGGCGCTTGGCCTCCTCCACGGCGGGGCCGATCACGTCGATCTCCTCGCGGCCGAAATTGCCGCCGTCGCCGGCATGCGGGTTCAGCGCGGCCACCGCGATGCGCGGCGTCTCCAGGCCCGAGTCACGCAGCGACTGGCTGGTCAGCTCCAGATTGCCCAGGATGGCGTCGAAGGTGATCAGCGGCGCCACGCCCGAGAGCGGCACATGCGAGGTGACGCGGGCGTTCCACAGGCCCGGCAGCACGTTGAACTCCTTCGCCGCGCCCTTGAAGCCGATGAAATTGGCGGTGAAGGAAATTTCGTCGTCATAGCCCGGCACATGCAGCCGCATCGCCGCCTTGTTGAAGGGCGTGAAGCTGACGGCATCGGCATGGCCCTGCATGGCCAGCGAGAGGGCGTACCGAAAATTCTCGGCGGCGAAGCGGCCGCCGGGCTCGCTGATCTGGCCGCGCGGGATGCTGGCGGGGTCCAGCGTGCCGAGGTCGATGAAGACCGGGCGCGACAGGTCCTGCGGCAGCGGCGCGTCGGGGGCGATGGTCTCGATCTGCGGCGCGACGCCGGCGATGCGGGCGCCTTCGTCCAGCACGCGGCGGTCGCCGATGACGATCAGCCCGGCGGCCTGCAGCACCGCCGGATCGGCCAGCATGCGCGCGGTCAGCTCCGGGCTGATGCCGGCCGGGTCGCCCATGGCCAGCGCGATCACGGGCGCGTCGGTGGGGGCGCGGAGGCTCTCGGCCATGGATGTTCTCCCTCGGTCTGCGGCCTGTCGGGCCGCGGTTGCTTATTCTGTGCTCTGTATGCAGAATATCCGCAAGGGGGTTTCTGCCGGCACCGGTCGAAGCATCGCCCTGGAACCGCTCCCCTTTTTACCGGGCGGACAATCGACGAGAAGCGGAAGACCGGATCCCCATGAGCAGCAGCACCGTGACCGTCGAGACCACCCCAGCCCCTGCCCTTCCCATCGCCCGCCAAAGCCTGCACGACCAGGTGGTGACCCGGCTGCGCGACATGGTCACCGACGGCCGCCTCGCCCCCGGGCAGCGGGTCAACGAGGTCGCGCTCTGCGCCGGGCTCGGCGTCTCGCGCACGCCGCTGCGCGAGGCGCTGAAGACGCTCGCCGGCGAAGGCCTGCTGGAGCTGGTGCCGTCGCGCGGCGCCGTCGTGCGCAGCTTCACCGACAAGGATGTCGCCGACTGCATGATGGTGCTGAAGGCGCTGGAGCAGCTGGCCGGCCGCCTGCTGTGCCAGGTGGCGTCGGACGCCGCCATCGCCGGCCTCCTGGCGCTGCATGCCGAGATGCAGGCGCGCTACGCCGTCCGCGACCGGCTGCCCTATTTCAAGCTGAACCAGGCGATCCACAGCGGCATCGTCGCCGCCGCCGACAACGCGCCTTTGCTGCGCGCGCATGAGGCGCTGCAGGCACAGATGAAGCGGATCCGCTTCATCGGCCATGAGGGCCCCGAGAAATGGGCCGCCGCCATGGCCGAGCACGAAGAGATGGCCGCGGCGCTGGCGAAGCGCGACGGCGAGGCCCTGGCCGAGGTGATCGGCCGCCACCACGACCGCGGCCTGGCGCGGATCCGCGACGTCATCTGACGCGCCGCGCCGGCCCCAGCAAAGAAGCCTTCGGGAGATCGTCAAGACAATGCAGTTCCAGACCCTGTTCCAGCCGGCCATCGACAAGCCGGTGCGCGCCGCGCTGCTTGGCGCCGGCGAGTTCGGCCTGTCGCTGGTGGCCCAGGCGCGGCGGATGCGCGGGCTGGAGATCACCGCCGCCTTCGACCTGGACCCGGCCCGCGTCGCCAAGGCGCTCACGGCCATGGAGGTCGCCCACCGCCGCTGCGCCAGCCGCGCCGAGGCCGAGGCCGCGCTGGCCGCCGGCGCGCTTGCCATCTGCGAACGGCTCGACGACCTGCTGGCGCTGCCGCTCGACATGGTGGTGGAGGCCACCGGCCATGCCGAGGCCGGCGCCCGCCACGCCGAGGCCGCCATCGCCGCCGGCATCGGCGTCGCCATGGTCAGCAAGGAGACCGAATGCGTCGTCGGCCCCCTGCTGGCGCAGCGCGCCCGCCAGGCCGGCGTGCCCTATACCCTGGTCGATGGCGACCAGCCCTCGCTGCTGATCGGGCTGGTCTCCTGGGCGCGGCTGCTCGGCCTGCCGATCGTCGCCGCCGGCAAGAGCAGCGAGTACGACTTCGTCATCGACCCGACGACGGAGGAGGTCACCTGGCTCGAGCACCGCGTCGCCGCCCCCGGCATGATGGCGCAGTGGCACCTGGCCGATGACCGCGCTGGAACGGTGGCCGCGCGCGAGACG
Organism: Teichococcus deserti; assembly: GCF_001982615.1. Lineage (GTDB taxonomy): Bacteria > Pseudomonadota > Alphaproteobacteria > Acetobacterales > Acetobacteraceae > Pseudoroseomonas > Pseudoroseomonas deserti. The sequence continues at coordinate 9,104 of NZ_MLCO01000201.1, read as the reverse complement.
CTGCTGTCCAGCCTCCCCCTCCGCACCGTCCCCGATTCCTGCGAGATGGCGCTGGTGGCCAATGCCACCGGCATCCTGCCCGACCGCGACAGCTTCCACGCGCCGCTGGCCCGCACCGTCGAGCTGCCCGACCTCTACGCGCCCGCCAGCGCCGGCGGCCTGCTCAGCGGCCCCGGCAAGCTCGACGTCTTCAACGTGCTGCGCCGCCCCGACGAGAGCAGCTTCGCCGGCGGCGTCTTCGTCGTCGTGGAACTCGCTGACACCGCCACCGGCCGCCTTTTCGCCGGCAAGGGCATCCCCGTCTCGGCGGACCGGCAGCGCGCGCTGATCTACAACCCGTCGCACCTGCTGGGCGTCGAGGCGCCCGTCTCGATCCTGGCCGGCGGCCGCCTGAACCATTCGATCATCGGCCCCGACTACGCGCTGCGCGTCGACCTTCTGGCCCGCGCCGACCGCGACCTGCCGGCCGGCCACATGCTGGCCATCGAAGGCACCCGCCACGCCGTGCCGGGGATCGAGCCGCTGCTGCGCCCCGCCGTCGCCGACGGCCCGTCCTCGCCCCTGCCCTACTACATGGCCGTGGGCCGGTCCCTGACGCGCGCCGTGCCCGCGGGGACGGTGCTGACCTTCGACATGGTGGAAGCCCCCGCCGACAGCGCTTTGTGGCGGCTTCGGGCGGAACAGAAAGCGGGCTGAAGAGAAGAGTTGGGCAGGCCAGGGGAATGAATTCCCCTGGACCCCTTCTTCTTTCTGTCAGATTGCCATGTCCACGTGGCGACAGGACGTGAAACGGCCCCGCCACAACGCGACCTTCGAGGGAGCGCCAATTTCATTTGATGGCGTCCCGCCGTGACACCCTGGTGTCGGCGTCGTCAAAGCGCTGGCCTGCAAACGGCCGGTGATCAGAAAGAAGATGGGGGTTTGGGGGAATTCATTCCCCCAACCTTCATCCGCTTCTCTTCACTCCACCAAGAACTTCAAAGCCGCTTCGCTCTCTGCCTCGACCTTCAGCGAGAACAGCGCATCCCCCCGCGTCTTCCCGAGGTTCACCGCAGCGATCGGTTTCCCCGCCGCGGCGGCGGCTTCGACGAAGCGGAAGCCGGAGCGCACCATCAGCGACGAGCCGATCACCAGCATGGCGTCGGCGGCGGCCAGGTGGGCGAAGGCGGTTTCCACCCGATGGCGGGGGACGCTTTCGCCGTAGAAGACCACGTCGGGCTTCTGGATGCCGCCGCAGACCGGGCATGGCGGGACGGCGAAGCGGGAGAAGTCGACGTCCTCCAGCTCGGCATCGCCGTCGGGGGCGCGGGCGGCGACCAGCTCCGCCCAGCCCGGGTTGCGGGTGGCGAGGTCCGATTGGAAGGCCGCGCGGGGCATCCGGCGCTCGCAGTGCATGCAGCGGACCAGGTCCAGGCGGCCATGCAGGTCGATCACCTGCGTGCTGCCGGCGGCCTGGTGCAGGCGGTCGACATTCTGGGTGACCAGGACTTCCGCGCCGCCTCGCGCCTCGAGCCGGGCCAGCGCGCGATGGGCGCCGTTGGGGCGGATCTCGCCCATCTGGCCCCAGCCGACCAGGCTGCGCGCCCAGTAGCGCTGGCGGGTGGCCTCGGCCTTCATGAAGGCCTGGTAGGTGACGGGCTGCGGGCGCTTCCAGGCGCCGTCGTCGTCGCGGTAGTCGGGCAGGCCGGAGCGGGTGCTGACCCCGGCCCCGGTCAGCAGGAAGATCCGCTCGTGGCGGTGGATGAATTCCTGCAGCGCGGCCGTTTCGGTCATGCGGTTGAGATAGGCGCGGGCTGCGGCATGTCCAGATGGGTGGCTTGCCCCGCAGGGCAGCACGGCGCATTGGTCGGGGGTCGCAGACCGGAGCCTTGCCCATGACCCTCGCCAACGAGCCGCCCTTCGAGACCCAGGCCCTGCTGGAGGAAATCCGCAGCTGGGTGGAGATCGAAAGCCCGAGCCGCGACGCTGAAGCCGTCAACCGCGCCATGGACCTGGCCCAGTCCACCGCCGCGGCCGCCGGCGCCAAGGTCGAGCGCATCCCCGGCAGCGAGGGGCGCGGCGACCACCTGCTGATCACCTCGCCCTGGGGCGACGAGGAAACGCCGGGCGTGCTGCTGCTCAGCCACCTGGACACGGTGCATGCCATCGGCACGCTGGCCGGCCCGGCACCCTACCGGGTCGAGGGCGATGTCGCCTGGGGGCCCGGCATCTACGACATGAAGGGCGGCGCGCTGATCGCCCTCGCCGCCCTGCGCCACCTGATCGCCACCGGCCAGACCACGCCGCTGCCGATCCGCCACCTGATCGTCTCCGACGAGGAGATCGGCAGCGGCACCGGCCGCGCCCATATCGAGCGCGAGGCGCGCCGCGCCCGCTTCGTCCTGGTCACCGAGCCGGCCCGCGAGGGCGGCCGCATCGTGACGGGGCGCAAGGGCACGGCGATGTTCCGGCTCGAGGTGAAGGGCCGCGCCGCCCATGCCGGCACCCGCCACCAGGATGGCCGCAGCGCGGTGAAGGAGCTGGCGCGCCAGATCCTGGCGATCGAGGCGATGACCGATTACGAGACCGGCCTGACCCTGAATGTCGGCACGATCGGCGGCGGCAGCGGCACCAACGTCGTCCCCCAGGAGGCCTGGGCGAATATCGACATGCGCGTGCCGAACCAGGCGATCGCCGAGGCTGCCATCGCCAAGCTGCAGGCGCTCAAGCCGCATGACCCGGATGTGACGCTGACGGTGACCGGCGCGCTAAACCGCCCGGGCTTCGAGAAGACGCCGGCCATCGCGCAGCTGCTGGCGCATGCGCAGGGGCTGGCGGCAGAGATCGGCTTCGACCTGCAGGACCTGTCGACCGGCGGCGGCTCGGACGGCAACTTCACCGCGGCGATGGGCGTGCCGACGCTGGACGGGCTGGGCGTGGACGGCAAGGCCGCCCATACCCATGACGAGCAGCTCTACATCTCCTCCATCGTGCCGCGGGCGATGCTGCTGCTGCGGCTGATGCAGACGCTGGACTGAAGGAAACGCCGCCGGGGTCAGCCCGGCGGCACCGCCTCGGCCTTCAGCGCCGGGCGGATGGCGCAGAGATGCTCCGGCCCGATGCCGCAGCAGCCGCCCAGGATGCGGGCGCCGCGCCGCGCCCAGTCGGCCGCCCAGGCGCCATAGGCCGGCGGGTCCAGGTCCTCGCGGATGGTCGCCACCCCGGCATTGGCCTGGGCCAGCTTCTGCCGCGGCGAGCCGAAGGCATTGGCATAGACGCCGACCGGAATGTCCGCGCCTGCCAGCGTGGCGACGGCAGCGTCCACCGCAGCCCCCATCAGCTCCGGCCGGTTGCAGTTGAACAGGATGGCGCGGGCGCCGGCGGCCTGGACGGCGGCGACGGCGTCGCTCACCAGCTCGCCCGAGCGCAGCACGGGGCGGCCCTGTTCGTCCGTCTCCTCGCCCAGGGTGAAGGAGATCCAGAGCGGCAGGCCCGTGCCTTCCACGGCGCGGGCGGCGGCCAGGGCCTCGGCGATGGCGCTCTGCGTCTCGGCCAGCCAGTGGTCGACATGCGGGCGCAGCGCCTCGACCAGCACCTTCAGGATCGCCGGCGCCCGGGCGGGCTCGAACAGGTCGGGACGGTAGGAACCGAAGGGCGGCGGCAGGGAGCCTGCGACGCGGACCTTATGCGGCGCCTCGTCCGCGGCCTGGCGCGCCAGCTGCCCCGACAGGGCGGCAAGGCGGGCGCCATCCGTCGAGAAACGGTCCTCGCCGATATGGAAGGGGACGACCGCATAGCTGTTGGTGGTGATCACCTCGGCGCCCGCCTCGACGAATTGGCGATGCGCCTGCAGCACCGTCTCCGGCGCCTCCATCAGGGCGAGGGCCGACCATTCGGGCTGGCGGAAGGGTGCGCCCATGCGGGACAGCTGGCGGCCCATGCCGCCATCCAGCAGCAGGATTTCCGGGGTCATGTCTCAGGCTTCCTTCGACTGCGCCGCCAGCGCCGCGAACCCGTCCAGGTCCCGCCGCAGGCTGGTGGCGATATGGGCGCGGGTGGCGGCCTCGGCGGCTTCGGGCGTGCCGGCGGTCAGCGCGGCATGCAGGGTGCGGTGGTCCTCGACCAGCCGGGTGCGCTGCGGCCAGTGCAGCTCCGACCAGCGGTAGAGCCATTCCATCTTGTCCGACAGGGCGCGATGGCCGCGGATCAGATGGCCATGGCCGGTGGCCTCGACCACTGCGCGGTGATAGCCGAGATCGGCGGCGACGCGGGCTTCCATGTCGCCAGCCTCGGCCGCGGCCAGCGCGTCGAAGGCCGGCTGCAGCAGGCGGCGGTCGGGCAGCGCCGCGAAAAGCCGGGCCGCCAATTCCTCCAGCGCGCCGCGCAGCGTGTAGACCTCGGCGATCACACCAGCGTCGAGCGGCACGACGTGCCAGCGCGAATAGGGCAGCCGCCCGACCAGCTCCGCCGCCTCCAGCGCGAAGAGCGCCGAGCGCACCGTGCCGCGGCCCACGCCCATGCGCTGCGACAGCGCCACCTCGGTCAGCGTCGCCGAGGGCGCCAGGCGGCCCTGCAGGATTTCCTGCCGCAGCCAGTCGGTGGCCTCGTCCTGCAGGCTGCGGCGGGCGATCGGCCCCGGCATGCCCGCCTCAGCGGTTGCGGTTGAAATGGCTGGAGACGAAGGCGCGGGCGCGGTCCGAGCGCGGGTCGAGGAAGACCTGCTCGGGCGGCCCCTCCTCCTCGATGCGGCCCTGGTGCAGGAAGACCGCCTTGTTGCAGACCTCGCGGGCGAAGCCCATCTCGTGGGTGACGATGATCATGGTGCGGCCTTCCTCGGCCAGGCCGCGGATCACCTTGAGCACCTCGCCGACCAGCTCGGGGTCCAGCGCGCTGGTCGGCTCGTCGAAGAGCAGCGCGCGCGGCTTCAAGGCGAGGGCGCGGGCGATGGCGACGCGCTGCTGCTGGCCGCCGGAGAGATGTGCCGGCCAGGCGTCGCGCTTCTCGGCCAGGCCGACCTTTTCCAGCAGCGCCTCGGCCTCGGCGATGCACTCGGCCTTCGGGCGGCCCTGCACATGCACCGGCGCCTCGATCAGGTTCTGCAGCACGGTGCGGTGCGGCCAGAGGTTGAAGCTCTGGAAGACGAAGCCGAGCCGGGTGCGCATCCGCTGCACCGCCGCCTGCTGCGCGCGGTCGAGTTTCTGCTGGCCGTCGCGCAGGGCGATGCGCTCGCCGGCGGCGAAGATCTCGCCGGCCTGCGGCACTTCCAGCATCGGGATGCAGCGCAGCAGCGTGCTCTTGCCGGAGCCACTGGCGCCGATCAGCGCGATGACGTCGCCGTCATGGGCCGCGAGGTCGATGCCGCGCAGCACCTCCTGGTCGCCGAAGCGCTTGCGGATGCCGCGCAGCGCGATGGCGGGCTCGCCCATGCCGTTCACCCCCAGGCCGCTCATGCCCGGTTCCCCGCCAGCCAGGGCGACAGCCGCGTCTCCAGCAGGCGCAAGGCCCGGGTGATCAGCAGCGTGGAGACGAGATACAGCACCGCCGCGCAGAGGAAGATCTCGATGGCGCGGTATGTCGCGGAAACCTCGGCGCGGGCGATGCCGGTGACCTCCATCAGGGTGACCGTGCTGGCCAGCGCGGTGGACTTGAACATCGAGATGACCTCGTTGCTATAGGCTGGCAGGGCCTGGCGGATGGCGACCGGCAGGGTGATGCGGCGCAGCCGGGTCAGGCGCGACATGCCGCAGGCCTCGGCCGCTTCCACCGCGCCGCGCGGCACGGCGCGGAAGCCGCCGCGCAGGATCTCGGCGGTGTAGGCGGCATCGTTCAGGATCAGCGCCAGCAGCGCGCACCAATAGGGCTCGCGCAGGAAGGGCCAGAGGAAGCTCTCTCTCACAGCCGGGAAATTCCCCAGCCCGTAATAGATCAGGAAGATCTGGATCAGCAGCGGCGAGCCGCGGAACAGGAAGACGTAGAAGTCGGCGAAGCGGGCGCCGAGCCAGCCGCTGGCGCGCGCCATGTTCAGCAGCAGCGCCAGCACGCCGCCGCCGGCCAGCGACAACACCGCCAGATTGACCGTCAGCGGGAAGCCGGCGAGCAGTTTGAAAAAGGTCTCGCTCAGGAAGGCGAAGTCCATCGGGCGTCGCCTTTCAGAGCCGGGCCGGGGCCTGGCCGCGCTGCGACCAGAGCTCGGCGCCCTTGAAGACCAGGCCGGAGATCGAGGTGATGATCAGGTAGATCACCGCGCCGGCCGCGAAGAAGAAGAAGGGCATCTCGGTGGAGCCGGCGGCGACGGTGACCTGGCGCATGGTCTCGACCAGGCCGGTGACCGAGACCAGGGCGGATTCCTTGATCACCGACTGCCACTGGTTGCCCAGGCCCGGGATGGCGGTGGACAGCGCCTGGGGGGCGATGATGCGGCGGAACATCAGGAAACGCCGCATGCCGACGACGCGCGCCGCCTCCAGCGAGCCCACCGGAATGGCGTGATAGGCGCCGCGAAAGACTTCGGCCTGGCCGGCGCCGGAGATCAGCCCGATGGCGATGGCGCCGGCAGCGAAGCCGCTGATGTCGAAAGGCCCCTGCAGCCCGAGCATCCCGCCGGCCCAGGCGACGACCTGCCGCCCGCCGAAATAGAACAGATAAATGACCAGCAGGTCGGGGATGCCGCGCAGGATGACGGTATAGGCCTCCGCCGCCGCGCGGACCGGGCGGTTGCCGCCGATCTTGGCCCAGGCGCAGAGCGTGCCCAGCACCACGCCCAGCAGGAAGGCGGTGACGGAGACCGCCACCGTCACCCCCGCCGCGCGCAGCAGCACCGGCCCCCAGCCGTCGGGGCCGAAGCCCAGCAGCTCCCAGTCGTAGTCCATCGGCCGCCGCGGTCCCGGATCAGGTGGCCGGGGTGATGTCGGTCTCGAACCACTGCATCGACAGCTTCTTCAGCGTGCCGTCGGCGATGGCGGCCTGCATGGCGCCGTCCAGCAGGGTCTTCAGCTCCGGATCGGTCTTGCGCAGGCCGATGGCGGCGCCACGGCCCAGCACGCCGCCGCCGAAGGTATAGCCGCTCTGCAGCGCCTCGCCGCGGGCACGCTTGACGAAGGCGGCCATGTTGGAGGTCGAGGCCATCACCGCATCGACCCGGCCGGCGCGCAGGTCGAGATAGGTGTCGCCGCCGGCCTGATAGGTGCGGATGGTCACCGCATCCTTCAGATAGGTGGTCAGGAAGTCGGCCTGGATGGTCGAGACCTGCACCGCCACGGTCTTGCCGCGCAGCGCGGTGGCGAGCTCGGCGATGGCGGACTTGGTCGCCGCCTCGTCGGTGAGCGAGACGCGGGTGCCGGTGCCCGGCAGGCCGTTCGGCGCGGTGTTCTTCATGGTGACGAAGCCGGAGGTGCCGGCGGTATAGGGGATGGTGAAGGCGATCGCCTCCTCCCGCTTCGGCGTGATCGAGATGCCGTCGATGATGGCGTCGTACTTGCCGTCGACCAGCCCCGGGATCATGCCGGCCCAGTCCTGCGCCACCAGGTCCATGCGGATCTTCAGCCGCGCCGACAGGTCCTTCAGCAGATCGGGCTCGAAGCCGACGATGCGGCCGTCCGGCGCGGTCTGGTTGTAGGGGGGGAAGGCGCCTTCGGTGGCGAAGCGGACCACCTGCCACTCCTTGGCCCGCACCAGGCGGGGCATGGCGAGCAGGCCGCCGGCGGCGAGGCCGGCACGCAGGAAGGTCTGGCGGGTGATGGTCATGCGACGGTGTCCCCTGGACGGGCGGTGGTCGGTGGTGGTTGCGGTCAGGACAGCAGGTCGACGGCCAGCCGGGCGAGCGCGGTGGCGCCCAGCCCGATGCTGCCTTCGTCCGGCTGGTAGTCGGAATTGTGCACGCGGTCGTCGCGCCCGGGCTGGCCGGCGCCGACATAGAGCTGCAGCCCCGGCATGCGCTCGGTGAAGTAGGAAAAATCCTCGGCACCGAAGCTGCGGCCGGGCTCGAGCCGCGGCGCGGTGCCGAACTGCGCGGTCAGCGACTCCATGGCGCGGGCGACCAGCGCCGGGTCGTTCATCAGCGGCGGCACGCCGCGCAGATAGTCGATGTCGACGGCGACGTTCTGCGCCATCGCCACGCCCTGGCAGACGCGGCGCAGCCCGGCCTCGGCGCGGTCGCGCGCCGCCGGCGAGCGGGAGCGCACCGTGCCGCGGAACAGGCAGGAGTCGGGGATGATGTTGTGGGTGCTGCCGCCAACGATATGGCCGACCGTCAGCACCGCGGATTCCGCCGGGTTCATCTCGCGCGAGATCACCGTCTGCAGCCCGGCGATCATCAGCGCCGCGGCGACGATCGGGTCGGCGGCGGCATGCGGGCGGGCGGCATGGCCGGAGGTGCCGCGCACGGTCACCTCGAAATCGTCGCAGGCGGCGGTGCTGGCGCCCTGGGTCAGGCCGAAGCTGCCCACCGGCATCTCGGGGCGGTTGTGCAGGGTCAGGGCCAGGTCGGCGCCCTCCGCCGCGCCATCGGCGATCATCGCCTCGGCGCCGCTTTCAGAAGTCTCCTCGGCCGGCTGGAAGACCAGGCGGATGCGGCCGCGCAGCCGCGGCGCCTCGGCCAGTAGCGCCGCCGCCACGCCGATCAGGGTCGCGGTGTGCAGGTCATGGCCGCAGGCATGCATGCGGCCGGGGATGGTGCTGGCATAGGGCAGCCCGGTCAGCTCCTGCATCGGCAGGGCGTCCATGTCGGCGCGGATCAGCAGGCAGGGGCCGGGGGCGCCGCCCTGGATCTCGGCGACGACGCCGTTGCGGCCAATGCCGGTACGCGGTTCGAGGCCCAGCCGGCGCAGCTCCTCCGCGACGATGCCGGAGGTGCGCACCGTCTCGAAGCCGAGCTCCGGATGGGCATGGATGTCGCGCCGGATTTCGGTGAGCCGCGGCGCGATGGCCGCCACCCGGGCGCTGAGCGCCGGGCCAGGATCATTCGGGAGATCGGGCGTGGACATGGGGCTGGCAGCCTTGCCGGACGGAACGACGACGGTTCTGTGACATGGCCGGGACCGGTGCACAAGCCGTCTCCGAGGATCGACAATCGACAATCCTTGCCTTACCCCCGGGGGCAGGAGATCCACCACCATGGCCCGCCACCC
>NZ_MLCO01000200.1 GCF_001982615.1 Teichococcus deserti | reverse complement strand
GCCCCACCCCCCTGCCCCTGCCCGTCGTCTACCAGGCGAATGACAGCCGCGTCCCCACCCTGCCCGCGGTCTCCCGCGCCGCCGAGGGCCTGCCGGAGGACCGCTTCGTCTTCTGCTGCTTCTGCAACTCCTACAAGATCACGCCCGACGTCTTCGCCGCCTGGATGGCGATCCTGGCCCGTGCGCCGGAAAGCGTGCTGTGGCTGGTCGGCGACAACCCCACCGCCCGCCGCAACCTGCATGCGCAGGCCCAGGCCGCCGGCATCGAGCCCTCCCGCCTGATCTTCGCCCAGCGCGTCGAGCCCGAACGCTACCTGGCCCGCATGGCGCTGGGCGACCTGTTCCTCGACACCTCGCCCTACAATGCCGGGACGGTCGCCAGCGATGCGCTGCGCATGGGCCTGCCGCTGCTGACCCTGTCGCAGGCCTCCTTCGCCTCGCGCATGGCCGGGAGCCTGCTGAACGCCATCGGCATGCCCGAGACCATCGCGGCGAGCCACGAGGACTATGTCGGGATCGCCGTCAGCCTCGCGACCGATCCGGCCCGCCACGCTGCACTCCGTGCGAAGCTCAAGGGCGACGCCTGGCAGAAGACGCTGGGCGACAGCGCAGGGTTTGCGAAGCGCTTCGAAGAGGCGATGAAGAGAGTGAGGATCAGGCCAGGGGAATGAATTCCCCTGGACCCCTTCTTTTTTCTGCGGTGACTGCCGTGTCCACGTGGAAACATTACGTGAAATGGCCAATCGGCAGCGCGACCTGGCAGCGAAGGCCGGTCATATAAAACGAAAAGCGCCCCGCGGCGTCACCCTGGTGGGCTGGCAGCAGAGGCGCTGATCACTCAACGGCCAACAGATCAGAAAAAAGAAGGGGGTCCGGGGGAATTCATTCCCCCGGCCTTTGTCAATTCCCTTCAGTGCCCCCCGGCCACCGACCGCATCGCCTTCACCTGATCCGCCGTGACCGCGGGCGCCGCGTTGCCCCAGCTGTTGCGGATATAGGTGGCGACATCGGCGACCTGCTGGTCGGTCATGCGCCAGCCCAGCGCCGGCATGGCCGGGCCGGTCACCGCATGCGGCGTGGCGGCGGCCTTGGCGCCCTGCAGCACCACGCGCAGCACGCCGGTCGGGTCGCCCTGCTGGACGAACTGGCTGTCGGCCAGGCGCGGGAAGATGCCGGCGACGCCCGCGCCGTTGCCGACATGGCAGGCGGCGCAGCTGTCGAGATAGATGGCCTCGCCGGCGCGCATGCGGCTGTCGGTGGCGGCGACCGGCGTCGGGTTGGACGCCGCCGGGGCCGGCGCGCGCTCGCGCAGATAGACGGCGATGGCCTTGAGGTCGGCCTCGGTCATCCTGCTGGTCGAGAGCTCCACCACCTCCGCCATCGGGCCACTGGCCGTGCTGCGGTGGGTGACGCCGGTGCGCAGGTACTCGACGATCTCCTGCTCGGTCCAGGCGCCGATGCCGGTGCGGCGGTCGGCAGTGAGCGACGGCGCGAACCAGCCCTGCAGCGGGCCGCCTTCCAGGTGCGCGCCCCCCTTGTCGCCGCCGATCAGGTTGCGCGGCGTGTGGCACAACCCGCAATGGCCGGGGCCTTCGACGAGATAGGCGCCGCGGTTGAACTCGTCCGACTTGTTGGGATCGGGACGGAAGGTGCCGGGGGTGAAGTTCAGCATGTTCCAGCCGGCCATCAGCAGGCGGACATTGAAGGGGAAGGGCAGCGTGCTGCGATCCACCTGGTTCTTCACCGCCGGCTGCGCCTGGAGATAGGCGAAGACCGCGTCGTTGTCGCTGCGCGACATCAGGGTGAAGGACGTGTAGGGGAAGGCCGGGTAGAGATGCGTCCCGTCCGGGCGCTTGCCCTCGTGCATGGCGCGGTTGAAGTCGTCGGCCGACCAGCGGCCGATGCCCGTCTCCGGGTCGGGCGTCAGGTTGGGGACGGCGATCCTGCCGAAAGGCGTCTCCAGCATGTGGCCGCCCGACATCGACTGGCCGTCGCTGCCGACATGGCAGGCCATGCAGTCGCCCAGGATGGCGAGGTACTTGCCGCGCTCGACTTCCGTGAAGTTGTCGGCGTCGGCGCGGGCCTGGCCGGCGCCGAGCAGGGAGGCGGCGGCCAGGAACCCGGCCGCGAGGATCTGCGCGCGCATCAGGCCTGCACCAGCGCCTGGCCGGCGTTCTTCAGATACTGGTTCTTGATCGCGTCCAGCGTCCAGTAGGTCAGCGCGCCGACCGTGTTGGTCGGGTTGTAGCCGGCATTCTGCGGGAACAGGCAGGCGCCGGTGACGAAGACGTTGGGCGCGTCCCAGTGCTGGCCGTAGCGATTGACCACGCCCTTGTCCGGGGTGCTGCTCATCACCGCGCCGCCGGTGTTGTGGGTGGTCTGGTAGGGCACGACGTTCCAGGGGCCGCGCTTGTAGGTCTTGACCATGCGCTGCGGGCCCATGTTCTTCATGATCTCCTCGCAGCGATCGACGACGAAGCGCGACATCTTCAGGTCGTTCTCCTTGAAGTCGAAGGTCATGCGCATCAGCGGGTTGCCGAGGCGGTCCTTGTAGGTGGGGTCGAGGTCCAGATAGACGTCGCGATAGGACATCGAGCTGCCCTGGGTGCCGACCGACTGCGTGTGGCCATAGGTCTCGGCGGTGGCCTTCTTCCACTCCGAGCCCCAGCGCGGCGTGCCGGGCGGGGTCGGGCGGGCGGAGATCGGCCGGCCATGCGGCGTGTTGCAGTTGATGTTGGCGCCGCCGACGAAGCCGAGCTCGGCATGGTCGAAATTGTCGCCGTTGTAGTCATCCGCCATCATCCCCTGCGAGCCGGCGCCGGCGAAGGGGTTGAAGTGGGTGTCCTTGTCGAAATAGCCGAGCACGCCGGCATTGGTCTGGTAGGCGTAGTTGCGCCCCAGCGTGCCGGTGTTGCTGACCGGGTCATACTGCGTGCCGAGCTGCGACAGCATCAGCAGGCGGACGTTGAAGGTGGCATAGGCGCAGACCAGCACGATGTCGGCCGGCTGCTCGAACTCGCGCCCCGCGGCATCGACATAGGTGACCCCGCTGGCCATCTTGCCGTCGCGGGTCTTGTTGATGCGGGTGACCTCGCAGAGGGTGCGGGCCTCGAAGTTGGTGTGCCGCATCAGCGCCGGCAGCACGCAGGTCTGCGGGCTGGACTTCGAGTAGTTGGCGCAGCCGAACCACTCGCAGAATCCGCAATAGGTGCAGGGCGCCAGCCGCAGGCCATAGGGGTTGGTGTAGGCCTCGGAGATATTGGCCGAGGGCAGCGGGAAGGGATGCAGCCCGAGCTCCTTGGCCGCCTTCTCGAACTTGATCTGCGCCAGGTTCGGCTTCAGCGGCTTGGTCGGGTATTCGTCAGAGCGCCAGCCCTCGAAGGGGTTGCCGCCGTCCTGGATGACGCCCTTGATGTTGCCGGCCTTGCCCGAGATGCCCATGACCTTCTCGAAGAAGTCGTAATGGGGCTCGAGCTCGTCATAGGTGACCGGGTAGTCCTGGATGGTCATGTCGTCGGGAATGAAGTTCTTCCCGTAGCGCTCCTCGTAATGCGAGCGCAGGTTGAAGTCGCTCGGGAAGAAGCGCCAGCTGTGCCCGTTCCAGTGCACGCCGGCGCCGCCGACGCCGTTGCCCGGCAGGTAGGAGCCGAACTTGCGGATCGGCAGCGCCGTCTGGCTCATGCTGTTGCGGGCGGTGTCGGTGGTCTGCGCCGGGCGCAGGAAGATGTCCTGGCGCACCGCGTAGCGCAGCTCGTCCGGCGCGGTCGCGATGTTGTAGTCGCTGGCGGTGTCGCGCCACGGGCCGCGCTCGATGGCGACCACGTCGAGGCCCATCTTCGACAGCTCATAGGCCATGATCGAGCCGGTCCAGCCCAGGCCGACGACGACGACGTCCTTCTTGGGGAGCCGGGTGCTCATGCGGGTTTTCCATTCCAGTCGGGGCGGCCCATGATCGAGACGGGCGGCTTGGTGTAGGGCTTGCCGGGATTGTCGAGCACGTCGCGGAAGTCGTAGCGGACGCCCGGGAAGCCGATCATCTTCCAGCTGCACATGTCCTTGTTCCCGCCATAGACCGGGTCGGCGAAGAAGCCTTCCATGGTGTTCTGCAGGATCAGGTTGAACAGCATCGTGGTGGTCTGGCGCGGGGCGTTCAGGCCGGGCAGCTTGACCTCGCCCTTCTCCATGCCCTGCAGCAGCTTCACCTGGTCGGCCTCGGCCAGCTGCTCGAAGGTCTTGCCGCCGAAGCTGTCGCGGCAATGGGTCGCCAGCGCGGCGAGGCCCAGCCGGTACTGCTGCTGCGGCGTCAGCGGCGACTGGATGCCCTGGGTCGGCAGCGGATTGTCCGAGAAGGGCGGCTGCATGTAGAGCCACTCATAGGTGCCGTAGGGGCCGGCCAGCTGGCGGTCGATGAAGACGACGCAGCCCGCATCCTTGCCGCTCGGCGACAGGTCGTCGGCCGGGATCAGCCGGCTGGTGATCGCCTCCAGCGTCGCGACCTCGGCCGGGTTCAGGAAGTACCAGCCCCCCGGCCGCGCCAGCTCGGGCGGATAGGCCTCGTTCGGCTTCCAGGGCATGCGCCCGGTGATACTGCGCCCGAGGGCAGGCGCAGAGAAGGCGACCAGCGCTGTGGCGGACAGCAGCTGGCGACGGCTGGAGACAGGCATCACCGTTCCTTAGGTCGAAGGGCAGGACCGGTCCGGCGATGGGCGAAGAAGAAGCACGCGGTCAGGGGCCGAGGCCCGGCGGGGCTAGGGCCGGGAAACGGTGGAGCTGGCTTCGAACCTCTCCAATCGTCGGGCAGGGGAACCATACGATCGAGACTGAACACACGGCCGGCCCTGCCCGAAACCACAGGCTGGGCCGCCGTGACGATCAGGGTTCTATATACAAACCGGCTTAAGCAACAGCCTTCAAGTGATGATTCATACAAAATCCTTGAAGCATCATCACAAGTTCCGGCAAAGGAATTACATGGAATTCATCTTCTGCCGAAGTCATCGCTCAGTTAAGAACAATTCTCAACGACACGAGGTCTTGGAGCGCGCTTCCGCGGGACCCTTTGGTCCTGATATGGAACCATTCCGCAGGCTGGGCGCAGCTGCTGTTCTGCTCAGTCGCGGAGCGCCGACTTGATGCGGTCGATGGCGGTGGCGATGTCCGTCTCCTCGATCCAGACATGCGGGCTGATGCGCAGCACGCCCAAACGGTCACTGACGAAGACCCCCTGCCCCGCCAGCCGCTCGATCAGCCCGGCCGGCACGCCGCCCGGCAGCCGCAGCCCCAGCACATGCGGGCTGCGCTGCGCCGGCAGCACGCCGAGATCGGCCAGGCCCCCGGCCAGGAGCGCGGTCAGATGCGCCAGCCGCGCGGCGACCGCCGGCGTGCCCCAGCCGAGGACCAGCTCCAGCCCGGTGGCGGCCATGCGGGGGGCGACCGGATCGGCGCGCTCGCCGCGGTCGTAGCGCAGCGCCCCCGGAGCGAAGCCGCCGCCGGGGCGGTTGCCCATATGCTCCTCCAGTGGCCGCCCGGCCTGCCGGTGCGGCGCGACATAGAGGAAGGCCAGGCTGTAGGGCCCAAGCACCCATTTATAGGTCGGGAAGGCCAGGAAGTCGGGCTGCCAGCGGGCCACGTCGACCGGCAGCACGCCGGCAGCCTGGGTGGCGTCCACCACCAGCACCGCGCCCGCCGCCCGCACCGCCGGGGCCAGGAGGTCCAGATCCACCCGCGCCCCGTCCGACCAGTGCAGCGGCGTCAGCAGGGCCAGCGCCAGGGGGGCGGCACCGGGCCGCCCGATGGCCGCCAGCAGCGCTGTTGTCCAGTCGCCGTCGGCGGGGCGCGGCACCACCTCGACCACCAGCCCCTGCTCCTCTGCCAGCCGCTCGAAGGCCAGGCAGAGCGAGGGGAACTCGTCGGCCATGCGCAGCACGCGCTGGCCGGCGGCAAGCGTCAGGTTGCGCGCCGCCGTCGCCATGCCCTGGGCGACCGACCCCTGGATGGCGATGTCCTGCGGCGCCGCGCCGATCAGCCGCGCCGCGGCCGCACGGGCGCGGGCCAGCCAGTCCTCGTTCCCGCTGCGCGGGAAGTCCCAGGGACGGGCCTTGGCGGCGATGCCCTCGACGCCGGCGGCGCTGACGGCGCGCGGCAGGGGCGACCAGGCGGCGGCATCGAGATAGGCGATGCCGGGCGGGATCTCGAAAAGCGGGCGCTGGCTGGCAAGCATGGCGGCGAGCATGGACCCGGCCGCCGCCGCCTTGCCAGCGGTTTTCCGTCAGGCGGCCGCCTGGGCGCCTTGCTGCAGCGCGGCAATCACCTGGGCGCTGTCCTGCACGTCGCCGAAGAAGGACCAGAAGCTGACCAGGCTGGCCTGGTGCTCCTCGTCGGTCAGGGCCGCGTTGCAGTCGCTCACCATGACGGTCCGGAAGTTCAGCATCATGGCGTCGCGCGCCGAGGATTCGCAGCAGACATTGGTCAGCGTGCCGGCGATCAGCACGGTGTCGAGGCCGCGGGCCCGCAGCAGCCCCTCCAGCGGCGAGGCGCCGGCGATGAAGGCGCTGTAGCGGTACTTCGGCACCACCGCGTCGCCGCCACGGATGTTGAGCCCCGGCCAGAAGTCGTGCCCCGGCGCGCCGGGCGAGACCGAGCGGATGCGGGCGGCGCGGCGGGCCGGGCTGGCCTGCTCCTCCAGCACCGACCATTCGTGGCGCGACCGCTCGTCGGTTGCGTTCTGCACCCAGAAGACGCTGCCCCCGGCCTGGCGCAGCGCCGCGGCCAGGCGGTTGATGGCGGGCACGATCCGCTGCGCCATGGGCACGCAGCTGTGCCCGACATCGGCGCGCATATAGCCGTTCTGCATGTCGATGACGACCAGCGCGGTGCGCGCCGGATCCAGCTCGGCGAAGGGGTGCAGCCGGCCGCAGCGGGCGAGGACGCGGTCAAGCACATGGTGTGGGAAATCGAGCGCATGCATCAGGCATACTCCGGCTGTTGCGGGGCGGCGACGCGCAGGCAGCGGGCGACCCGCCCCGGCGCCGGGCTGACCGCCGGCGGCGGCCCCGAGGCGCATTCGCCTAGCGCCTGCGGGCAGCGCGGCGCGAAGCTGCAGCCGGGCGGCAGGGCGCGCATGTCGGGCGGCGCGCCGGGGATGGTCTCCAGCGCCCGGTCGCGCGGCTGGTCATGCACGGTGGAGCCCAGCAGCCCCGACGTGTAGGGATGCAGCGGCGACCGCAGCACCTCGCGCACGCTGCCGGTCTCGACGATGCGGCCGGCATACATGATGGCGACGCGGTCGGCGATCTCGGCGGCGACGCCCAGATCGTGGGTGACGAAGACCACCGACATGCCGAGCTCCCGCTGCAGGCTGCGCAGCAGGATCAGCACCTGGATCTGCACCGTCGCGTCCAGCGCCGTGGTCGGCTCGTCGGCCAGCAGCAGCTTCGGCTCGCAGGACAGCGCCAGCGCGATCATGGCGCGCTGCCGCAACCCGCCCGACAGCTCGTGCGGATAGGCCTGCAGCCGCCGCTCGGCCGAGGGGATGCGGACCAGGTCGAACAGCTCCAGCGCCCGCCTGAGCCCCTCGCGGCGGGAGACGCCGCGATGCTGCGCCACGACCTCGGCGATCTGGTCGCCGACGCGGACCACGGGATCGAAGGCGGTCATCGGCTCCTGGAAGATCATCGAGACGACGCCGCCGCGCATCCGCCGCAGCGCGCGATCGTCCATCGCCAGCACATCCTGCCCGGCGATGCGGATCCTGCCGCCGATCTCGCTGCGCTTCGGCGGCAGCAGCCGCATCAGCGCGCGCATGGTGACCGACTTGCCGGAGCCGCTCTCGCCCAGCATGCACATCACCTCGCCCGGCATCATGCTGAAGCTGACGCCGTTCACCGCGCGGACGCGGCTTTCGCGGGTGACGAAATCGACGCTGAGATCCTCGACCTCGACCAGGGGCTGCATCGGCGCCTCCATCACTGCAGCCTCGCCTGGCTATGGCCGGAGTCCGGATCCTGCATGTGGCAGGCGGCCAGATGCGCGCCGCCCTCGGAATCGCCGAGGCTCGGCGCGCGGCTGGCGCAGAGCGGCTCGGCGAAGGGGCAGCGGGTGTGGAAGCGGCAGCCGGAAGGCGGGTTGACCGGGTTGGGCGGATCGCCGCTGACCGGCGCCTCCTCGCGCCGGTGGTCGGGATCCATCGCCGGGCGCGAGGCCAGCAGCGCCCGCGTATAGGGATGCTTCGGCGCGTTGTAGAGCTGGTCGGCCGGGCCGATCTCGACGACCTCGCCCAGATACATGACCATGACGCGGTCGCTGATCCAGCGGACGACGCCCAGGTCGTGGCTGATGAAGACGTATGTCAAGGAGAGCTCGCGCTTCAGCGTCTGCAGCAGGTTCAGCACCTGCGCCTCCACCGACTTGTCCAGCGCCGAGACCGCCTCGTCCAGGATGACCATGCGCGGCTTCAGCGCCAGCGCGCGGGCGATGTTGACGCGCTGCTTCTGCCCGCCGGAGAGCTCATGCGGATAGCGCCCGCCGAACAGCGCCGGGTTCAGCCCGACCTTGGTCAGCAGCTCGCGCGCCAGCGCCATCGCCTCGGCTTTCGGCATGCCAAACGCCATCGGGCCGAAGGCGACCGAGCCCTGCACCGGCATGCGCGGATTGAGCGAGGAGGCGCTGTCCTGGAACACCATCTGCGCCTGGCGCCGCAGCTCGGCGACGGACAGCCCGCCTTCGCTGCCGACGCTGTCGCCGTCGAAGATCTGCTCGCCGGCATCGGGCTGCATCAGCCGCATCAGCAGCCGGGCGACGGTCGACTTGCCGCAGCCGGATTCGCCGACGATGCCCAGCGTCTCGCCCTTGCGGACATGGAAGGACACGCCGTCGACCGCGCGGACATGCGCCACGGTGCGGCCGAGCAGCCCGCCGCGGATCGGGAAGTGCTTTTTGAAGCCGCGCACGATCAGCAGCGGCTGCTGCGGCCCGCCGCGGTCGCGCGGGTCATTGTCGCGCCAGGGCAAAGGCGGGGGCGGGATGGCGGGGGAGGCGCTCATCGACATGGGCTCAGCTCCTCACATCCATGGCGGCGCGCAGGCCGTCGCTCACCATGTTCAGGCTGACCGAGGTCAGGAAGATGGCGATGCCGGGCATGGCGGCGACCAGCGGGCTGACATAGATCGCCTGGCGCAGCGCATTCAGCATCAGCCCCCAATCGGGCTCCGGCGGCTTCACCCCCAGGCCCAGGAAGGAAAGTCCGGAAGCGAGGATGATGCCGACGGAAATCAGGCTGGAGGCGTAGATCAGGATCGGCCCCAGCACATTGCCCAGCACATGGTGCCACAGCACCAGCCGCAGCGGCGCGCCGGTGGCCCGCGCCGCATCGACGAAGTCCAGGTTGCGCACCTGCGTCGTCGCCGTCTCGGCCACGCGGCACAGCGGCGGGATGAAGACCAGGGTCAGCGCGATCATGCCGTTCAGCACGCCGCCGCCCATGGCGCCGGAGATGGCGACGGCCAGCAGCACCGAGGGGAAGGCGTAGAAGACATCCATCACCCGCATGATCGCCGCATTGGCGACGCCGCCGAGGAAGCCGGCGACGACGCCCAGGCCGCCGCCGATCAGCGTCGCCAGCAGCACCGGCACCATGCCCATGGTCAGCGTCAGCCGCCCGCCATGCAGCAGGCGCGACAGCATGTCGCGGCCGAGCTCGTCGGTACCCAGCATATGGCCCATATAGCCCGGCGCCTTGAGGCGCCGGATGATGCTTTCGCGGTAAGGATCGAAGGGCGCCAGCCACGGCGCGAAAACGGCAGAAAGAATGATGGCCAGCAGCAGCGCGCCGAAGCACAGCGTCACCGGGTCGTGCCGCAGCCGGTAGCCGACGGTGCCCCAATAGCCGCGCTGGCGTGGCGCGGCCATCGGCGCCGGCGTCGCCACCTTGTCGATCGTCGTGGACATGCGCGATCTCCCTTCAGGCGCGGCGGATGCGCGGATCGACCGAGGATTGCACCAGGTCGACGGCGAGGTTGGTGAGCACGAAGATCAGCGCCAGCACCAGGATGGTTCCCTGCAGCACCGGCACGTCGCGGGTCAGGATCGCCTTGCTGAGCAGGAAGCCGCTGCCCGGCCAGCTGAACACCGTCTCCACCAGGATGGAGCCGCCCATCAGCGTGCCGAATTGCAGCCCCATCACTGCCAGCACCGGCGGCAGCGCGTTCTTCAGCGCGTGGCGCAGCACGCGCCATTCCGGCAACCCGTTGGCGCGGAGCGTGGTGACGAATTCCTGGTTCATCACCTCGGAAACCGCCGAGCGCGTGGTGCGGGCGATGATGCCGACCGGGATCATCGACAGCGTGATCACCGGCAGCACCAGGTGCTTCAGATGCTCCCAGCTGGTCGGGTCGAAGCCGTCGCCGGCCATGCCCGAGGCCGGCAGCGCCATCATCTCCACCGCGAAGACGATCACCAGCACGATGCCCAGCCAGTAGTTCGGCACCGAGACGCCGACCACGGCGACGCCGGTGACGCAACGGTCGAGCCAGCTGCCCGCCCGCCGCCCGGCGATGGTGCCGAGGGCGAAGGCGACGCTGAAGGCGACGACGACGGACAGCCCCGCCAGCAGCACGGTGTTGCCGAGCGAGCGCGCGATCTCTTCCGCCACCGGCCGCCCCGTCGCGATGGAGCGGCCGAAATCGCCGGACAGCACGCGGCCGAGCCAGGACAGGTATTGCACCGCCAGCGGCCGGTCGAGGCCGTAGAGCCGCTTCAGCTGCGCCACCGTCTCGGCATCGGCATCGGGCGGCAGCAGCGTCTGCACCGGGTCGCCCGGCGCCAGATAGACCAGGCCGAAGCAGACCATGGAGACGCCGAGGGCGATCGGCACGGCCGCCAGCAGCCGCCGCAGGACATAGCTGAACATCGGCTGTGCCTCCTGTCGGTCAGCGCGCCTCGACGGTGATGGTCGTCAGGTCCTGGAACCAGCTCTGCGCCTGGACGAAGCCGCGCACCCGCGGCGACAGCGCGCGCGGATTGAGGTCATGCGCGACCCAGAGCATCACCGCATCCTGGCTCATCTTCTCATGGATGCGGGTCAGCACCGCCAGCCGCTTCTCGGCGTCGAAGGTGGACAGCGCCTCGGTGATCAGCGCGTCCATCTCCGGGCTGTTGTAATGGCCCCAGTTGGAGCCGCGCGGCGCCGCCTGGCTGGAGGCGATGAAGCGCAGCATGCCGTTGAACGGGTCCTGGGTGGCGCGGCTGATGTTGATGCCGTCGACGCCGGTATGCTTCTCGCGCCCTTCGCGGCCGAGCTGCAGCAGCGCGTTCCAGTCCATCACCTGCAGGTTCACCTTGAAGCCCACCGCCTCCAGCTGCGACTTCACCAGCTCGTTCATCGGCAGCGGCTGCATCTGGCCGGAGCCGGAGGTGGAGATGGCGAAGGTGACGTTGCAGGGCAGGCAGCCCGCCTGCTGCAGCAGTGCCCGCGCCTTGGCCGGGTCGTATTCGTAGCGCACAGGATTGCCATAATAGGCGGTCGACGGCGGCACCGTCGCGAAACCCTCCAGCGCCACGCCGCCCAGCATTTCCTTCATGTCGGCGCGGTTCAGCGCGTGGTTGGCCGCCTGGCGGACGCGGATGTCCTTGAAGGCGCCATCGACGAAGTTCAGCTGATAGGTCCAGTTGTGAGGGTAGGAATTGGTGACGACCTGCATCCGCGCCGAGCGCAGCCGCGGGATGGCATCGGGTGCCGGCGCCTCGATCCAGTCGACCTGGCCGGATAGCAGCGAGGCGGTGCGGGTCGAGGCCTCGGGCATCGGCAGCAGCACCAGCCGGTCATGCTTCGGCACCCGCGCCGCGTCCCAGTAATCGGCGTTGCGCACCAGCTCCAGCCGCTCGCCGGGCACCATGCGGGCGAAGCGATAGGGCCCGGTGCCGGAGGGATTGCGCGCGAAGGCGTCGGCGTCGTTCTTCACCTCGGCCGAGCGGCGCGGGCTCACCATCATCAGGAAGGACAGGTTGTAGGGGAACAGGCTGTCCGGCGTCTTGGTGGTGAAGGCCACCGTCTGCTCGTCGACCGCCTCGACCGATTCGAAATTCGTCAGGTACCCGCGGGCAAAGGCGAATTGCCGCGCGTTGAATTGCGGCGCGCCTTCCTTCGTCATCCGCTCCATGTTCCACACCACGTCCTGCGCGGTGAAGATCGAGCCGTCATGGAACTTGACGCCCGGCCGCAGCTTGAAGATCCAGCGCCGGTTGTTCGTGGGATCGACCGCCCATTCGGTGGCGAGCCCCGGCCTGATGTCGGCGATGCGGTCGCCTCGCGACAGATCCCACAGCACCAGCGAATCGTAGAGATTGTAGCCGACGAAACGCCAGCCTTCGAATCCCTGGTCCGGGATGCCGGCGGTCAGCGGGATGTCGCCGGCGGTCATGGCGATGCGCAGCACCGTCTCGGCCCGCGCGGGGGCGGCGGAGACACCCGCGGCGGCAAGGACGAAGGCAGCGCCGATCGAGGCAAGAACTCGCTTCATCTCGTCTCCTTCTCCGGCGGAGCGCCGCCGGTGGATGGCTCTGTGCATGGGTGCGCCGATGGAAGCCGCGTTTGCGCGACATCCAGCATGGCGACCGTCCCTCCGGTTCCCGCACGGTAGGCCGATCAAAGTTTCAATCACAACGATGATTTTTCGAATCGGTCTGCATCCTTCGAGCGCATGGCTTGCACGTTCCGAAGGCATTTTCCGGCGTCCGGCGCCACGCCGGCTTGCTGCGCCCGCGAAGATGCTGATGCGGCTGGCTTCCACCAGGCGAGAACTGATGCGGATTTAGGCGCGACAAGCGCCGCCGGCCGCCATAGGATTTCGACATCGCATCCAATCCCGGATGAATAGCGGAGGAGCTGCCGATGGACCCCACCGACGCGGAGCGCGATCCCGAGCTCGACCTTGTGCTGAAGCGTGCCGGCATCACCCTGCCGGAAGGGCGCTATGGCGGCGTCCTGGCCTGCTACCGCGACCTGCAGTCGCTGCTGCCGCTGCTGCGCAACGGCCGCACCGCCGCGGCCGAGCCGGCCGGCACCTATGACCTCGACACCATCACCCGGGAGATGACGCCGTGACCGCGCTCACCGATCTCTCCATGGCGGAGATGGGCCGCCGGCTGCGCACCGGCAGCACCACCTCCGTCGCGCTGACGGAAGCGGCGCTGGCCCGCATCGCTGCCCTCGACGGCGCGCTGCACAGCTTTGTCCTGGTCACCGGCGAACGCGCCTTGGCCGATGCGGCGAAGGCGGATGCCGATTTCGCCGCCGGCCGCGACGCCGGCGCGATGCAGGGCATCCCCTATGCGCTGAAGGACATCTACGACACCGCCGGCATCCGCACGACCTGCCATTCCAAGCTGCGCATCGACGACATCCCCGCCAAGGACTGCGTCGTCGCCGTGAAGCTGAAGGCCGGCGGCGGCGTGCTGCTGGGCAAACTGGCGACGCATGAATTCGCCCTCGGCGGCCCCAGCTTCGACCTGCCCTTCCCGCCGGCGCGCAATCCCTGGAACACCGAGCATATCACCGGCGGCTCCTCCTCCGGCTCGGGCGCGGCCGTGGCGGCCGGGCTGGTGCGCATGGCCATGGGGTCGGATACCGGCGGCTCGATCCGCGGCCCGGCCGCCTATTGCGGCACCGTCGGGCTGAAGCCGACCTATGGCCTGGTCAGCCGCCGCGGCGTCTTCCCGCTGTCCTACACCCTCGACCATTGCGGCCCGCTATCGGCGAATGTCGAGGACACGGCGATCACCATGCAGGCCATCGCCGGCTTCGACTCTGTCGATCCTGCCAGCCGCAACCATCCGATTCCCGATTTCCGCAGCGGGCTCGAGGATGGCGTCGCCGGCCTGCGCATCGGCCTGCCGCGCAACCTCTGGCGCGATGCCGAGGGGCTGACCCCCGAGACCACCGCCGCCCTCGACCGCCTGGCCGAGGCGCTGGCCGCCGAGGGCGCCATCGTCGAGGAAGTGACGCTGCCCGACTACGCGCTGTTCAACGCCTGCGGCCGCGTCATCCTGGTCGCCGAGGCCTATGCCATCCACGAGGCCAATCTGCGCGCCCGCCCGCAGGACTATGGCGAGCTGCTGTTCATGCGCATGGTGATCGGCGCCTCGATCAGCTCGGCCGACTATATCCAGGCGCAGCGGCTGCGGCGCGAGCTCTCCGTCGCCGTCAACCGCGGCGCCCTGGCCCAGCACGATCTTCTGCTGACCGCCTGCGCCCTCGGCCCCGCACCGGCCTTCTCAGAATATCCGAAGGACCGGCCGGGCCCGATGCATATCCAGACCATGCCCTTCAACGTCACCGGCAATCCGGCGCTGTCGATGCCGGCCGGCTTCAGCAGCAGCGGGTTGCCGCTGTCGGCGCAGCTGGTCGGCCGTCCTTTCGAGGATGCGCTGGTGCTGCGCGCCGGCCGCGCGGTGGAGAAGATCACCGCCGGCTGGGGCGCCGCGCGCCGTCCCGCGGTGATGGCCGAAGCGGCCTGACGCGACGCGGCGGGGGGCGACACCCCCCGCCGCAATCCATCACAGCGCCGGCACGCGAAGATGCCAGTCGCTGTCACGCTGGAAGGCGTCGGCCGCCTGCATCACCCGCGCTTCCGCGAACGGCCGCCCGATGATCTGCAGCCCCACCGGCAGGCCAAGGCTGTCGAAGCCGCAGGGCACACTGATCGCGGGCAACCCGAGATAATTGATCAGCCGCGTGTTGTTCGACACCGCCATGAACTTCGCCGCCGTCCCCGGCGGGCCGTGGTCGATGTCGGTTTCCGCCCGCGTCGGCAGCTCCGTCGCGATCGTCGGCGTCACCAGCAGGTCGAACTCGGAGAACACCGCGCGACAGAACTCCTGCAGCAGCGGCCCGCGCCGGCTCAGCGCCTCGATGTAATGCGTCGCCGGGATCGCATAGCCGGGGAACAGCCGCGCCGACAGATGCACCGCGTAGTCCTGCGGATATTCGCGCATCCATTCGCCATGGATCGCCGCCGCCTCGCAGCGGCTGACCACGGAGGAACAAGCGGACAGCTCCGGGATCAGCGGCAGCTTGATCCGCGTCACGCTGGCGCCGCGCCCCCTCAGCACATCCAGCGCCGTCTCCATCGCCGCCAGCACGCTCGGCGCCACGCCATCGAGGAAGAAGGTCTCTGGCACGCCGATGCGCATGCCACGCAGATCGCCGTCCAGCGCCGCCTCGTAGTCGGGCACGGCCTCCTTGGCGCTGGTCGGATCCTTCGGGTCGTGCCCCGCCATCACCGTCATCACCCGCGCGCAATCCCGCGCGCTGCGCGCCAGCGGCCCGACATTATCGCAGGAGAAGGACAGCGGCATCACGCCGAACCGGCTGACGCGCGTCTGCGTCGGCTTCAGCCCCGTCACGCCACAGGCCGAGGCCGGCAGTCGGATCGACCCGCCCGTATCCGACCCCAGCGCCATGAAGGCGAAGCGCGCGGCCACCGCCGCTCCCGACCCCGACGAGGATCCGCCCGTGATATGCGCTTCATTCCACGGGTTCAGGCAGTCGCCGTAATGCCGGTTGTGCCCGGTCGGGTTCTGCGCGAACTCCGCCATGTTCAGCCCGCCGAAGGTCACCGCGCCGGCACCCTCCAGCCGCTCCAGCACCGTCGCCGTGATCGTCGGGCGGAAGTCGCGGCGGATGGCGGACCCGCAGGAGCTCCGCTGCCCCGCCTTGTAGTACATGTCCTTATGCGCCATCGGCACGCCATGCAGCGGCCCCAGCGCGGCACCCGCGCGGCGTGCCGCATCGGCCGCCTCCGCCGCTTCCAGCGCGCCCGCCTCGTCCAGCCAGATCACCGAATTGACCTTCGGCTCCAGCCGCCGCGTCCGCGCGATGCAGGCCTCCGTCAGCGCCACCGCGCTGATGCTGCCATCCGCCACCGCCGCCGCCGCATCGACCAGCGACAGCCCGGCCAGCGTGTCGACATCCTCGACCAGGGTCGCGCCCATCACGGCGTCTCCTTGCAGGCCTGCAGCGCCGCCTCGAAACCCGCCGGCTCATCCTCGAACCGCAAGCCGCCGCGCACGGCCTCGAACGCCGCCACGATCGACTGAAGATCCGCCGCCAGCTCCAGCGCCGCCTCGTTCGGCGGCTGCACGCCCGACCAGCGGCCGGCCGTCGCGACGACCAGCTCCTTCATCTCCTGCGCCATCACAAAAGACTCCACCTGATTCCGGAAAAGCCCAGTCAGGATGACGCAGAAAAGAAAGGTCGGGGGAAGGAATTCCCCCGAACCCCCATCTTTTTTCTGTCAGTCAGCCAGCAGGCCGTTCGCCGCATCCGCCGAACGCTTCGCGGCATCGCGCGCGGCAGGATCGCCCAGGCCGGCGCCGCCAGGCGTCAGCACCACCAGGCGCTCGCCGGGCGGGATCACCTGCAACCCCTTGCCACGCAGCACGGTGCCGTCGCCCAACCCGACATAGCCGGGCGCGCCGTCGCCGCCGCCCATCTGGCCGCGCGGCGGATACTGGATGCGATCGAAGGCCGCCAGCAGCTCGAACGGCGCATCGTCGGTGTTGACGATCTCCATGATCTGGCCAAGCCCGCCACGGCTTTCGCCGTCGCCGCCGCTGCCCGGGCGGAACTCCTTGCGCCAGAACATCAGCGGCGACTGGATCTCGGCGATCTCCACCGGCGTGCCATGCACCCCGGACGGGAAGGCCGTCGCCGACATCCCATCCTGCCCGGGACGTCCGCCGGTGCCGCCATTGGTGGTGATGGCCAGCGCATAGCCATGGTTCGGCCCGACCTTCTCCGCCCACTCCCCGCGCACGGTGATGTTCCAGATGCAGGCGGTGCCCTCGGCCGGCACCCGTTCCGGAATCGCCTGGCGCAGACAGCCGAAAACCATGTCCGGCAGCATCTGCCCCAGCACATGCCGCGACGACACCGGCGCCGGCTTCTGCGCGTTCAGCACGGAACCAACGGGCGCCGACACCGTCAGCGGCGCCAACGACCCGGCATTGTTCGGGATGTCGGCCGCCACCAGGCAGCCCAGCCCGAACACGGTATAGGCGGTGGTATAGGCCAGCGGCACGTTGATGCCGCGGCGCACCGCGCCCGAGGTGCCCGTGTAGTCGACATGGATGCCCGTATCGGACACCGTCAGCGTCGCCTGCATGGTCAGCGGATGGTCATAGCCATCCGTCGTCATGCTGTAGGACCAGCTCCCCTTCGGCAGCTTGCCGATCTCCGCCAGCACCGCCTCGCGTGACCGCGCGATGATATGCTCGGCCAGCGGCTCCAGCGTGTCGATGCCGAACTCGTCCATCATCGCCGAGAGCGCCCGCACGCCGACATCGTTGCAGGCGGCCAGGGAATAGGTGTCGCCCTCGGTATCCACCGGCAGCCGCGTGTTGGCGCGGATCATCGCCATCAGCGTCTCGTTGACCACGCCGCGGTCGATGAGCTTCAGCATGGGGATGTACAGCCCCTCCATGAAGACGTCGCTGGCTTCAGGGCCGTTGCCCAGCCCGCCGATATCCATGAGATGGCTGGTACAGCAAAACAGCCCCACCAGCTTGCCCTTGTGGAAGGCCGGCGTGGTGATGACGAAGTCGTTCAGGTGCCCCGTGCCCATCCAGGGGTCGTTGGTGATATAGGCGTCACCCTCCTGCATCCCTTCCACCGGGAAATGCCGGAGGAAGTGCTTCACGGATTCGGCCATCGAGTTGATATGGCCGGGCGTTCCCGTCACCGCCTGCGCCAGCATCCGCCCCTGCAGGTCGAAGACACCTGCAGAAATGTCCTCGCATTCGCGGACGATCGGGCTGAAGGCGGTGCGGATCAGCACCTGCGCCTGCTCGCCCACCACGGCGATCAGGCGGTTCCACATGATCTGCAGGTCGATGATGCTGGGCTGCATGGGCTTGCTCTCCACGATCGGGCTCATGCCGCCTTCTGCTCCATGACGATGCAGCCGCTGCCGTCGATATGCGCATCGAAGCTGGCCGAGACGAAGGTCGTCGTCTCCATCTCGGTGATGATCGCAGGTCCCGGCACCCGCGCGCCCGGCAGCATGGCGTCGCGCAGATAGATCGGCACCTCGACATGCGCCTCTCGCTTGCCGTCGAACAGTTTTCTCACGCCCGACGGCGCCGGCGCCGCGGCGGGCGCGACCGCCGCCGCCGCTTCCGGCTTCGCCGCATGGGTCGAGACCAGCACCGACCAGTTCAGCACCTCGATCGCCGCCGCCGGGATGGCACGGGCGAATTGCCGGGCATATTCGGCCTCGAAATAGCGGCGCAACTCGGCGACATCCTCGGCGGTCAGGGCGCGGTTGGGCAACTCCACCGTGATCTCATGCCCCTGGCCGACATAGCGCATGAAGGCGATGCGCCGCTCGAACAGCGCTGCCCCGCGCGCGCCGGGCTCGACCAGGGCGCGGGCCGCCGCCGTCATCTCGGCGAACAGGGAGGAAATGGCCGCACCGTCGAAGCTGGCATCCAGCCGCGCCGGGCGTGAGCGGACGATCTCATAGGCCACCGGCGCCGCCAGGAACCCCACTGCCGAGCCGACCCCCGCATTGGGCGGCACCACGACGCGGGTGACGCCGACCTTCTCGGCGACGCGCGCGGCATGCAGGGGGGCCGCGCCGCCGAAGGCGATCATGGTGTGCTGCGCGATCACTGCCCCCCGCTCGGCGGCATGGACGCGGGCGGCGCTGGCCATGTTCTCGCAGACCATCTCATAGACCGCATAGGCCGCCATCTCCGGCGACAGGCCCAGTTTCTGGCCCACCGCCTCGTCCAGCGCGGCCAGCGACCGCGCCGGCTCCAGCGTCATGCTGCCGCCGGCGAAGCCTTCCGGCTCGATCAGCCCCAGCGCCACGTCGGCATCCGTCACCGCCGGCCGCGTGCCGCCGCGCCCATAGCAGGCCGGGCCCGGGACGGAGGAAGCGCTTTCCGGCCCCACCGTCACCCGCTGCATCGCATCGACCTGCGCGATCGAGCCGCCGCCGGCGCCGATCTCCACCATCTCGATGACCGGGATGCGCAGCGGCAGGCCGGAGCCCTTCAGGAAGCGCGCCGTGCGGTCCACCTCGAAGAAGCGGGACGTCGCCGGCTCGCCCTTCTCGATCAGGCAGACCTTGGCGGTGGTGCCGCCCATGTCGAAGGACAGGACCCGCTGCTCGTTGGCGCGCAGCGCGACCTGGGCGGCGAAGATGGCGCCGCCCGCCGGGCCGGATTCCACCAGCCGCACCGGGAAGCGCTGCGCCGTCTCCAGCGCGGTCAGCCCGCCGCCGGAGGTCACCAGATAGGTGGCGCCGCGATACTGGCGCCCCTCGAGGGCGGCGGCCATGCGGCCCAGATAGCCCTCCATCAGCGGCTGCACATAGGCATTGGCCACGGCGGTGGAGGTCCGCTCGTATTCGCGCACTTCCGGGCAGACCTCGGAGGCCAGCGTCACCGACACGCCGGGCAGCGCGGCGCGGATCAGGGCGCCGGCCCGCTGCTCATGCGCCGGATTGGCATAGGCATGCAGGAAGGCGATGGCGACGCTCTGCACCCCTTCCGCCGCCAGCTGTGCCGTCAGCGCCGACAGGGCCGCCTCGTCCAGGGCCAGCTGCACCCGGCCGCGCGCATCTATCCGTTCCGGCACGGTGAAACGCAACGACCGCGGCACCAGCGGCCGCGGCTTCTCCAGCGTCAGGTCATACTGGTCGTAGCGGCTCTCGGTGCCGATCTCGAGGATGTCGCGGAAGCCCGCGGTCGCGATCAGCGCCGTCTTCGCGCCGCGCCGCTCGATGATGGCATTGGTCGCCAGCGTCGTGCCATGGACGAAGACATCGATGTCGGAGAACTGCAGCCCGGCATCGCCCAGCACCAGGGAAATCCCCTCCAGCACGCCGTCCTCCGGAGCCGACGGCGTGGTCAGCACCTTGCGGGTACGGCGCTGCCCCCCGGCATCCAGCACCACATCGGTGAAGGTGCCGCCGATATCGGCGGCCAGGCGAATGGTGGGGGTATCCGGCAAGGCTGCTCTCCTCAGGCCCTCAAGCCCCCGGTTACAAGCAAGCCACATGCCATTTTCCTGGCGGACCGCCATGCCCCCTGGGGACGAACGGCATGACCGCAGCACGACCGTTGGGGGAGCGCAAGGGCTCCCCCGGGATCGGTCTCAGCCCTTCGGCGCCATGGCGGCGGCGAAGCCCAGCGCCAGCGCCTTCTGCGCCATGGCCAGCGCCCCCTCGCGCGACCGCGCCGCGCCGACGAAGCGGCGCAGATGCACGAAGACGGCATCCGGCACGCCCGAGGCCTCGGCCAGGGCGGCGTCCTGCAGCCCGGCCCAGCCTTCCGGCAGCGGCAGGCGCTGGTCGAAGCTTTTCGGCTCCGGCGGCATGGTGTCGACCATCCAATTGCCGTTCTGCACCGGATAGATGCAGTAGATCACCGGCAGCGCATGGTCGAAGACGGCGCCCTTCCAGGGCATGCGGCGATCCAGCACCAGGACGCGCGCATCGGCGCCTCGGCCATGCAGCGCCAGCACCTCGGCCGAGGCGACGTGGCGGCCGCGCACCGCATCCACCCGCCGCGCCAGCACGGCATCGGCCAGCGCCGCGGCCTCCTGGAAGGCGGCGTCCTCGGCCGCCGGATCGTCGCCGCCGGGGGCGTCCCAGGCCAGGTTGCAGTCGCCGATCAGCGAGGCGAGGTCGAGCACGCCGCGGCTGGTCGCCGTGCCGTTGTCGATCTCGTCGATGCGGAAGACCACGCTGCGATCCAGCTCCTGGGCGATGGCGGGGGCGAAGCCGCGCGCAGCCTCCGGCAGGATGGCGCGCACCGCGGCCTCACCGTACTTCTGCCAGACCAGCCCGGCGGCGCTGAAGGGCGTGCCGTCGGCGCGGGTGGGGGCGCCGCGCTGGTGGTGGTCGAAGCGGTCGCGCGCCGCGTCGAATTCCAGGCCGACATCGAAGACGATGTCGCCCTCGGCGATGCGCTTCATGTCGCGCGTGCGCAGCAGGCGGTGGTCGGTGCCCACGGGCCCCAGGCCGAGCGCGCGCTTCAGCACCGCATAGGCGAAGGCCTCGTCGCAATGGAAGCCGCCGCTATGGGTGACCAGCAGGGGGAGGGGCTTGTCTGTCATGGCCGGCCTTCTAGCCCACCCTGGACAGCGCCGCCACGCTGCAGGAGGCTGACGGCGACTTTCCCCCGGGAGCCCCCGCCATGCGCATCCTGCTGATCGAGGATGACCCCGCCACCGCCGACTACCTGGCCAAGGGCCTGGCCGAGGAAGGCCATGTCGTCGACCGCGCCGCCACCGGAAAGGACGGGCTGTTCCTGGCGTTGAACGAGCCCTTCGACATCATCGTCACCGACCGCATGCTGCCCGGCCCCGACGGCGTCGCCATCACCCGGGCGCTGCGCGCCTCCGGCATCGCGACGCCGGTGCTGATGCTGACGGCGCTGGCCGAGGTCGACCGCCGCGTCGAGGGGCTGGAGGCCGGCGCCGACGACTACCTGGCCAAGCCTTTCGCCTTCGCCGAGCTCCGCGCGCGCATCCGCGCCCTGGCCCGCCGCCCCGCCCCGGCCGCCGCCGAGGCCACCGAGCTGGCGGTGGGCGACCTGCGCGCCGACCTGCTGCGCCGGGCCGTGACCCGCGGCACCCGGCCGATCGAGCTGCTGCCGACCGAGTTCCGCCTGCTCGAATACATGATGCGCCACCCCGGCGAGGTGCTGACGCGGACCATGCTGCTGGAGAAGGTCTGGGATTTTTCCTTCGCCCCCACCACCAACATCATCGACGTCCATGTCAGCCGGCTGCGCCGCAAGCTGGAGGCGGGCGGCGAACCCTCGATGATCCGCACCGTGCGCGGCGCCGGCTATGTGCTGGCTCCGGCCCTCGGCGCCGGCCACGGCTGAACCCGATGCCCGGGCGGATGAACTGGCCGCGCAGCTTCGCCCCGCGCCTGGCGCTCGCCATGGCCGCCGTGGTGCTGGTCGCCAGCGTCTGCGGCGCCGGCTGGGGCTGGTTCCGGGCGCAATCCGCGCTGCGCCAGCAGCTGGACCTGGTCCTGGCCGCCGAGGCCGAGGGGCTGATCCGCGACTACGAAACTTACGGCCTGGCGGGCCTCGCCGAGGCCACCCGCCTCTATTCCCGCCGCCAGGGCCCGATTTTCCTGTCCCTGAGCGCCCCGGACGGGCGGCTCATCGCCGGGGGCGTCCCGGTGGCGCCGGTGACCTTGCGCGGCTTCGCCACCCTGCCGCGGGCGGGCGAGGGCTCGCAGATCCGCGCCCTCGGCGCCCTGCTGCCCGGCGGCGTCAACCTGCTGGTCGCGACCGAGCTGGCCCCGGTCGACCGTGCCGCCGCCGCCCTGGCCTGGACCCCGCCGATCGCCGGGGGCGCCGCCGCGCTGCTGGCGCTGGCCCTGGGCTTCTGGCTGGCCCGCCGGCTGGAGCGCCGCCTGGACGATGTCAGCCTGGCGGCCCGGGCGGTGATGGCGGGCGACCTGACCCAGCGCCTGCCGCAATCCGGCCGCGGCGACGAATTCGACCGGCTGGCGGCGACGGTCAACGCCATGCTGGCCCGCATCGAGACCCTGGTCGCCGAGCTGCGCCAGGTGACCGACGACATCGCCCATGACCTGCGCTCGCCGCTGTCCCGCCTGCGCCAGCGGCTGGAGCTCGCCGCCGCCGCCGCCCGCGACCCCGCCGCCGACAGCGCCACGCTGGACGCCGCCATCGACGAGCTGGACGGCATCCTGGCCACCTTCGCCGCGCTGCTGCGCATCGCCCGGGCCGAGGCGGGGGCCGGCCGCGACGCCTTTGCCGAGCTGGACCTCTCGGCGCTGGTCGAAGGGGTGGTCGAAGCCTATGCGCCGGTGGTGGAAGACGCCGGCCGGACACTGGCCGCCGAGGTCGCCCCCGGGGTGCGGCTGACCGGCAGCGCGCCGCTGCTGCGCCAGGCGCTGGCCAATCTGCTGGACAATGCCCTGGCGCATGGGGCGGGGACGATCCGCGTGACCCTGGCCCCCGATGGCTCGCTGTCCGTGGCCGACGAGGGCCCCGGCATCCCCGAGGCCGAGCGGGACAACGTGCAGAAGAGATTCTACCGGCTGGACCGCAGCCGCGGCACGCCGGGCACCGGGCTGGGGCTGGCTTTGGTCGCCGCCATCGCCCGTCTGCATGGCGGCGCGCTGTCGCTGGCCCCCGGCCCCGGCGGACGCGGCCTGACGGTCAGGCTGCGCGCGCGGGGCTGACGGTCACGCCGCGTCGTCGCAGTGGAGCGCCGCCTCCTGCCGCTTGGAGGCGGGCCCATCCTCCCGCAGCAGCCCGTCCTTGGCCAGGACCCCGGACCCGTCGCCTTCGGCGTCGGTGGCCTTCGGCGTCTTCTCGTGGCCGACGAAAGAGCCGATGATCGCGCCGCTGCCGGCGAAGGCGACGCCGGCCAGGAAGAGCGGCCCCGCGGGCAACGCCGGGCCGCTGATCACCTGCATGCCGCCCTGGGCCTTGGCCAGGTCGCTGCCGCTCCGCACCTCCGCCGTGCTTCGGCTGCCCGGCCGCATCCGCGGCGCGGACCGCTATCAGGAACGTCGGCCTCGGCGCGCATCACCCCGGGCATCGGTGCATCGCGCCCGTGTCGGCGCCATTCGAGCAGCAGGCTGGGGCTCATCGGGTGCCGGTTCGCGGCGGCCGCATCACAATGACCCGGTCCGGACTGCCATCTTCCTCGGGTTCAACGTCACGCACAGTGTCCCAGGAGACGGTCGGGCGGACCAGGTCGCCCCCATGATCACTGTGCCTCCGAGGACCGACCGGAGCTGACCCCCTCCGCAGAGGGTGATCCGTCGGACGGAAAGCCGGGCTGCTGCCCAGCAGATGCGACCGCGGCCACCCAGGCGCTGGCTGGGCTGCCGCAGGGCCGAGAGCCGGGCTCGACCATCGCATCACTCGCAGAGATCGTCAGCACCGCCCTGCGGATCCAGGTGGTCCGCACGGATGATGAGGAGCGGCCTGAACGATTGCTTCGGTTGTTACAAAGACATGCTGGGGACCGGTCCCGGGAAGCCCTGCGTGAACCGGCCTGATGCGGCGCCGACCTGGCTGGCGCAGTTGAGCCCGATGAGAAGGGTCCACCCTCACATCCTGAGGCCTGCCGCATGACGGACCAACGTCATGGCGGCCTTGTAGGCGGCTTCTGGGCTGCGGCAGCGAGGCGAGGTTGCCACCACGCTGCGGTTGTCTTTGGTGATCGTCAGCACCGCTTTGGCGCACCACTGGTCATCATCAACCAGGACAGCGGGAAACACGCGCACCGTGTGATCGCGGCGGACATAGAGCCTTGGCATTGCGAAAGCATAGCATCGGCTTCCGTGACGGATACGATCTCCTCTTCAGAACCGCCGCCAACGGTAGCACGACACCGTGAAGGCCATGACTACGGAATGTCCGGGCGAAGGCCGCCGGTCCGACAAGGGTCCATGACCGGGCAGAGCCAAGCGCCGCCGGATGCTAGCAGGGGCGGCGCTCAGCGCTCCAGAAGCTCAGCAACGGCTTTCTGGAAGCGCGGATAGCGCAGGGGATGCAGCAGCTGCCTGCGTCCCTGGCACAGTGGATCACTGCTCCGCAGCTCGACATCATTGACCATCATCGAGGCCACCTCCTGCTGAGCAAGCCACGCGGGCAGCAGCGTGACGCGTTCCTTGCAAAGCTCGGCATTGAAAATCACCAGGTCGACGTCGTCGCGCAGCAGGATACCGAGAGCCGCGTCTTCGCTGGATACCGGGCCGAGCACGGCAGCACCCGCTTGCTGCAAGGAGAGCGTCATCTCCAGAGCCACGAAGTAGTCCGTCTCTGCCAGCAGGACTCGACAGCCGGTCAGCATAGGCAGGGGCCCCTCGATGACGATGAATCCGGCCCACGCCGCGGGGCGGAGACCGAGACGCACGACGCAGGCTGCAACGCGGAGACAGCGTCGCGACCGCCCATGTTCGGGTGGCGGAGAAATGGCCGGTCGTCAGTAAGACGGACAGGGCTCATCGTGCTCCCGAATCCTCAGGCTCAGTGGGCGATCTCGGCGGGCATTCCAGCCACCACCCGATACACCGTTGCGATGAAGGTGAGATGGGAGAACGGCCAGGCCAGCTGCTCACCAGCAATCCTTGTCCTCGGCGGGTTCACAGGGCTCCAGTCGATGACCAGGGCCGGCAGGTGCTGCTCTGCGAGAATAGCGCCGAGCTCCTCGGCGCCTGGGCCTCGCTCCAGATCAGCCGCAAAAATAACGGCAGAGAGCCGCTCGGTGCGGAGGATCATGAGGGCAGCATCCACACTCCGGACCGGTCCTGCGACGACTGCGCCGGCCTTCTGAAGAGAGGACAGAAGATTGTCGGAGCGGATATCGTCTTCTTCCACAAGAAGAATCCGGCTCGTTGGCAACTGCACCATTGGATTGCTGGGCATCAATGCTGGCTCTCAAGGACGGAAGGGTAAACAGGCATGCAGGCGAGTCTTCCGAGCCAGTACGGCAATAATCAGACCAAATTGTGAATGGCTGGTTCGAAATTGTTAAGCTAACATATGCTTAAGGTCCTATGCTGCGCCGCAGCGAGTATTGGGATCGCCGCTGCAGGCCGGATTACTTGTCGCAAATGCGACGCGATTGCGAAGGCGTTCTGTGAGGACCGCCCTGCGGCAGCCGCAAGGATTTTCCTTCCAAAAGCACGGCCTGCGGGAATTTTCGTGGAGAGCTGCGCGGCCGGATCGCCTTGGCGCCGCCGCCGCGGCCCATTGCCTCCTCTGCGTTCAGCAAGGCGCTCCGCGTGATCCGCGGGTCTCCCAGCCAGGCGGCCGGGCAGCTGAACCTTGCCGAAAGCATGGTCCGCAAGATGGCCCGTGGGCATGTCAAAGTGCCAGGCGACATCGCCGCCTAGCGCCGCGCCTGAGCCTCCGCAATCGCCGGCGTGCATTCCCGGCATCCGCCGACGCGGCGCCACGGTTGCCCGGGTGATGACCTGGCGCCCCGCCCCGAAGACGGGGCGGTGATGCTGCCACCCGCCGGCGGCTGCATCGGCGACTGGTGGTGGCCGGCACGGCGCGCGCACCCGCCGGATCGCCACCCTGCTGGCGGTGCCCGACCCGCCGGCGACGCTGGGCGCTGGGCGGCCGGCTGCGGTGCCGCTTTGGCCGCCCGCAGCCCGAGGGCTTGCTGCCGCGCAAGCATGACAAGGCGCCGGCCGGAGACACTATCCGAATGCGCTGCCCGGCCGGCGTGAAGCCTGCCGAGCGCATGCCCTGCCGCCTGGGGCGGGGCGCCTAGGGCGGAGCCGGAAGGCGCTGGAAGCGCCAGCCGCTGCGGGCGCCTGCGCCCCATGTCGGAGCTTGGGAGATCGGCTTCGTGGCGTGGGAGGGCTACAACTTCCCGACCGCGTCCACGATGTCTCGGAAAGGGAGCGGCTTCTGCAGCCGGGCAACCTCGGAGAAGTCCGCCGGAACGACAGCCTGGTCGTACCCGGTCAGGAAGATGAATGGCACGCCGCGGTCCTGCAGCGCATGAGCGATCTCGAACCGCGGCCCTCCGCCACCCAGATTCAGATCGAGAACGGCATGTGTTGGTGTGTTGGACGCCAGCAAACCGAGGGCCGCGTCCTGGCTCGGGCAGGGTCCCAGCACAGCAGCACCAGCCGCCCGCAGGGCTGCGGCCGTGTCGCTGGCAAGGTAGTAGTCGTCCTCGACGACGAGGACGGTTCGGCCGGTGAGATCGGACGCTGCCGACATGTCCAGCGTTCCTCCAAACACGGTCGTTGGCATGGGCGCATCCGTCTCCAGAATGCTTTCGCCGTCTTTCAACGGGAATTCCAGGTGACATCGGGCGCCGCCGGGCCCGATGGTGATCTGACCGATCCCGCCAAGCTCGTAAGGGATCTTGCCCTCGATCAGATGGCTGCCGAACCCGCGCCGTTCCACGGGAGCGCGCGGCGGTGCCCCCTCCTCCGTCCAGTCGATTGTCAGCCAGGTGTGTCCGCATCTCTCGATCGGCGCCCACGCCACGCGCAGACGCCCCTCCGGAACCGACAACGCGCCGTATTTGAGGGCATTGGTCGCCAGCTCATGGAGCGCCAAGGCCAGCACTTCCACCGCTTTTGGCGAGAGCCTGATATCTGGCCCGACCAGCTCGAACTGTCCCCCATGCTGCGCCTGGGCGCTGACCTCACGCTCGATGATTTCGCGCAGCAGGCCGCCGGCATTGGCCTCCCGGGTCAGCAAAGCCTGCACGCGTGCGAGCGCCAGCAGGCGGCCCTGCAACGATGACCGATAGTCGTCGATGTCCCTCGCCCCGTCGGCCGACCTGCGCGCAATCGTGCGGATCAGTGCCATGATGTTCCGCACCCGGTGCTGCAATTCTGCCAGCAGCACCGCCTGATGCTCCACGGCCAGCTTGGCCTCCGTCACGTCCTCGGCAATGCCGCCGACCCGCTCCACTTGTCCGTCGGCGCCTTTCAGAGGGAAAGTGGTGTCCCTGATCCAGCGGAAAGCGCTGTCCGAGGGGCGCCGGATCCGGAATTCCTGCGCCGCAGACTGGCCCTGCCGCGCCTCTTCCAGGTGCCTCAGCGCCGCATCGCGATCCTCGGGCACGATCATCGCTGCCCAAGGTCCTACATCTCCACGGATTGCATCCAGGTCGATGCCGTAGATCGTGGCCGTCGCCGGGCTGACGAACTCCATCGTCAGCGTGGCAGCATTCCGGATCCAGATGCCTGCTGCAGACGCCTTCGCAAACTGGCGGAACCGCTCCTCGCTCCCGCGGAGGGCCGCCTCGGCGCGCTTGCGCTCCGTGATGTTCGTGAAGAGCACTGCGACCCGATGTCGATCGCGATCGAGCGTGAAGATATTGAGGTCGAACACGCGGTCCAGCGTCGGCTCGATCTCCTCGATGCGGATTGCCTCACCCGTGTCCAGAGCCTGCCCGTAGAGCTGCGTCCAGCGTGGATTGGGGGCGCCCAGCAATTCTGTCGCGGTCTTGCCGACCGGCCAGGGCATGCTGGTATGGGCCATGAATGCCGGATTGACCTCGACGAAGCGGAAATCGATCCAGGCGCCAGCCTCGTTCTGCAGGACGTCAACGACTGCATAGGCTTCGTCCATCGACTCAAACAGGGCACGGTAGCGTCCCTCGCTCTCGCGCAGCGCGTCGTCAGCGGCCTTGCGATCGGTGACGTCGCGCCAGAACACAGCCATGCCTCCGTCCGGCGTCGGATAGGCGCGCACGTCGACCCACATGTGTCGCCCATCCGGCCAGGCGTAGAGATGCTCGGCCGTTCCCGGCACGCGTTCGCGCGCCACTCGCCGGTAGAGGGCGCCTAGCGGGGAGTGCTCCGTCTGCGGGAAGGCATCCCAATGCGACCGGCCGACCAGCTCCGCGCGCGTGCGGCCATCGAGCCGAAGCGTCTCCTTGTTGACATCCCGGATCGTGAACTCGGCATCGAAGCTGGCGAAGCCTTCGGCCATCGCGTCAAGCACGCCGCGCAGCCGTTGCTCGTTCTCGCGCAGTGCCGCCTCGGCAGTTTTCTGCGCATCGATATCGATATTGATCCCCGCCCATTTCTCGATATTCCCCATCCTGTCGAGCACGGGTGCGGCACGGACATTGGTCCAGCGCCAGCTGCCATCAGGGGCACGGAGACGGAACTCCGCATTGACCAGGGCGCGGGCATCGATCGCCTCTCGCCATTGTCGCTCAGCATAGGGGCGATCGTCGGGATGGATGGCGTTGAGCCAGCCATCGCCGAGCCACTCCTCCAGCGTCTGGCCGGTATAGGCGCGCCAACTGGGGCTGTCGGCGACAACCACGCCATCGGCATCGCTCTCCCAAACCGCCTGCGCCCAGCTCTCTATCAGCAGCCGATGCCGCGCCTCGCTTTCACGCAAGGCGGAGTCTCGATCTGCCTCGGCCTGCTTTCGCCCGGTGATATCCCAGGTGAAGCCGATGACCCGGAACTCCCCGCTGATCGGATCGGAGGCCGGAGAGGCCCGCTCCTCCACCCAGCGGGTCTCACCGGTTTCGGGGCTGATGAAGCGGACTTCGGTATGCCAGCCGGTCCGATCCCGCCGTGCCGCTTCCACCATCGCCACGTGTCGCTCGCGGTCGTCCGGATGCAACAGAGGGTAGCCATCCCGCGCCAGGTGCCAGCCGCTCTCGTCCGTGAGGACCGCAAGCTCGGGAAGAGATCCAGCGCGCCGGATCCGATCCGTGATGGGATCCCATTCCCAGTGCTCCATGCGACCGGCTTCCAGCGCACGGCGCAGGCGCTCCTCAGCGGCCAGCGCCATGGCTTCCGCCCGCTCAAGGCGACGCTTCAGATCGTCAATGTCGTTCACTTCGGCCATGGCTCATCAACGCATGGACAGAGCCTTGCAGCCAGCCTCTGCGACTGGAAACGAAACGAAAATTGCCCCATCGTCGGGATCGATGCACAGCAGCCGCATGGTGGCGGCGCCCGGCGCCGTGCCCGGCGCCATTCCCAGGGCGGCACGCGCCCGGCGGCCGTCAGCCCCCGGAGCCCGGCACCGGTCTGGCGCGCGGCCGCCTCCAGCCGCGCCACGGCGGGCCATGTCTGCGTCGATGGTGCTGCGCCCTTCGAAGACCGTGCCAACCGTTCGCCCGGAGCGCTCGACATCCTGGATCCCGATCCGCGCATCCCGCCGGAAGGCCGGGGATGCGAGCTCCTGCCGGGCCCGGGTGCCAGAGGGCTGCCGGCTCTCCGGCGCGTCGATCCCGGCGAGGGGGATCCTCACCGGGCGCCACTCGGCGGTCCGCCGCGTCAGCCTGTCGCCATCCGCGATGGCGACGACGCGGCCTGCGGCCCGGCGAGGATCAGCAGCAGCGCAGCGGGAGGGCGCGGCGGAGCAGCATGCCTCCGCCCTAGCAAGGCGCCGCCGGCGCGGCGGTGCCGAAGTCGCACAAGGGGCCATATGGCGGGCGCGGCGGCCCCCGGCGACGCATCATTGGGACGTCATCGTGCAGAGACCGCCGGCAAGATCTCCGCCGCAGCGGCTCGGCCGATGACGTCCTGCGGGTCCGGCAAAGTGCTGCGCGTGGTCCGCTGCATCAAGCCCGAGGCCACCCTTGGCCGATCAGGCAAGAACCAGCGCCCGCCGCTGGTCAAAGCTGACCCAGCTCAGCCGCCATAAGGCTTCAAGCCAGAGCTGAGAAGATTCGCGAGCTGGGCGGCGTGCTGCGTTGCGGACTGGCCCATGGCCCCGTAGTTCCGGAAGGCATCCAGGTTGACCTGGAACGTGACCACGCCAGCGGTGACGTCATCCATCTCGGAATCGCTGAGCTCGGACGTGACTTCCGGCTGGGGCATCTCGGCCTTTTCGGCCTTGGGGTGATCCTGGGTCATGTGAGCAGCCTACAGCCTGAGGGCCGTGCGGCCCAAGAGCGAAGATCTATCAGCACAATCAGGCGGCACGACAAGGATGCATCACGGGACATGAGCCAGTCCCCCCAAGGCCACCGGTGCCGCATCGGGACCAGGCGATTGAGCCGGCGGGCAGACCGTTCTCCGCTGCGGCCGCAGTCCCGGCTGCCTTCCTGGGCGGCTGCAGCCCAGCCTCCAGGCCCAGATCCTCCGCCGTCTGCTCGATCAGCGTCCGCCAGGAGGGCAGGCCGAGGCTCATCGACAGGCCGGCGCGCCGGAGAGGATGGCGCGGCGCCCGGCCCGCAGGCCCAGCGTGGAATCCAGCGGCGCGGCTCCTTGCCCCGGCGCCGCGGCGCGCCTCAGTCCCCGGCCCAGGGAATGATGATGATCACGATCTCCGGGTCGGCATGGGCCAGCAGCCGGCGGCGCAGCCGCCGCGCGCGATGGGTGTGCAGCAGATGCTGGTACCAGCGCCGCTTGACCAGCTCCGGGATCAGGATGGCGACGCGCCGGCCCGGCATCTTCGGCCGCAGCTCGCCGATCAGCTTCAGCAGCGGCTCCTCCGCCCGGCGATAGGTGGCCGGCAGCACCACCAGCCGCGGCGGGGTCAGGCCCGCCCGGGCGGCAGGGTCCTCGACGTCGTGGCGCCAGCTCTCGCGCAGCGCCGCGGCCCTGTCCGGGTCTTCGCCGCCTTCCAGCGCGGTGAGATGCACCGCCACCACGTCGGGCGACAGGTCCAGCGCGAAGCGCAGCGCCTCGTCGGCCATGCGGCTGCGCCCGGCCATGGCGATGATCACCACCGGCGGGCTGCGCTGCGCCAGGCGCAGCGGCCCCGCGGCGCGTTCCTGCGCCGCCACCCGGTCGTAGTAGCGGCGCACCAGCAGCAGCCCGGCGATGGTCGCCGGCACCGCCAGCAGGGTGATCCAGGCGCCCTCGCTGAACTTGGCGACCAGGATGACGCAGAAGGCGATGCCGGTGGCCAGCGCGCCCGCGGCATTGACCAGCAGCGGCAGCCGGTGCCGGCGCGTCGCGGCCGTCGCATCCAGCCGCCGCCAATGCACCACCATGCCGGCCTGGCTGATGGTGAAGGTCAGGAAGGCGCCGATGGCGAAAAGCGGGATCAGATGCTCGGTGATGCCGCCGAACAGGATCAGCAGCAGCGCCGCGGTGGCCGCCAGGTAGAGGATGCCGGCCGAGAAGACCAGGCGCCGCCCGGCGACCGCGAAGGCGCGCGGCAGGTAGCCATCCTGCGCCACGCTGCGGCACAGCCGCGGGAAGGCGGTGAAGCTGGTGTCGGCGGACAGCGCCAGCACGCACAGCAGGCTGCCGATCGCCGTGTAGTAGAGCCAGCCATGGCCCAGGACGGCGGCGGCGAGCTGCGACAGCACGCTCCGGTAGCCGGGCTGCGTCTGGTCCATGGCGCCGATGCCATAGGCCGTCGCCAGCGTCGCGATGCCGATCAGCAGCAGGCCGAGCGCGCCGCAGATCGCCAGCAGGGTGCGCCGCCCGTGCCTCACCGCCGGGTCGCGGAAGGCGCCCATGCCGTTGCTAACCGCCTCCACCCCCGTCATGGCGGTGCAGCCGCTGGCGAAGGCATGCAGCACCAGCCACCAGCCCAGCGGCTCGCTGGCCGGGCGGGGCGGCGGCGGCGCGACCACCGGGGCAACCTCGCCGGTGGCCAGCAGGCGGTACAGGCCGAGGCCGAGCAGCAGCGCGAAGCTGGCGAGGAAAAGGTAGGTGGGCAGCGCGAAGGCGCGCCCCGCATCCAGCGTGCCGCGCAGGTTGATCAGGGTCAGCAAAGCGAGGATGCCGAGGCAGAGCGGCAGGGTCTGCGGCTGCAGCGACGGCACCGCCGAGGTCAGCGCGCCGACGCCGGCCGAGATGCCGACGGCGACGTTCAGCACGTAGTCGATCATCAGCGCCGCCGCGGCCAGCAGGCTGGCCCCGGCGCCGAAAGTCTCGCGCGCCACGGTGAAGGCGCCGCCGTTGGTCGGATAGGCCGCGATGGTCTGGCGATAGGAGAAATAGAGGATCGCCAGCAGCGCGACGATGGCGGCGATGATCGGGCCGAGCGCCGCGAGCCCCGCCGTGCCGGCCGCGGCGAGGATCGTCAGCGCCGCCTCCGGCCCGTAGGAGGATGAGCCGAGCCCGTCGAGCCCCATCGCGGGCACGCCCTCGAAGGCACCGATCCGGCGCTCCTCGCCTTCGCGGTTGGCGAGCCGGCGGCCGAGCAGCGCTTTGGCGAGACTTCTCATCAAGGGGTCGCCTGTAGGATGCGGGATAGAACGCCATCCTGCCTGCCAGGTTCCGCGCGCCGGCAGCGCATTGCGCGTGTTACGGCTGGCCCCGCACGTTGCCGTGAGTTTATCTCATGTCATTGCAGACCGTTTCACGGAACATTCTTCTCCTCCCACGCAGTCACGAAGTGGAAGCGGGACACATGATTCCTGGATTGCTGTCTGCGAGAAGGCTCGTCTCGTGGAACCAGATCCCCTTGTTGCGAACTTCACCACCAGTTGCCCGAGTGGCGCGGGCGCAGAGGTTCATGGCCCCGTCGATACTGACATCGGAGCCATGACGGTTCTCGAGCGGCAGCGCATCGGCCTGGTGTTCTGCAGCAGCCGCTGGCGCCTGCAGCCCGAGGCCGCGCGGCTGGAAGAGCAGCTCGCCGCCCTGCAGGTGCCGCTGCTGCAATGCGACTGGCACTGGGATCAGGCCTGGGCCGACGGCGCCTGGCCCCGCCTGCAGATGCGCTGGCCGAGCTCGGCAAAGGCGCTGGTCGTCGCGCTGCGCGCCTTGGTCATGGGCGTCGCCCATGGGGCGCCGCGGCACTGCGCCGGATGAGACGGTCTGCAGTCTGACAGTCGAGGCGGCGTGCCGCGTCGGACCGATCGCGCAGGCGCCCGCCGCTGCCTTGCCGGCGGCCGGCACGGCCGCCGGCGTGCCCCGATATCGATTCCCTGCCGACAGCGTCGAGGCC
Organism: Teichococcus deserti; assembly: GCF_001982615.1. Lineage (GTDB taxonomy): Bacteria > Pseudomonadota > Alphaproteobacteria > Acetobacterales > Acetobacteraceae > Pseudoroseomonas > Pseudoroseomonas deserti. Next base: position 1,518 of record NZ_MLCO01000200.1, on the reverse strand, counting down.
GCATCGGAAAGATCGCCGACATCAACAAGGATTGCGCGTGATCGGAGAGGCGGCCGGCAGGCCCGGCGACATCGTTGTTCAAGGAGGATCGCTGTGCCGTACGACCGGGATCTGCCATCATGGCCGCGCCGGCGGCTTCTCTGCTTCCCGCATCTGCGCTGGGACGTCATGCACCAGCAACCGCAGCGCCCGAGATGACGGCGCTGGAGGCGCCGCTCTTCGCGCAGGCCGATCTGGTCTTCACCGGCGGGCAGAGCCTGTTCGAGACGAAGCGGTCGCGCCACCCGTGGGTGCATGCCTTCCCCGGCAGCATCGACGAGCCGCATCTCGCCCGCGCCCGCGAGCCCGGCCCGGGCGATTCCGCGGACCAGGTCAGCATCCCGCATCCGCAGTTCCTGCCGATCCCGATCGAACGCCGCACCATCAACCGGCTCTACGGGCTGCGGCCCGCCCCAGCCGAGGAGACCGAGGCCTTCCCGGCGGCGCTGGCGGAGCGGTGGCCGAGATCCGCACCGCGGAAAACGCGGTGGTCAGCCGCGCCGGCCGCGCGTTCTACGAGAGGTTCTTCCGCGGCGACACCCGCAAGCCAATGGGCTTCGATCCCTCGGAGCTCGACACGTCGGTCACCGCCCGGGTGCCGAGCCGGGTCGACAAGGATACCTGCGCTGGCGCGACCAGCTGCACGAGACCGGGCATGACCGGCGGTCCGAGGATCTCGATCGCGACCCGGCCGAGCATCACGGCGGCAATGGCCGGCACCGCTATGCCGATGTCGAGGCGGTGCGCAGGCCGCTGCCGCCCGGGGCGCTGGGCCCGGCCACCCGGCTGCGCGAGATCTGGCAGCGCTACCGCATCCCCGTCGCGGTGACCGAGGTGCATCACGGCGCCAGCCGCGACGAGCAGCTGCGCTGGCTGATAGGATTCTGGCATTCGCTGCGCGAGCTGGCCGCCGAGGGGTGGCGCGGCGCGGTTCCACCGTCGGGACGTTGTTCGGGCTGACGGACTGGTGCTCGCTGCTGCTGCGCCAGGACGGCCATTTCCAAGCCTGCGGCACGCCCTCGCAACTCAGCAATCGGCGTTGATCGAGCACCCCAGGACGCTTCTGCTGGCGGCGTACGGGAGTCCTGATGCTGGATCCTGAAGTCATCTCCCCTTTCAAGGCGACATCAAACGGCGCCTTCTTGATTGATAATTCTTGATAACGAATACCGAAGAAATAAGTGTATCCATTGTAGAATGGCGATTACTACGTTATACGCTCTTACAATTAAAATTTCATTTTTATTTTTCACAGAAATCTCGAGGTAACCGCAGCAAATTCTTGCCTTGTTTCAGCCCATGCCGCCCCTGACAGCGACGCCTTGCCGCTCCGGGAAACGGGAAGCCGGCCTTCCCCTTTCTCTGAAAACTCTTTCACACTCCCGTCGAACCCCCTCCACCGCCGCCGTCGCAGTCTTCCCATCGATCCAGGGGGCCACCGCCCCCACTTCCAAGGATGGGACCGACCGCCATGACCAC
>NZ_MLCO01000020.1 GCF_001982615.1 Teichococcus deserti | reverse complement strand
ACCCTGGCTCGCCACCCCGAGCGGGGAGTTTCCGCCCGGCGTGCCGCCACCACCTTGCCAGCCGCCGTCCTGCATGCCTTGCATCCTGCCGGCGGGCCGGGCTGCCTGCGCCGGCTCCCGCCCCTCATCCGGGACTCGTCCGGCGCCGGCGCCAGGACGGCGCCGGCCACGGGAGCCCCGGCGAAGCCTCGCCGGCCGGGGCTAAGATTGGCTTAAAGGGACGCGCGGCGCCGCGAGCGGCCATGCTGGCGCCCCATTCATCGGGGAAAAAATTGCACCGAAGGCGGCGTGGGGTGAGCGGGATGCCAGCGTATCAGGGGGGACGAGAACGCCATCGATGCCCCCTTTCCCCCTGCCCGGCCGCGCCGGGCTCCTCCCCCTGGCCTGGACCGGCGTCCTGCGCCTGAACCGCGCCTCGCCCGCGGCAGCGCCGGAGGGACGGCTGGCGCGCGACCATGCGGCGGCGACCGACGAGGCGCTGATCGCCTGGAGCGCCGGCGGCGACCGCCCGGCCTTCAACGCCCTGGCGGCGCGCCACCTGCCGCGGTTGCATGCGCTGGCGCAGCGCATCACCGGCAGCGCCGCCGAGGCCGAGGAGATCGCCCAGGAAGCCCTGCTGCGCGCCTGGCAGCAGGCGGCGCGCTTCGACCCCGGGCGCGCCCGCTTCGGCACCTGGCTGTACCGGATCGCCGCCAACCTGGCGATCGACGCCGCCCGCCGCCGCCCCGCCGCGGCGATGCTCGCCGTCCATGACCTGGCCGACAGCCTGGCCGATCCCGGCCTGACGCCGGAGGACAGCCTGGCGCTGCGCCAGCAGGACGCCGCGCTGCAGGCCGCGCTGGCCGCGCTGCCGGAGCGGCAGCGGGCGGCGCTGGCGCTGGCGCATGACCAGGGGCTGAGCGGCGCCGAGGCGGCTGCCATCCTCGACACCTCCGAGCGCGCGGTGGAAGGGCTGCTGCACCGCGCCCGCCGCTTCCTGGCGGCGCGCCTGGCGGCCCTGGGCTGAGGAGGCCCGTGATGCAGCTTTCCTCCCTTCCCGAGTTCCTGGCGCGGCATGGCCCGCTGCCGGCCCGCTGGCCGGTCGAGCATCGCGCCGGGGCGCTGGCGCTGCTGGCCCGCGACCCCGCCGCCCGCGCGCTGCAGCTGCAGGCGGCGCTGGCCGCCAGCCTGCCGCCGGCCAGCCCCGAGGCGCTGGCCCGGATGCGCGCCGGCGTCGCCGACCGGATCGCCAGGATGCCGCTGCCGGCGCGGCAGTCCTGGCCGGCGCGCTGGCTGCGCCCGCTGCTGCCGGCCGGCTTCGGCGCCGCCGCGGCGCTGCTGGCCTGCGCGCTGTGGCTGCAGTTTCCGGCGGCCAACCCTTGGGGCACCGATCCCTGGAGCGCCGCCGCCGATCAGAGCGAATTGCTGGCGCCCCGCCTGGTGGTGGCGCTGGCGCTCGGGGATTCCGAATGAGACGCTTCTCCCGCGCCACCTGGCTGACCACGGCGCTGGGCGCCTCGGTCGCGCTGAACCTGGTGCTCGGCGGCCTGCTGGTCTTCGCGCCGAAGCCGCAGGGGCGCCGCCCGGACCTGGCCACCGTGCACCGCCAGATGGAGGCGCTGGTGCCCGAGGCCGACCGCGCCCGCTTCACCGCCATCCTCGATGCCGGGCGCCCGGCCGTGCTGGCCCAGCTCGAGCGGCAGCGCGCGGCCCGCGCCGCCGCCGAGGAGGCGCTGGGCCAGGCGCCCTTCGACCCCGCCACGCTGCGCGCCGCCATGGCGAAGGCGCGCGGCGAGTACCAGCAGTTCAGCATCGCGCTGGAGGACAATCTGATCGACGCCGTCTCCACCCTTTCGCCGGAGGGGCGCCAGCGCCTGGCCGAGGATTCCCGCCGCCGCCGCGAGGCCGCCCGCCGCGCCCGGGGCGACAACTGAGCATGCGCCAGACGATGCCGCGCCACGTGCCTGCCCCTTTGGCCCGCGCGTTGTTCCTCGTCGTGCCGCTGGCGCTCGCCGCCTGCGCCACCGCCTCCAACGCGCCCGCCCCGGGGGTGCCGATCGCCGAGCGGTTCCGCCATGCCGGCCAGACCCCGCCGCAATGGCCCGACCCGCTGTGGTGGCAGGGCTTCGGCAGCCGCGAGCTCGACCGGCTGATGACAGCGGCGACCAATGGCAACCTGGACCTGGCCGCCGCCCAGGCGCGCATCCGCCAGGCCGATGCCTCGCTGCGCATCGCCGGTGCCAGCCTGCTGCCGGAGATCTCCGCCGGCGGCAGCGGTGGCCGCTCGGCCGGCAACGGGCGGACGCGCAACAGCTACGGCGCCTCGCTCTCGGCCAGCTACGAGGTCGACCTCTGGGGCGGCAATGCCGCCAGCCGCCGCGCCGCCGAGCGCACGCTGGAGGCCTATCGCTTCGACGCCGCCGCCACCGGCATCTCCGCCCTCGCCTCGCTGGCCAACACCTATTTCGCGCTGCTGGCCGACCGCGAGCAGCTGCGGGTGCAGACCGAGAACCTGGAAGCGGCCCGGCGCATCCTGACCGTCATCCGGCAGCAGGTCGCCGCCGGCACGGCGACCGGCCTCGACCTGGCGCAGCAGGAAACCGTGGTCGCCCAGCAGGAGGCGGCGCTGCCCGCGCTGCGCCAGGCCATCGACCAGGGCGTCACCGCCATCGCGCTGCTGATCGGCCAGCCGCCCCAGGCGGTCTCCGTCGCCGGCGACGGGCTGGCCGGCCTGTCGATCCCGACCGCCAGCCCCGGCCAGCCGGCCGAGCTGCTGGCGCGCCGCCCCGATGTGCGCGCGGCCGAGGCCAATCTGGCCGCGGCCCAGGCCGATATCGACGTGGCCCGCACGGCGCTGCTGCCCAGCCTGACGCTCTCGGCCGAGGCCGGCATCTCGGGCGCCGTGCTGGGCACGCTGCTGCGGCCGGAGCAGCAGGTCTGGTCGCTGCTGGCCAGCGTCACCCAGTCGGTCTTCGACGGCGGCCGCCGCCGTGGCCAAGTGCAGCTCAGCGAGGCCCAGGCGGAGGAGCTGCTGGTCAGCTACCGCGCCGCCATCCTGACCGCGCTCGGCGATGTCGAGGACGCGCTGGTCGCGCTGCGCGAGACGACGCAGCAGGAACGTCTGCGCGGCGAGGCGGCCAGCCGGGCGGCGCGGGCCGCCGAGATCGCCGAGGCGCAGCTGCGCCTGGGCACCATCAACCTGATCACCCTGCTGAACACGCAGCAGACGCTGTTCTCGGCGCGCAACGCCCTGGTGGAGGCGCGGCTGGCACGGCTGCAGGCCGCCACCGGCCTGTTCCGCGCCCTGGGCGGCGGCTGGCGCTGATACCGGATCGCTGCCGACCATGGCCCTTCCCCGCACGCTCCTCGTCCTCACCGGCCTCGCGATCCTGGGCGGTGGCGGCTACTACTATTGGAAGACCCGCATGCAGCCGGCGGCCGAAGGCCAGGCCGCGGCGCCCACGGGCCCCGGCGCCGGGCGGCGTGGTTCCGGCGGCCCGGGCGGCGCCGGCGGCATGGCGGTGCCGGTGACGCTGGGGGCGGCATCGCGCAAAGATCTGGTGCTGACGCTGGACGCGCTGGGCACCGTCCAGGCGATGAACACCGTCACCGTGCGGTCGAAAGTCTCCGGCCAGCTGATGGACATCCTGTTCCAGGAGGGCCAGGAGGTCGAGAAGGGCGCGGTGTTGGCGCGCATCGACGACCGCACCTATGCCGCCGCCCTGGCCCAGGCGGTGGCGCAGAAGGCCTATAACGCGGCGCAGCTGTCGAATGCCCGCCTCGACCTGCAGCGCTATGAGGGGCTGCTGCGCGCCAATGGCGTGACGCGGCAGCAGGTCGACACCCAGCGCGCCCAGGTCGCCATGTACGAGGCCCAGGTGCAGCAGGACCAGGCGGCCATCGACAATGCCCGCGCCCAGCTGGACGACACGGTGATCCGCGCGCCCTTCGCCGGCCGCGTCGGCATCCGCGCGGTCGATATCGGCAATCTGGTGGCCAGTGGCGACACCAACGGCATCGTGACGCTGGCGCAGTTCGCGCCGATCGCGGTGAACTTCACCCTGCCGCAGCAGGAGCTGCCGCGGCTGCTCGCCGCCATGCAGGCCGGGCCGGTGCCGGTGGAGACGGTGCCCACCCCCTCCAGCGCGCCCGGCGGCCCCGGCCAGGCGGCCGAGCGCGGCACGGTGCTGACCGTCGGCAACCTGGTCGATGCCACCACCGGCAGCATCGCGGTCAAGGCCAGCTTCCCGAATGAGCGGCGGCAGCTCTGGCCCGGCGCCTTCGTCACCCTGCGGCTGCCGGTGCAGACCATCCGCGACGCGCTGGTGGTGCCGCTGGTCGCCATCCAGCAGGGCCCCGCCGGCAGCTTTGTCTTCGTGGCCAAGGACGATTCGACGATCGAGCAGCGCAACGTGACGCTGGGCGCCACCACCCGCAGCGAGGCGGCGATCCAGACCGGGCTGCAGGCGGGCGAGCGCGTCGTCACCTCCGGCGCGCAGCGGCTGAACAATGGCAGCCGCATCGCGGAAGTCCGTCCGGGCGGTGCTGCCGCCGGCGGCGTCGCCGCCCCGGGCGAGGGCGCCCAGCCCGGCGCCGGCAATCCGCAGAACCCGCCGCCTGCCAGCGGCGAGCGCCCCGCTCGGCGCCGCGAAAACCGCTGAGGAGATGGCGTCGTGAACCTCTCCGCCCCCTTCATCGCGCGGCCGGTGGCGACCACGCTGCTGGCGGTCGCCATGCTGCTCTGGGGCGCCTTCGGCTATCTGCGCCTGCCGGTCTCCGCCCTGCCCCAGGTCGATTTCCCGACCATCGAGGTGGTGACGCAGCTGCCCGGCGCCTCGCCGGAGACGGTGGCCGTGCTGGTCACCGCCTCGCTGGAGCGGCAATTCGCCCAGATTTCGGGCCTGACCACGATGAGCTCGGTCAGCGGGCCCGGCGTGTCGCGCGTCACGCTGCAGTTCGACCTGGAAAAAAGCCTCGACGCGGCCTCGCAGGATGTGCAGGCGGCCCTCGACGCGGCGCGCGGCACGCTGCCCAGCACCCTGCCCTATCCGCCGGTCTATTCGAAGGTGAACCCGGCGGATCCCGCCATCATCACCTTCGCGCTCACCTCGACCAGCCTGCCGATCACGCGGCTCAGCGACGTCGCCGACACGCTGCTGGCGCAGCGCCTGGCCCAGGCCAGCGGCGTCGGACGCGTCACCGTGCAGGGCAACATGCGCCCGGCCGTGCGGCTGAAGCTGGATGCGGCACGGCTGGCAGCCTATGGCATCGGGCTGGAGACGGTGCGCGCCGCCATCGTCGCCGCCAACCAGAATTCGCCGAAAGGTTCGCTGGACGGGCCGCTGCAGGCCTCGACCATCGAGGCCAACGACCAGATCACCGCGCCGGCCGCCTTCGGCGACATCATCCTGGCCTGGCGCAACGGCTCGCCGGTCCGGCTGCGCGATGTCGGCGAGGCGACCGACGGGCTGGAGAACAACCGCAACGGCGCCTGGTTCAACGGCCGCCCCGCCGTGCTGATCGACGTGCAGCGCCAGCCCGGCGCCAATATTGTCGAGACGGTGGAGCGCATCCAGGCGCTGCTGCCGCAGCTGCAGGCCGGGCTGCCGCCGGGCGCCGAGCTCGCGGTGGTCAGCGACCGCACCGAGACCATCCGCGCCAGCGTGCACGAGGTGCAATTCACCCTGGTGCTGTCGGTCGCCCTCGTCGTCGCGGTGATCTACCTGTTCCTGGGCAGCGGGCGGGCGACGCTGGTGCCCGCGGTGTCGCTGCCGCTGTCGATCATCGGCACCTTCGGCGTCATGTCGCTGATGGGCTATTCGCTCGACAACCTGTCGCTGATGGCGCTGGTCGTCGCCACCGGCTTCGTGGTCGACGACGCCATCGTCATGATCGAGAACATCGTCCGGCTGATGGAGGAAGGGAAGAAGCCGCTCGAGGCCGCCTTCGAGGGCGCCAAGCAGATCGCCTTCACCATCGTCTCGCTCAGCCTGTCGCTGATCGCCGTCTTCATCCCGCTGCTGTTCATGGAGGGCGTGGTCGGCCGGCTGTTCCGCGAATTCGCCGAGACGCTGACGGCGGCCGTCATCGTCTCGCTGGTGGTCTCGCTGACGCTGACGCCGATGATGTGCGCGCTGCTGCTGCGCCCGCATGGCGGAAGCCGCCCCAACGCCGCCATCCGCTGGACCGAGGCCGGCTTCGAGCGGATGCGCCAGGCCTATGGCCGCTCGCTGCGCTGGTCGCTGAACCACCAGGCGCTGACCCTGGCCATCGCCACCCTCTCGGTCGCCGCCACCGCCTGGCTCTATGTCGTCATGCCGAAGGGCTTCCTGCCCGTGCAGGACACAGGGCTGATCCGCATCACGGCGGAGGCGCCGCAGGATGCCTCCTTCGCCCGGGTCTCGCGCCTGCTGGGCGAGGCGGCGACGGTGCTGCGCCAGGACCCGGCGGTCGCCTCGGTCACCGCGGTGGCCGGCGCCGGCGCGGTCAACACCACGCAGAACACCGGCCGCATCATGGCGGTGCTGAATCCGCGCGGCGAGCGCGACGACGCGCAGGCGGTGATCGACCGGTTGCAGCCGAAGCTGGACGGCATCCCCGGCCTGGCCACCTGGCCGCAGGCGGTGCAGGACATCCAGATCAGCGCCCGGGTCGCCACCACCCAGTACCAGTACACGCTGTTCGACGCCGATGCCGCGACGCTGTCCGCCTGGGCGCCGCGCATGCTGCAGGCGATGCAGGCCATGCCCGGCCTGCGCGACATCGCCAGCGACCAGCGCGAGGACGGGCTGCAGCTGCAGGTCACCGTCGACCGCGACGCGGCGGCGCGGCTCGGCGTGACGCTGCAGGCCATCGACAACGCCCTCTACAACGCCTTCGGCCAGCGGCAGATCTCGACCATCTATGGCCAGAGCAACCAGTACCGCGTGGTGCTGGAGCTGGCCGGCGCCACCGCCCCGGACCCGGCGCTGCTCGCCAATCTGCGGGTCACCGGGCGCGACAGCATCGAGGTGCCGCTCGGCGCCGTCGCCAGCGTCAGCCGCGGCCGCGGCCCGCTGCTGGTGACGCGCGAGAACCAGTTCCCGGCGGTGACCTTCAGCTTCAACCTGGCCCCCGATCTGTCGCTGGGCGAGGCGGTCACGGCGATCCGCGCCGCCGAGCAGCAGATCGGCCTGCCCGAGACCATCACCGGCCGCTTCGCCGGCGACGCCGCCGAGTTCAACAGCGCGCTGGCCGGCCAGCCCTGGCTGATCCTGGCCGCCGTGGTGGTGATCTACATCGTGCTCGGCGTTCTGTACGAAAGCCTGTTCCACCCGATCACCATTCTGTCCACTTTGCCCTCGGCCGGCATCGGCGCGCTGCTGGCGCTGCGGATCTGGGGGCTGGACCTGTCGGTGGTGGGCCTGATCGGCATCATCCTGCTGATGGGCATCGTCAAGAAGAACGCCATCATGATGATCGACTTCGCCCTCGAGGCGCAGCGCGACCATGGGCGGCCAGCCTATGACGCCATCGTCGAGGCCAGCCTGATGCGCTTCCGGCCGATCATGATGACCACCGCCGCTGCCCTGCTCGGCGCCCTGCCGCTGGTGCTGCAATCGGGCACGGGGTCGGAGCTGCGCCTGCCGCTCGGCGTCTCCATCGTCGGCGGGCTGCTGCTGAGCCAGCTGGTGACGCTCTACACCACGCCCGCCATCTACCTGGCACTGGAAAAGATCCGGGAGGCGATCGCCCGGCGCTGGCAGGCGCATCCCCAGCCGGACGCGGCGGAGTAGACCAGGGTGTTCAACATCTCCGCCCCCTTCGTGCGGCGGCCGATCGCGACGCTGCTGCTGTCGCTCGGCCTGCTGTTGGCCGGGCTGATGGCACTGAAGGAGCTGCCGGTCTCCGCCATGCCGCGGGTCGACCTGCCCACGCTCTTCGTCAGCGTCAGCCAGCCCGGCGCCAATCCGGAGACCATGGCGGCCACCGTCATCGCGCCGCTGGAGCGCCATATCGGCGGCATCCAGGGCATCACCGAGATGACCTCCTCGGCCTCGACCGGCAGCGGCAACATCATCATCCAGTTCGACCTGTCGCGCACCCAGGCCAGCGCCGCCCGCGACGTGCAGGCGGCGGTGAACGCGGCCCGCGAGGACCTGCCGTCGGGCCTGCCCAACCCGCCCTCGGTGCGCAAGGTCAACCCGGCCGACGCGCCGGTGCTGATCCTGGCGATGACCTCGGACACGCTGACGCGGGCCGCGCTGTATGATGCCGCCGACAGCATCGTGGCGCAGCGCATGTCGCAGATCCCAGGCGTCGCCCAGGTGCAGGTGGCCGGCGCCGCCAAGCCCGCCGTGCGCATCGCCGTCGACCCGAACGCCGCCGCCGCCGCCGGCCTGGCGCTGGACGACATCCGCAGCGCCATCCAGGCAGCCAATGTCACCCAGCCGGTCGGGCTGATCGATGGCGACGAGCAGGCCGCCAGCATCCGGGTCAACGACCGCCTGAGCCGCGCGCCGCAATACGAGACGCTGTCGGTGCAGGCGCAGGACGGCGCGCTGCTGCGGCTGTCGCGCGTCGCGCGCGTCACCGAGGGGGCCGCCAGCAGCCGGCAGATCGCCTGGTTCAACCAGCGCCCGGCGATCCTGATGATGGTCTTCAAGCAGGCCGACGCCAATGTGCTGGACGTCGTCGCCGGCGTGCAGGAGATGCTGCCCCGCCTGCAATCCTGGGTGCCCGGCGGCACGCGGATCGAGGTGATGAGCGACCGGTCGGGGACCATCCATGCCAGCGTCGAGGAGGTCGAGCTCACCCTGCTGATCACCATCGCGCTGGTCGTCGCGGTGGTCGCCGTCTTCCTGCGCCGCCTCGGGCCGGTTCTGGCGGCCAGCGTGACGGTGCCGCTGTCGCTCTTCGGCACGCTCTTCGTCATCTGGCAGATGGGTTATTCGCTCAACAATTTTTCTCTCATGGCGCTGACCATCTCGGTCGGCTTCGTCGTCGACGACGCCATCGTCATGCTGGAGAACATGGCGCGGATGCGCGCCCGCGGGCTGCCGCCGATGCAGGCGGCGCTGGAAGGGGCGCGGCAGATCGGCTTCACCATCGTCTCGATCACCGTCTCGCTGATCGCGGTCTTCGTGCCGCTGCTGGCCATGGGCGGCATCGTCGGGCGGCTGTTCCGGGAGTTCTCGGCCACACTTGCGATCGCGGTCGCCATCTCCGCGGTGCTGTCGCTGACGCTGACGCCGATGCTGGCCGCCCGCCTCGACCGCGGCGAGAAGGAACGCCCGCCCGGATGGTTCGGCCGCAATTTCGAGCGTGGCATGGACGCCGTGATCGCCGGCTACATGCGCAGCCTTCGCGTCGTGCTGCATTGGCGCAAGACCATGCTGCTGTTCTGCCTGGGCCTCGTGGGGCTGACCGTCTGGCTCTACATGGTGGTGCCCAAGGGCTTCTTCCCCGAGCAGGATACCGGGCTGCTGGCGGGCAGCGTCCGCGCCGCCCCCGACACCTCCTTCGCCAGGATGAGCGACCTGATGGAGCAGGTGACGGCGGTGCTGCTGCGCGACCCGGCGATCGCCAGCATCGGCAGCCAGATCGGCGGCGGCTTCGGCGGTGCGGGGAGCAATTCGGGCCAGTTCTACATCACGCTGAAGCCGGTCGAGGAGCGCGGCGTCTCCGCCACCCAGGTGATCGACCGGCTGCGCGCGCCGCTGTCACGCATCCCCGGCGCCTCGGCCTTCCTGCGCTCGCAGCAGGACCTTTTCATCGGTGGCCGGCCGGGGGACTCGCAATACTCTTTCGTGCTGTTGGGCAGCGACCTGGATGCGCTGCGCGACGCCTCGAACCAGATGGTCGAGGCGCTGCGCACCACGCCAGGCTTCTTCGACGTCTCCTCCGACCAGGAGCGCGGCGGGCTGGTCAACAAGCTGATCATCGACCGCGACGCGGCGGCGCGGCTCGGCGTGTCGATGACGGCACTGGGGGCGGCGCTGAACAACGCCTTCTCGCAGCGCCAGGTCTCGACCATCTACGCCACCCGCAACCAGTACAACGTGGTGCTGGAGATCGACCCGGCGATGACCCAGGATGCGACGCAGCTGGCACGCATCTTCGTCCCCGGCCGCGACGGGGCGCAGGTGCCGCTGACCGCCGTCGCGCGCCTGACCCGCGACATGGCGCCGCTGCGCGTCACCCATCGCAGCCAGTTCCCGGCGGCCTCGATCAGCTTCAACCTGCCGGGCAATGTCTCGCTGGGTGAGGCGCAGGCACGGCTGCGCGAGGTGGAGGCGACGCTCGACCTGCCGGCCGGCATCCGCACCGAATACGGCGGCAACGCGGCCGCCTTCCAGGCCTTCTCGCGCGACCAGCCGCTGCTGATCCTGGCGGCGATCCTGTCGATCTACATCGTCCTCGGCGTGCTCTATGAGAGCTACATCCATCCGCTGACCATCCTGTCGACCCTGCCGACGGCCGGCATCGGCGCGCTGCTGGCGCTGCTGGCGACGGGGACGCCCTTCACGGTCATCGCGCTGATCGGCGTCATCCTGCTGATGGGCATCGTCAAGAAGAACGCCATCATGATGGTGGACTTCGCCCTCGAACATGCGCGGGAAGAGGGCGCCGATGCCGAGGCCTCGATCCTGGCCGCCTGCCGCGACCGCTTCCGGCCGATCCTGATGACGACGCTGGCGGCGCTGTTCGGCGCGGTGCCGCTGGCCTTCGGCACGGGCACCGGGGCCGAGATGCGCCAGCCGCTGGGCATCGCCATCATCGGCGGCATGCTCGTCTCGCAGCTGCTGACGCTCTACACCACGCCGGTCATCTACCTGGCGCTGGAGCGGCTGCGGCAAGGCCGGCAGCGGCGGCGCGCGGTGGCCTGAGGCGCCGCGCCTCCGCGCCAGGCGGATTTTTCTTGTTCCTGGTCTGTTCCGTTCTTATCTTCGGCAAGCAGGCGGCTTCACCCCTCCCCCCGGAGGCCGCCGACGGAGCCAGGCCATGTCCAACCGCCTCGCTTATGCCGATACCGCATTGCCCTTCTTCGGCCCGACGGCCGACCGGATGCTGGACAGTCCCCTCTCCTACTGGAAGGGCTGGGAGCTGCGCACCCGCTGCGGCCATCCGGGCTGCCCGCGGGAAAAGCTGCTCTGCGTGGAAGACGTGCTGCAAGCCCGCGGCGAGATGACGGTGCGCGACCTGGCCGGCCGGCTGCGCTGCCGGCACTGCCAGCGGCCGGCCAGCAAGCTGGCCTTCGAGCAGGACAAGCCCGGCGGGCGCGTCAGCTACCCGGTGCGCCGCCCGACCCCGATGCAGCGCCAGCCGCGCGGGCGCCCGGCACCGCGCCGCGACTGATCAGAGCGCGCCGAGCCCGGCCAGCCCCGCCAGCGCGCCGCCCGCCAGCAGCCAGAGCGGATGCAGCCTGGTCATCAGGCTGGCGGCGGCGACCACGCCGGTGATCAGGAACAGGCCCCAGCTGTGGTCGGTGGCCAGGGTGATCAGGATGGCGGAGGCGGCGACCAGGCCGACGGTCATCGGCACCAGCCCGCTCTGCACCACGCGGCGCCAGGGCCGGTCCTTGAAGCGCCGCCACAGCCCCAGCACCACGCCGGTCAGCAGCGAGGACGGGCCGAACTTGGCCAGCGACGAGACCAGCAGCCCGGGCCATCCCGCCACATGCCAGCCAACCAGTGGCACCACCATCATGTTCGGCCCCGGCGCCGCCTGGGCGAGCGCGAAGAGCGCCGAAAACTCCTGCGCCGACATCCAGCCATGCACCTGGACGACCTGGCGCTGCATCTCCGGCAGGATGGTGTTGCCGCCGCCAAAGGCCAGCAGCGAGAGCTGGGTGAAGATGACCGCGAGCGCGACGAGGGTGTTCACCGGCGCGCCGCCCCCGCCGGGAAACGCCAGCTGAGGACAATGCTCAACGGCGCCAGCACCAGCATGCTGGGCAGCAGCGGCAGCCGGACCCAGGCGATGGCGACGACGCTGAGCGCCACCACCAGCAGCGCCGGAATATTGCTGCGCAGCGGCATCAGCATCTTCACCGCCGTCGCCACCAGCAGCCCCGCCGCCGCCGCCGCCAGGCCCGAAAAGAAATGCTGCAGCATCGGGTCGTCGCTGTAGCGGTCATAGACCACGCCCAGCCCGACCACGACCGCGGTCGGCCCGGCGATCAGCCCGAACAGCGCCGCCGTCGCCCCTGGGATGCCACGAAAATCCAGCCCGACGGCGACCGAGAGATTGATGACGTTGCCGCCCGGCAGGAATTGGCAAAGGCCGAGCAGCTCGGTGAACTGGTCTCCGGTCAACCAGCGCCGGCGCTCGACCAGCATGCTGCGCGCCATCGGCAGCACGCCGCCGAAGCCGATCAGACCGAGCCCGAGGAAGCCGATGAACAACTGCCAGCAGTCGGGGGGCGGCGCGGTCTCGGGCGCTTGCTCCGACGCTTCCTGTGCTGAGCGCATGCCCTGGCGATCTCCCCCGGGCCCGGGCGCGAGCGCCGCCCGCGGGCCCCACCGATTGGATTCCGGTCGCGCAGGATAGGCGCGGCGGCGCATCTGGCAATCGGGGGTGGCGGGGGTCAGCCCCTACTCCGCGTCGCCCTCGCCGGACGGCAGGTGCAGGACCGGAATTTCCCGGGCAATCAGCTGCATCAGCTGGCGCGCTTCCGGCGGGAAGCCGGCAATGGCGGCGTCGAAGACCTCGGCGGCGCGGTCGGCGGGGATGATGCCGTCGCGGATCAGCGCCTCGATACCGGCGACAGCTTCGGCCAGGGCAGCCCGCAACTCGGCCTCGCTGGGGGGCCTGTCCATGTCGTGTTCCGCATCCCGCTGCCGGTCATCCTGGGCGGGAAAGCCGATGATCGCAATGCCGCGGTGGTCAGCGTGCGGCGGCGCCGCCCGAGGTGGCCAGCGTCTCATCGAGATGCCCCGCCAGCTGCTGACCGCGCGCCGTTTCCTGGCCGCCGCGCGACAAGCGCTGCAGCCCGTCGCTGTTCAGCCCGTCCAGCTTCATGAGCTCGCTGGCCTGCTGCAGCAGGGTATTCTGGGCCAGGACAGTGCCGGCGAGCAGCGATGCGCTGCACAGGCCGGCCGCCACCAGGAGCATGGGCAGAAAGTTCCGCATCTGCGACCTCTTTGTCACATTCGCCGCGTGAGCCGATGGCACCAGAACGTTGGTTTCCTAGCACAGGTTGCCGGCAGGGTCGCGAAAAAAGGCAGCATTGTGGCTCGACCTTGGGCAGGCAGGCCTGGCTCGCTGCCGCCTTCCGCCGGTCAGACATTTCTGTGTTTTCTGCGCGGCTGCGGGCTCGACAGGGCTGGACGCCGCCGCCCCGCCGGGTTAGTAAGCGCCCCGCCCCGCCGGGCAGCCTTCGGGCCTCCTGGCCGCGGCGCAGAATGGCCTTGTCCCCATCGTCTAGAGGCCTAGGACACCAGCCTTTCACGTTGGTAACACGGGTTCGAATCCCGTTGGGGATGCCATCTTTTCCAGACCAGCGCCTGCCGGCAAGCCGCTCGGCCTCGCCGGCCGCGGCCACCGACTCTTGCCGTCGGCGCGGATCACCGGCCCTTTCCCCTGCGGCATGACGTTGCATTGGATCCTCCTGCGCTGCCGTGGATCCTAGGCGGCCGGATGCCGGCGTGTCCCGGCGAGGAATCCCGAAGACCATGCAGCCCGTCTCGGGATGTCCGGCAGATCAGCGCCGGAAGACCGCCAGCCTGCGCATCCGCTCCGCAGGGGTCTGACACCGCTGGCGGCGCTCCATCGCGGCCAGCAGCGCGTCCTTCTTGGCGGAAAAACGCTGCATCGCGGCGCTGCTGTCGTGCCGGGTGCTGAGCGCCATCTTGGAGGCGGCATCGTCGCTCGTCAGCCGGGGCAGCTCGGCATCCCATTGCTGCGTGCCGTCGAGGGCCTCCTGCACCGTGGGCGGCGCGTCGAGGCAGATTCCCGCTTCGGTAAGCTCCCGCTTTCATGACGGTGCCCGGCCGGACCGCGCAGGGCCGCGGGCCAGCCGGGGCAGCGGCTAGGCCGGCGCGCCGTCCTGCACATGCAGGCTGGCGCTGGTGCTGCCATTCCAGGTCTCGGCGCGCAGCGCGCCGGCCAGGTGCACCGGGCTGCCGCGGCTGTTCAGCATCAGCTCGGCCAGCGGGCCTTCCTTGGCGCGGAAGGAGACCGCCTTCAGCCGCCCGCCCCCCTCGCCTTCCAGGAAGGCGCGGATGGTGTTGCCTTCCTTGCCCACCCGGTCGGCCCGGGCGATGCGGACGCGCGGGAAGACGAAGACGGGCTCCTCGTTGCCCGCGCCGAAGGGGCCGAGGCGCGCCACCTGCTGGGCCAGCGCCGCATTGGCCGCCGGCAGCAGCAGCGTGCCGTCGACCACCAGGTCGGCGCTGCCGGGCAGCGCGGCGGCATGGGCCAGGCGCTCGTTCAGGAAGGCATGGAACTCGTCCCGGCGGTCCAGGCTGAAGGAAAAGCCGGCCGCCATGGCGTGCCCGCCGCCGGTCGCCAGCATCCCCGACTGGCGCGCGGCGATGACGGCGGCGCCCAGGTCCACGCCCGCCACCGACCGGCCGGAGCCCTTGGCAACCCCCTCGGACGCCCCCGCCACGCAGGTCGGCCGGTTGAATTTTTCTTTCACCCGCCCGGCGACGATGCCGACGACGCCGGGATGCCAGCCCTCGCCGACGATCAGCAGCGCCGGGTGGCCGGCCTCCGCCTGGGCCTCGGCCTGGGCGAAGGCGGCGGCCAGCACCTCGCTCTCCACCTCCTGGCGGCGGCGGTTCACCAGGTCCAGGCGCTCGGCCATGACGCGGGCTTCGACCGGGTCGTCGCAGGCCAGCAGGCGCAGCCCCAGATCCGGCTCGCCGATGCGGCCCGAGGCATTGATGCGCGGGCCGAGAAGAAAGCCCAGCGAATAGGCGGAGGGGGCGTCGCGCGCCTGGGCCACCTCCAGCAGGGCGGCGATGCCAGGGCGTTCGCCGCGGGCCATCACCTTGAGCCCCTGGGTGACGAAGGCGCGGTTGAGGCCCACCAGCGGCATGACGTCGCAGACCGTCGCCAGCGCCACCAGGTCGAGGAAGCCCAGCAGGTCCGGCGGCGAGCGGCCCTCGAAGAAGCCGCTGCGGCGCAGCTCGCGCAGCGTCGCGACGGCCGCCATGAAGCTGACCGCCGCGGCGCAGAGATGCCGCAGGCCGGAGCCGCAGTCGAGCCGGTTCGGATTGACCGCCGCGGCCACCACCGGCACCGGACCCTCGGCCTTGTGGTGGTCCAGCACCACGACATCGGCGCGGCCCTCGGCGGCGGCGAGCGCGGTGTGCGCCGCGATGCCGCAATCGACGCAGACCAGCAGGGTCGCGCCCTCGGCGCAGAGGGCGGCGACGGCGGTCGGGTTGGGACCGTAGCCTTCCTTCAGCCGGTCGGGGACATAGGCGCGCACCGGGCAGCCGAGCTCGCGCAGGAAGCGCGTCATCAGCGCGCCGGCGCAGGCGCCATCGACGTCGTAATCGCCGAAGACTGCCACCGGCTCGCCGTCGCGCACCGCCTTCGCCAGGCGGGCGGCGGCGCGGTCCATGTCCATCAGCACCGAAGGGTCGGGCATCAGGGCGCGCAGCGTCGGTTCCAGGAACAGGGCGGCCTGGTCGGCGCTGACGCCGCGGGCGGCCAGCAGCTGGCCCAGCAGCTCGGGCAGGTCCAGGCGCTGGGCGATGGCCATGCCGATGCGGGCATCGCCTTCGCGCCAGACCCAGCGCCGGCCGAGGGCGGAGCGGGCGACGCCGAGCACCGCCCCCTCCGCCAGGTCGTTCAGGGGCAGATCAATCGACAAAGGCGCGCGGCTTCAGGGAGAAGTTGTGGTGCGCCTCGATGTAGCGGACCGTGCCGGTCTTGCTGCGCATGATGATCGAATGCGTGTAGGCCGCCGCCGAGGTGCGGCGGACGCCACGCAGCATCGGGCCGGAGGTGACGCCGGTCGCCGCGAACATCACGTCGCCCTTCGCCATGTCCTCGGCGGTCAGCTTGCGGTGCGGATCGGTCAGGCCCATCTCGCGGGCGCGGGCGATCTGGCTGTCATCCTCATACAGCAGGCGGCCCTGCATCTGGCCGCCGATGCAGCGCAGCGCGGCCGCCGACAGAACGCCCTCCGGCGCGCCGCCCGAGCCCAGATACAGGTCGACGCCGGCTTCCGGCTGGCTGACCGCGATGACGCCGGCGACGTCGCCGTCCGGGATCAGCATGATGCGGGCGCCGGCGGCGCGGCAGGCCTTGATGATGTCCTTGTGCCGGTCGCGGCCGAGGATGCAGACGACGAGATCGTTGATCTCGCTCTTCTTCGCCTTCGCCAGCTCGCGCAGGTTCTCTTCGACGGAGGCGTCGAGGTCGACCACGCCGGCCGGCAGGCCGGGGCCCACCGCGATCTTGTCCATGTAGATGTCGGGCGCGTGCAGGAAGCCGCCATCCTCGGCGACGGCCAGTGTCGCGATCGAGTTCGGGCCGCCGGTGGCGCAGATGTTGGTGCCTTCCAGCGGATCGACGGCGATATCGACCTTGGGGCCGCCGCTGCCGATCTTCTCGCCGATGAACAGCATCGGCGCCTCGTCCATCTCGCCCTCGCCGATGACGACGGTGCCGCTGATGGCCACCGTGTCGAAGGCGCGGCGCATGGCGTCGACGGCGGCGCCGTCGGCGGCGTTCTTGTCGCCGCGGCCGATCCAGCGGCTGGCGGCCAGCGCGGCCGACTCGGTGACGCGCACCAGCTCGAGGGCGAGGTTGCGGTCGACGGGGATGAGGTCGCGCATGGAAGCTCCTGTTTCGGCCCGGCTTGTCGTCAGGAAAGAAGCCGGGGCAGCATCAACTGCCCCGGTAACGCTGGTCAGAGGGTTTCGATGCGGATCAGCGCCGGCGGCTCCAGCACCGCCTCCAGCGCGGTGATGCGGGCCAGCGCCGCGCGCATCGAGGATTCGCGGCAGGCATGGGTGGTCAGCACCACCGGCACCGCCTCGCCCGGCGCGCGGCCGCGCTGGATCATCGATTCCAGGCTGACGCCATGGTCGCGCAGCACGCCGGTGACATCGGCGATGACGCCCGGCCGGTCCAGCACCATCAGCCGCAGGTAGTAGGCGCCGTGATGGCGCTCCATCGGCTCGGCGGCGATGCTGGTCAGCGCCGCGCCGGCGGCGCCCCAGACCGGGGTGGCACGGCCGCGGGCGATGTCGATCAGGTCGGCGGCCACCGCGCTGGCGGTGGGGCCGGCGCCGGCGCCACGGCCCTCCAGCACGACGCGGCCGACGAAATCGCCCTCGGCCACCACCGCGTTGAAGACGCCGTCGACGCGGGCGATCGGATGGCTGGCCGGCACCATGCAGGGATGCACGCGGGTGGCCACGCCGCCTTCGGTGCGCTCGGCGATGCCCAGCAGCTTGATGCGGTAGCCCAGCTGGTCGGCCAGCCGGATGTCGAGGGCCGAGATGGCACGGATGCCCTCGACATGCACGGCCGGGAAATCGACCGGGCGGCCGAAGGCGAGTGCTGCCAGGATCGCCAGCTTGTGCGCGGCATCGATGCCATCGATGTCGAAGGAGGGGTCGGCCTCGGCATAGCCCAGCTTCTGCGCCTCGGCGAGGACGTCGCCGAATTCGCGGCCCTGCTCGCGCATGCAGGTGAGGATGTAGTTGCAGGTGCCGTTCAGGATGCCGGTGACGCGGCGGATGCCATTCGCCGCCAGGCCCTCGCGCAGCGCCTTGATCGCCGGGATGCCGCCGGCCACCGCCGCCTCATAGGCCAGCGTGGCGCCGGAGGCCTCGGCCTGCCCGGCCAGCGCCGTGCCATGCAGCGCCAGCAGCGCCTTGTTGGCGGTGACCACCGGCTTGCCGGCGGCCAGCGCCGCCTCGACCAGGGCGCGGGCCGGCCCCTCGCTGCCGCCGATCAGCTCGACGATGACATCGGCCTGGGCATCGGCGGCCATGGCCACCGGATCCTCGTACCAGCGCAGCCCATCGAGCGAGACGCCGCGGTCGCGGTTGCGGTCACGCGCGGCGACCGCGGTGACCACGATCGGCCGGCCGGCGCGGGCGGCGATCAGCTCGGCATTGTCGCGCAGCAGGGTCAGCAGGCCGGCGCCGACCGTACCCAGGCCGGCGACCGCGACGGAAAGCGGACGGGTCATTCTTTTACCAGTTCAGCGGAGACGGGAGACTCGGCGGGACCGCCGTTGTCGGTGGCCAGGAAGCCGCGGATGCCGCGCAGCGCCTGGCGGATGCGGTGGGTGTTCTCGACCATGGCGATGCGGACATGGGTGTCGCCATGCTCGCCGAAGCCGAGGCCCGGGGCCACGGCCACCTTGGCCTTGTTCAGCAGCAGCTTGCTGAACTCGACCGAGCCGAGGGCGCGGAAGCGCTCGGGGATCTCGGCCCAGACGAACATGCCGGCCTCGGGCACGGGGACGTCCCAGCCGGCCTGCTTCAAACCCTTCACCAGCACGTCGCGGCGCTCGCGGTAGAGGCGGCGCATCTCCTCGATGCAGTCCTGCGGCCCGTTCAGGGCGGCGACCGAGGCCACCTGGATCGGCGTGAAGGCGCCGTAGTCCAGATAGGACTTCACCCGGGTCAGCGCGGCGATCAGCTTGCGGTTGCCGGCGGCGAAGCCCATGCGCCAGCCGGCCATGTTGTAGGTCTTCGACATGGAGGTGAATTCCACCGCCACGTCCTTGGCCCCCGGCACCTCGAGGATCGAGGGCGGCACCTTGTCCCCGTAATACAGTTCCGCATAAGCCAGGTCGGACAGAACAAAAATCTCGTGCTTCTTCGCGAAGGCGACGATCTCGCGGTAGAAGTCGAGCCCTGCCATCAGCCCGGTCGGGTTGGACGGGAAGTTCACGATCAGCGCGGTCGGCTTCGGCACCGAATGCCGCACGGCGCGGTCGAGCGCCTGCAGCATCTCCTCGCCCGGGGCATGCGGGATGGAGCGGACCGAGGCGCCGGCGATGATGAAGCCAAACTGGTGGATCGGGTAGCTCGGGTTCGGCACCAGGATGGTGTCGCCCGGCGAGGTGATGGCGGCCGAGAGATTGGCCAGGCCTTCCTTCGAGCCCAGCGTCGCCACCACCTCGGTTTCGGGGTCGAGCTCGACGTTGAAGCGGCGGGCGTAATAGGCGGCCAGCGCCCGGCGCAGCCCGGGAATGCCCTTCGACGCCGAATAACCGTGGGTGTCGGGGTTCTGCACCGCCTCGATCAGCTTGGCGACGATATGCGGCGGCGTCGGGCTGTCCGGGTTGCCCATGCCCAGGTCGACGATGTCCTCCGCGGCGGCGCGTGCCTTGGCCTTTGCCTGGTTCACCTCGGCGAAGACATAGGGCGGCAGGCGGCGGATGCGGTGGAAGTCCTCGGTCATGACCTGAATGTCCAACAGAAACGGCGAAGAAGAAGCAGCAGGATAGGGCAGATCGGCCGATCGCGGGAGAGGCGGCGCCGGCGCGTCAGAACCGCGGCGGCGGCGGCACGGCGCCGGGATCGGGGGCGGCGGGCGCCGGGCCCAGGCCGCGGGCCGGCGCCCGCCGCCCCA
>NZ_MLCO01000002.1 GCF_001982615.1 Teichococcus deserti | reverse complement strand
CAGTTCCATCCGGGCGGCAAGCTCGGTGCCCAGCTGCGCCGCGCCCGCGACCTGATGCATGCCGGCACCGGCGTGCCGATGGTGCCGCAGAGCGCGAGCCTGGCCGAGGCGATCGTCGAGATGACCGGCAAGCGCTTCGGCATCACCGCCGTGGTCGATGCGGAAGGCCGGCTGGTCGGCGTGGTGACCGACGGCGACATCCGCCGCGCCTTCGAGCATGGCTTCGTCGACCGCCCCGTCGCCGAGGTGATGAGCCGCCGCCCGCGCACCATCGGCCCCGACCTGCTGGCGCTGGAGGCGCTCGGGCTGATGAACGACCTGCGCATCACCAGCCTCTTCGTGCTGGAGGATGGGCGGCCTGCCGGCATCCTGCACATGCACGACCTGCTGCGCGCCGGCGTGGCCTGACGCGCGGGACCGGGGACGCCACGCCGTCATGACCATCCTGGCCATCACCGTCTGGCACCAGCATCCGGACCGGCTGTTCGAGCAGCTGCAGAACTACAACCAGGCCTTCGACGGCGACGTGATGCACTATGTCAACATCAACGCCGACTTCGCCGACAGCTTCGCCTATGCCACCCGCAAGCGTGGCGTGGATTTCTCGAAGATCCCGAACCTGCGCTTCGTCACCCCGCCGCAGCGCACCGCCTGGGCGGTCATCCTGCACGCCTACCTGCAGGCGGTGCTGCAGGCGATGCAGGACCGCGTCGCCTTCGACTATGTCTATTTCCACACCTCCGCCGACCTGATGATCCGCCGCGGCGCCGCGCAGCATATCCGGCAGTTCGATGCCGGGCTGGGCAAGTCCTGGCGCATCCCCGGCAAGCTGCAGGACGGCGTGCTCTCCTTCGAGCGCGAGGGCAGCGACCAGCTGGAGGCGATCAGGCAGGACCCGGCGATGCCGGCCTTCATGGCGGCCAACGGCTTCCGCTCGCTGTACAAATGCCGCGCCGAGGGCAGCTTCTTCCGCCGCGCGCTGTTCTTCGAGGCGATCGCGCCGATGCTGACGCATTGGAGCCTGGCCGACATGACCCGCCTGCCCGCCGTCTATCCGCAGGAGGAATACCTGCTGGCCACCTGCCTGGAGCACTATGCCCAGCGCAACAAGATCACCCGGACGCGCCACCTGGTGCTGACCTCGAAGAACGAGAAGCAGCATGCCAGCATCGAGGAGATCGACGAGGCGCTGAAGGACAGCCAGATCTTCGGCATCAAGCGCTTCGACCAGAAGAGCGACACGCCGGCGCGCAGCCACGCGCTCGGCCTGGTGGCGGCGGGCTGACGGCGATGGCGGCGGGATCCTTCCACCCGGCGCCGCTCGCCGCGCAACGCCTGCGCCGGTTGCTGCTGCTGCTGCCCTCGGCGGCGCATGGCGGCACCGAGCGGCATGCGCTGGCCCTCGCCCGCATGCTGGATGCCGCCGGCGTCGCGGTCACCATCCTGGCCGATCCCGACCGCCACCCGGCGCTGGCCCGCGATGCCGGGCCGCGCCTGGCCGCCTGCCTGCGCGGCGCCCGCATCGCCTGGGACGCCGCCGAGACGCCCGAGGAGAACATGCGCCGCCAGCGCCAGGTGCTGGAAGCGATGCTGCCGGCCATGCCCGTCGATGCCGCCCTGCTGCCGCTGCCCTGGCCGAATGCCGGGCTGGGCCTGCAGGCGGTGCTGGCCGAGCGTGCCCTTCCCAGCCTGGTCATCGGCCACCTGGCGCCGGCCGAGACGCCCCCCGGCATCGATGACGCCGCCCGTGCGGCGGCGCGGCGCCTGCCCGGCCTCTGGGCCGCGGTGTCCTCGCCGATCGCGAGCCGGCTGGAAACGGCCTTCGGATTGCCGGCCGGCCGCGTCCAGGTCGTGCCCAACGGCGTCCCCCTGCCTCCCGGCATCGATGCCGGCCGCCGCCGCGCGCTGCGCGCCGAGCTCCGCGCCAGCCTCGATCTTCCCCCGGACGGGCTGGTCGCGCTGTTCCTCGGCCGGCTGGAGCCGGTGAAAGGCGCCGAGCTCCTGCCATACCTCGCCCAGGCCTTCGTCCGGCGCGGCGGCGCGGCGCTGGTCGCCGCCGGCACCGGCCCGCTGGAGGCGCGGCTGCAGGCGGCGCTGCCCGGCGGCCGCTCGGCGCTGCGGCTGCTCGGCCACCAGGGCGATCCGGGGCGGCTGCTGCTGGCCGCCGATGCGCTGGTCCTGCCCTCGCGGCTCGAAGGCTATCCCCTCGTTTTCCTGGAAGCCGCCGGCCGCCGCTGCCCCGTCGTCGCCAGCCCGGCCGCGCTGGAAGGCCTGGGCGCCGCCGCCGGCGATGTCGCCGCCCTCGCCGAGGCCGAGGACGTCGCGGCCATGGCCGAGGCCCTGGTCACCGCCGCCACCCAGTCCGGCCCGACACCAGCGCGGCTCGCGGCCGCCGCGGCACTGGCCCGCCGCCAGGACGAGGCTGCCATGCTCGACCGCTACCGCGACCTGCTGCGCACCCTGCCAGGCATGGCAGTGACTGGCATGGCCGCCGCCGCATGAGCGCCGATCCCGAGGTCGCCGTGGTCATCCCGGTCTTCCGCCAGCCAGCCCTGCTGGCCGAAGCGCTGGAAGACGTCCTCGCCCAGCAGAATGCCCCCCGCTTCGCCGCCGTGGTGGTGGATGACGGCTGCCCCCTGCCCGAGACGGCGGCGACGGCGCTGGCCTATGCCCGCCGCCATCCCGGCCGCGTGCTGCTGCAGCGCCGGCCGAATGGCGGGCTGCCGGCAGCGCGCAACACCGGCATCGACTTTGCGCTCCAGGCCTGGCCCGGCTGCCGCGCGCTGCTGATGCTGGACGCCGACAACCGGCTCCGCCCGCATTTCCTGGCCCGCGCCGCCGCCACCCTGGACGCGGCGCCGCCGGAGATCGGCTGGGTCTATCCCGACCTCGACAGCTTCGGCCTGCCGCAGAACTACTTTCTGGGCGGCGACTATTCCGCCTTCCTGCATCTGCACGAGAATCTCTGCGATGCCGGCAGCCTGATCGCGCGCCGCGTCTTCGACCGCGGCCTGCGCTTCGATCCGCGGCTGCGCGAAGGCTTCGAGGACTGGGATTTCTGGCTACGCGCCGCCGAGGCCGGCTTCCGCGGCCGCCACCTGCCCGAGGCCGGTTTCCTGTACCGGAAACGCCCCGAAAGCATGCTGACCCATGCCGAGCGCGCGCGCCCCGCCATCCTGGGCGGCATGCGGCTGAACGCGCGGCACACGCTCTCCGCGCGCCGGCTGCAACGCCTCGAGGCCGAGGAGCTGCCGCGCTTCGCCCTCACCCGCCTCGGCCGCGACGAGGCCCAACGCCTGACCGATCCGCTGGCGCCGCGCCATCCGCCCGAACCCGCCGAGGCGCTGCGTCGCCGCGCGGTGGAAGCGGCGCTGGCGCCTTCCGCCGCCGCCTTCCCGCCCTTCTGGGCCTTTGCGACCGAAGCCGGGCTGGCGGCGCTGACGCGGGCCAGGCTGCTGCACAATGTCGTCTGGCAGGCGCAGCAGATCCTGCAGGCGACGCCGGCGCTCGGCTTCGTCCTGGTCGACCTGGTGGCCGCCGCGCAGGGTCGCCGCGGCTTGCGCCTGCCGCCCGGCGCCGTGCCGCATGCCCCGCGCGCCCAGCTGATCATCGCCCGCAGCGACCGGCTGCTGCGCGCCGCGCGCGAGAAGGATTTCGACTGGGCCGCGCCCTTCACGGACGCCGCCAAGCCGCCGGCGCCGACGCTGAAGGTCGACCTGCCCTTCGCCGATGCGGCGCTGGACGAGGATCCCGGCGTCTTCGCGCGGCTTGCCGAGGAGGTGGCCGCGCTGCGCGCCACGGCCGCGGCACGCTCGGCGCTGCTGGGCGAATGGCGCGACGACTGGCGCGCCAGCCGGCTGCGCACGCCCGGCCTGCACCTTGCGCTGAACGGCTGCGGCGCCGTGCTGCCCTGGATCCCGCGCCAGCCCGGAAGGCAGATCGGCTTCGTCCTGCCGGTCTTCGCCTTCGGCGGCGTCGAGAAGGTGGTGCTGAACCAGGCCGCCGTGCTGCGCCGCCGCGGCTGGACGCCGCATCTGTTCCTGACCGGCACCGATCACGCTGCCATCCCGGCCGAAGCCGACGGCGTCTTCGAGACGGTGCAGTTCTTTCCGCTGCCCGCCATCGAGCGCGCCGATCCACGCCAGCGCTTCTTCGGCGCCCCCATCGCCGCCGAGCCGACGGCCGCGCGCAACGCCGACATGCTCGGCCTGCTCGCCGTCATGGATGTCGTCGTCAACACCCATGCGCTGGCCGGCCAGGGGCTGATGGGGCAGCTGCGGCGCCAGGGAGTGCGCACCTATCTCGGCCTGCATCTGAACGAGCGCGGGCCGCATGGCGCCCCCGTCGGCAATCCGCTGACCGCGCTGGCCTACGAGGCCGGCTATGACGGCTTCCTGTCGGTGTCGCGCGCGCTGCGCGACTGGTGCGTCGGCCAGGGCGTCCCGCCCGAGAAGATCCTCGTGCTGCCCAACGCCGCCTCCTACGCCGCCGACCCGGCCCGCGCCGCGGCCGCCTGCGCCGCCCGCCAGCTGCGCGCGCCGGAGACGCCGCTGCGCGTGCTCTTCCTCGGCCGGCTGGACCACCAGAAGGGTCCGGACCGGCTGCGGCCGATCATCCTGGGTGTCGCCGATACGACGATCGAATGGCGCGTCGTCGGCCATCCGGTGCTGGATGCCGATCCGCCCGACCTGTCCGGCACCGGCGTCGCCATCGAGCCGGCGGCCGAAGGCACCGCCGCGCTCGACGCGCTCTATGCCTGGGCCGATGTCGTGCTGCTGCCGTCGCGCTTCGAAGGCGCGCCGCTGACCATCCCCGAGGCGCAGCGCTTCGGCTGCATCCTGGTCGCGACCGACACCGGCGCGGTGGCCGAAGCGGTGCAGCATGGCGTCGACGGGCTGCTGGTGCCGGCCGATGAGGACTCTGTCGTGGCCCACTGCATCGATCGCCTGCGCGCCCTGGCGGGCGACCCGGCGCTGTGCCGGCGGCTGGCCGCCGGCGCCGCGGCGCGCGGCGCCGCGACCGACTGGGAGAACAGCATGGCCGGCTGGATCCGCCGCCTGGAGCCGGAGCACGCGGCATGATGCGTTTCTATGTTGCCCCCGCCGATCTGGCGGCCCTGGCCGGCGGCGGCCCTGGCCTGGTCCTGCCGGCCGATTTTCCGCAGGCAGACACCCTGCGCCTCGCCGGCCTGGCGCTGTGGTGGGCCGCGCCGCTGCCGGGCCAGGGGATCTGGCTGAGGCGCGACGCCGCGCCGGCCGCGCCGCCCGAGGAGCTGCTGCCGCCCGAGGACCTGCTGCCGCCCGAGGACCTGCTGCCGCTTGACCTGCCGCCCGCCGGCCTGGTCGCCGTGGTCGCCCGCGACGCCGGCCGGCTGGGCGAATGGGGCGGCTGGTGGCGCGCCCAGGACCAGGAGCCGCCGCGGCTGATCCAGGCCGCCACCGCCGCCGAGGCCTGGCCGGAGCTCGCCGAGGCGCTGCTGGCCCTGCTCGCCGCCGCGACCGACCGAGCGGCCAGGCTGCAGCAGGCCCAGGTCGCGCTGCGCCAGGACCATGAGGAGACCCGCACGGCGCTTGGCGCCCTGGCCCGCCAGCTGGCGCATCGCCCGCCGGCGGCGCCGCGCCTGGCGCTGTCCACCGAGCCCGGACCGGAAGCGCTGGCGGCGCAGGACGGCGCGCTGCGGCTGCGCCAGCCGCTGGGGCTGCGGCTGGACGCGCTGACCCGCATCGGGCTGCATCTGTCCAGCCTGGCGCAGGGCCTTCTGCAGATCCGCCTGATCGGTGCCGAGAGCGGCCGGGTGCAGGGCGCCTGGCTGGTGCCGCTCGCGGGGTTGGCGCCCGGCTGGCTGCTGCTCGACCTGCCGGGGCCGCTGCCGGCGCTCGCCGAAACCGCGCTGCTGGTCATCCAGGCCGAGGGCGCCGAAGGCCTGTCGATCGCCCTCGATGCCGGCTGGACCCGCGCCGCCGGCGCCGTCCGCGCCGAGGGCCTCGCCGCCCCCGCCGACCGCGCGCTGGCGCTGCGCGCCTGGACCGCCGAGCCCGGCAGCCGCTTCACCGCCCCCGCCTGGTGGCGCTGGGACGAGGCGGGGCTGGCCCTGCCCGAGCCCGGCCTGCCCCATGCCCTGGCCGAGACCGGCTGGCCGCTGGCCCGCGCCCTCTCCGGCTCGGTCAGCCTGCTGGGCCTGGGCGAGGAGGCGCCGCGCGCCCTGCTGCGCACCCCTGCCGCGGCGCCGGGCCTGGCCGTGCTGCATCTGCCACAGCTGCACAATGCCGGGCTCGGGGTGCTGCGCATCACCGCGGCGCTGCGCCACGGCGCCGCCGCCGATCTGGGTCTCGCCGCCTGGATCCTCCCATGCGAGCAGGGCATCGCGACGCCGGCCGACCTGGCGCCGCGCGATGCCGCCGGCCGCTTCTCCGGCTGGCGCGGCTTCGCGCCCGACGGATCGCTGCAGCTGGCGCTGACCCTGCCGCTGGCGCTGGGCCTGAGCAGCCAGCTGGTGGTGGCGCTGGCCGCACGCGACGGCGGCCCGGCCCCGGCCGGCTGCGCCGTCGAGCTCCTGGCGATCGAGTTTCTCGCCGCCGGCGACGGCGAGCAGCTGGCGGCGCGCGTCGCCGCCACCCCGTCGCGCAGCCTGCCGCCGCCGCCTCTGCCCGCCGCCGTGCCGCGTGTCGAAGCCGCCCCGGAACCCGCCACCGCGCTGCCGGCCGTGGCCAGCCTCGAGGCGGTGATGCTGAACCAGTACTACCCGCCGCGTGGCAGCAATCCCTACCGCCACCTCGACATGACGGTGATGAGCCTGGCCATCGGCGCGCAGCGCTGGCCCGGCCTGCGGCTGAAGCTGTCGATTTCGGCCGGCGGCCCGCAGCTGGAGTTCCGCCAGGCCGCCGGCCATCCGGAGGCCTTCCTGCGCTGGCTGCCGACGGGCGAGGACAAGTTCGGCCCCTTCATCCGCCTCGGCCCCGCCGAGCTGCCCGCCTATCTGGCCAGGACAGAGTCCACGCCGCGCGACCGGCTGCTGCTGCGCACGCTGCTGCAGCTGATGCCCGGCGCCACCGCCAGGGCCGCCAGCGCCGCCGGCCTGCCGCCGGACGAGATGCTGGGCTGGCTGGACGCCGCCCGCGCCCTGGCCGCCGTCGCCGATCTTGGCGACCGCAGCGAGGATGCCGCGACGCGGCTGGGCGGCGTGGCGGCGGACAACCATCCGGCGGTGCTGGGCAGCGCGGCGCCGCCCGCACCTGCCGCGCCGCCGCCGGGCGGTCCGGCAGCCGCCCCGCCGCTGCCCGCAGCACCCCCGGCAC
>NZ_MLCO01000199.1 GCF_001982615.1 Teichococcus deserti | reverse complement strand
CGCAGGGGGGTGGGGCTGTATTCGGCCGCGCGGTCGGGTGGGATGGTGAAGTCGTCGCAGATCAGCCAGTCGAGCTCGGGCAAGGGGACCGAGCCGATATAGCCGAGATAGGTCGCCTGCACCGGCGCTGGCTTCCAGCGCAGCGTCTGCAGCCGCGCGCCCTTGGTCATGCCGTTCAGGTCGATCAGGATGTCGATCTCGTCGGCGCGGATGCGCTCGGCCAGCGCCGCGTCGTCCAGCGCGCGGACGGGAACGTAGTGGTCGAGGGCCGCGAGCACCCGGGCACGGATCGGGCTGCCGTCGTCGATGCTGGAGCAGTAGCCGAAGACCTCGAACTGGCTGCGGTCGTGGCGTTCCAGCAGCTCGACGATCAGGAAGCTCATCGCGTGGCGGCAGAAGTCCGAGGACATGTAGCCGATGCGGATGCGGTCGTGGCCGTAGCCTTCGGGCGGGCTCAGGCGGTGCGGGGCAGGGGCGATCTTGCGGGTCAGCCAGTGGTGGCCGACCTCACGCTGCGCCTCCGGCTCGGCCAGCAGGGCCAGGGCGCCGAGCGGGCCGGACTGCGTCACCAGCTCACGATAGGGCAGGCCGGGCAGGCCCTCGGGCGGGACGATCGGCCAGGTGCAGGTCTTCTGGCGCAGGTGGCTCCAGTGCTGCACCACGTCGGGCTGGTTCGGGTCGGTCAGCAGCGACCTGAAGAGAAGCTCCATGGCTTCCTCGAAGCGCCCCAGCTCCTCCAGCACGCGGCCGCGGTGGTTGAGCAGCGCGGTGCGGGCGGCGTCGGGCTGCAGCGCCTCGGCCCAGCAGGCCAGCGCCGCCTCGGTCTGGCCCTGGCGTTCCAGCGACAGGCCGAGATTGACCGCGGCCGGGTGGAAGTCCGGCTTCAGCGCCAGCGCCTGCTGATAGGCGCTGGCGGCCTTGCCGGCGTCATGCGGCGCCCATTCGACGCCGAGGTTGAACCAGGCCGCCGCCGATTGCGGCGAGCCCTGATTGGCCATGATCCAGTCGCGATAGACGCCGATCATGGAGAGCGGCGGGCGCGGCAGATCGCTGGTCTCGACCAGGCCGAGCAGCTGCTCCAGCCGCAGCCGGGCGAGCAGGCCCTGGCGCAGTTCGGCTTCCGGCGCCGGCAGCTCCTGGCCCAGCCGCGGCAGCAGCCAGGCGGCCTCCGCGGGGGAGAGGGCGTCGCTCATGCCGCGTCCTCCGCGGGCCAGAGGCGGCGGTCGGCCGCGAAGGGCGTGAAGCGGTGCCGGCGGGCGATGGCGTCCCTGTAGGCGGCTTCGAAGTCCGGCCCGAACTCGACGCTCTCGTGGTCGAGCGCGACGCCGATCTCGAGGTAGCTGTCCAGGTTGGTCAGGTCGGGCCGCGGCAGACGGCCGGCCATGACGTCTTCCCACATGCCCTCGAACAGCTCTTCGAACTTGCGGACGAAAAGCCCGGTGTCGAACAGCACGGAGGTCTGGCGGTTGGCGAGCAGCCGGTCGCGATACTCCGCCAGCTTCGCC
Source organism: Teichococcus deserti (assembly GCF_001982615.1). GTDB lineage: Bacteria > Pseudomonadota > Alphaproteobacteria > Acetobacterales > Acetobacteraceae > Pseudoroseomonas > Pseudoroseomonas deserti. The sequence continues at coordinate 4,260 of NZ_MLCO01000199.1, read as the reverse complement.
CGATCCTGGCCGAGGTCGATGGCGCGGCGGACGTAATCCTCGCCGTCGGCGCACAGCAGCTCGGGCAGGCCGGCGGCGCGCACCAGGCTGCCGCAGACGCGGGAGGCGAAGCTCTGCCCCGGCGTGGTCAGCACCGGCACGCCCATCCACAGCGCGTCGGAGGCGGTGGTGTGCGCGCCATAGGGCGCCGTGTCGAGGAACAGGTCGGCCAGCGGATAGCGCGCGACATGGTCGCGGTTGCTGGCAAGCGGCGCGAAGACCAGGCGGCCAGGATCGATGCCGTGCTCGGTCGCCAGCTGGCGCAGGCGGACATCCACCTCCTCGCTGGATTTCAGCAGCCAGAGCACGCTGCCCGGCACGCCGCGCAGGATCGCCATCCAGCGCGCGAAGACGAAGGGCGTGACCTTCTGCGTGCCGTTGAAGCTGCAGAAGACGGTGGCGTCGTCCGGCAGGCCGGCCTCGGCGCGGCTCGGCGCGCTTTCGGCCAGCACGCGGTTGCGGTCGTTCGGCTGGTAGCAGGGCAGGCGCAGCACCGTCTCGGTGAAGAAGCGCTCGTGCCCGTCAGGGATGATGAAGTCGTCGGCGATGATGTAGTGGTGGTAGGGGCTGCCCATCGAAGCCGGGAAACCCAGCCAGTTGACGATCACCGGGGCCGGGCGGCGGGCCAGCAGCGCGGTGCGGGCGCCGCGGGTATGGCCGTTGACGTCGACCAGGATGTCGATGCCGTGCTGCCGCATCAGGGCCAGCGCCGCGTCGTCGTCCAGCGGGGTGACGTCGTGCCAATGCTCGACCTGGTCGCGGATGCGCTGCTTGGTGGTGTCCTCGGCGGCGATGCCGCAGTAGTAGACGAAGATCTCGAAGCGGTCGCGGTCGTGCAGGCGGTACATGTCGGCGGTGAGGAAGCCGATGGCATGCTCGCGCAGGTCGGACGACAGATAGCCGATGCGCAGCCGCCTTCCCTCGCGCGGCGCGGGGGAGAAGTCCTCGAGCGTGTTGAAGCGCTCGGGATAGCCCACGTCCCGCTGGCTGTAGGACCAGGAATTGGCCAGCTGCAGCATCGGGTCGTCGGTGTAGGTGGCGAGGCTCAGCGGCGCCAGGCGGCGCTTCATCTCGACCAGGTCCAGCGGCCCCAGCGGCTGCAGCAGCGGCCAGCGGCACTGGCGCTGGCGCAGCGCCACCCAGTGCTGCAGCACGTCGCGCTGATGCGGCTGCAGCAGCAGCATCTCCTGCAGGATGGCCTCGGCGCGGGCCAGCTGCTTGCGGTCCTCCAGCAGCCGGGCGGTCTGCTTCTGCGCGGTCAGCTTGTAGGTCAGGTTGTCCGGGCTGACCGCGGCCAGCATGTCGATCGCATGCTTCCAGTGGTCCAGCGCATGGTCGATGGCGCCGAGCTTCTCGTACAAGGCGCCCAGGTTGATATAGGGCGGGATGAAGCCCGGCGCGCGGCGGATCGCCTCGCCGAAGGCCTGGGCGGCGGCGCCCACGTCGTTCTGGCTGGCCAGCAGGACCGCCTGGTTGAAATAGACCGCGTGCAGCAGGGGATCGTCGGGGTTCTGCGCCAGATAGTCGCGATACAGCGCCAGCGCGATCTGCGGCTGCGCGGCGAATTGCTGGGCGGTGGCGAAGAGCGCCACGATGCCGGAATTCTGCATGGGATCCTCCCCGGGCGCGGTCAGGTCAGGCGAGCGCGGGCGCCTCGAGGCCGAGGGCCTCGGCGAAATAGGGGATGGTGCGCCGCAGCCCCTGCTCCAGCGGCACCTGCGGCGCCCAGCCCAGCAGCCTCTCGGCCCGGGTGATGTCCGGGCAGCGCTGCATCGGGTCGTCGGTCGGCAGCGGGCGATAGACCAGCTCGCTGCCCGTGCCGGTCAGCCGCACCACCAGCTCGGCCAGCTCGCGGATGGTGAACTCGCCGGGGTTGCCGATATTGACCGGCCTATGGGCCTCGCCCTCGGCATCCATCAGGCGCATCAGCCCGTCGATCAGGTCGTCGACATAGCAGAAGGAGCGCGTCTGCTGGCCGTCGCCGAACAGGGTGATCGGCTCGCCGCGCAGCGCCTGGGTGACGAAGTTGGAGATCACCCGCCCGTCGTTGGGATGCATGCGCGGGCCATAGGTGTTGAAGATCCGCGCGACGCGGATATCCACCTTGTTCTGCCGGTGATAGTCGAAGAACAGCGTCTCGGCGCAGCGCTTGCCCTCGTCGTAGCAGGAGCGCGGGCCGATCGGATTGACGTTGCCGCGGTAATCCTCGGGCTGCGGATGCACCGTGGGATCGCCATAGACCTCCGAGGTCGAGGCCTGCAGGATGCGCGCGTTCAGCCGCTTGGCCAGGCCGAGCATGTTGATGGCGCCATGCACGGCGGTCTTGATCGTCTGGACGGGATTGTTCTGGTAATGCACCGGCGAGGCCGGGCAGGCCAGGTTGTAGATCTCGTCCACCTCGACGAAGAGGGGGAAGGTCACGTCGTGCCGCATCAGCTCGAAGCGCGGATGGCCGAGCAGATGCAGGACGTTGTCACGCGAGCCGGTGAAGAAGTTGTCGACGCACAACACGTCGTCGCCCCGCGCCAGCAGCCGGTCGCACAGATGCGACCCCAGGAAGCCGGCGCCGCCGGTGACCAGAACTCGTTTGTGCGCGCGCTTCATCGTGGCTTTTCCCCGGGACCGCCGCTTGGATATGCGAGGGGTTTATTAACACAGTGTTGGTTGAAGGAAGGGCCAGGGGACAGGTTGGGGGAATGAATTCCCCCAAACCCCCATCTTTTTTCTGTCAGGCTGCCGCTGTCCGGCGGTGAGGCGGGACGCCGCACTCAAAGGTCGCGCTGCCGCTGGGCAGGGCCACGTACTTTCGTCACGTGGACATGGCAATCTGACAGAAAAAAGATGGGGTCCAGGGGAATTCATTCCCCTGGCCTTACGGCTCCCGAATGCTTTCCTGCAGCCCCCGCGTGATCGGATACAGGAAGTACGCGAGGACACTTCGCGTCCCCACCATGATCTCGGCCGAAACCGTCATGCCCGCCGTCAGCCGGGCGCCGTCGGGCAGGTTGCGCAGCGCCATGCCGTCCAGCGTCACCTGGCCGCGATGGACGGCGCCGCCGCCCATGGCGGGCGGGGTCTCGGCGTCGCGGTTCTCGCTGCCGCGGGTGAAGGATTCCTGGCTGATGGCGCGCAGATGGCCTGACACCGCGCCGTGGCGCTGGAAGGGGAAGGCGTCGACCTTCACCGTCACCGCGTCGCCCGACTTGGTGTAGCCGATATCGGCCGAGCCGATGGTGACCTCGGCGATCAGCGGCACGTCGGCCGGGGTCAGGCTGATCAGCGCCTCGCCCTCGCGCAGCACCGAGCCGACCGAGCGGCGGGCGACCTCGAGCACGACGGCGTCCTGGGGGGCGGTGATGCGGGTCAGCTCGTCCAGGCGGGCGGCCTTGGTCAGCTGCTCCTCGACGCGGGTCAGCTCGCCGCGGGTGCGGACGGCCTCTTCCAGCAGGCTGCGGCGCCATTCGTCGAGGAAGGCCTGGCGCTCGGCGCGGCGGGCGGCGAGGCTGTGGCGCAGCTCGGTCGCGCGGTTCAGGGCGCCGCGCCAGTCCTGCTCGGTCTGCAGCCGCTGGCCGCGGGCGCCGAGATATTGCAGGCGGGAGCCGACCTGGCCTTCCAGCAGCCGGGCGCGGACGCCCTCGACGTCGCTGGCGACGGCCAGCTGCTGCGACAGGTAGGTGGCCTGCTCCTCGGCGGTGCGGATGGCGGCCTGCTGGCTGCCGATCTCCTCGTCGAAGCCGGCCAGGCGGGTGGCGTATTGCGCCTGGCGCTGGCGCCACAGGGTGAATTGCAGGGCGGCGTCCAGGTTGCCGGGGGCGGGGGCGGCCAGCGGCTGCTCGGTCAGCTCGGCTTCCAGGCGGGCGGCCTGGGCGGCCAGCGCCTGGCGCTGGGTGTCGAGGGCGGCGCGGTCGGCGCGGGCGAAGGTGGGGTCGAGCACGGCCAGGACCTGGCCGGCGGAGACGCGCTCGCCCGGGCGGACGCGAATCTCGCGGATGATCGAGCGGTCCATCGGCTGCAGGACCAAAGGCGGGCTGTCGGTCACCAGGCGGCCGGTGCCGACGACGACGATGTCGGTCTCGGTGAGCGCCGCGGTGGCGACCAGGCCGACCAGCAGCAGGGCGACCAGGTAGTGGGGGCCGCGCAGCCAGGGCGGCGGCGGCTCGGCAATGACCTGCTCGAGCTCGTCCTGGAAGTCGAGCACCTCGGGGTCGGCCGGCACCGGGC
>NZ_MLCO01000198.1 GCF_001982615.1 Teichococcus deserti | reverse complement strand
CCCGCCGCCAAGGCCCCGGCCAAGCGCAGCCGCAAGAAGGCCGGCGCCGCGCCGGTGGATGCGCCGGTGGACGCGCCGGTGGATGCGCCGGCCGAGGCTGCGGCCGAAGCTGCCCCGGTAACCCCGGCCCCCGCGCCGGCGGCGCCGGTGGCCGAGGCGCCGGCCGCTCCCGCGGTCGAGGCCCCGGCTGACGCCCCGGCGGGTGGCCCGGCGGAGGACGCCGAGCCGGTGGCCGCCGCCCCGGTGCAGCCGACGCTGGTCGAAGCCGCCGCCGACGCGCCGAAGAAGCGCGGCTGGTGGAAGCGCTGATGCGTGAACGGTCCCCGCGGCGGCGCCTGTCGCCGCCGCGGGGGCCGGCCCGCTCCCGCAACGCCCGCCTCCGCCATTCCCGCCTGGCTGCCCGCCCATGACCACCGACCTGGACTTCGCGCCGCTGCGCACCGAGCGCCTCACGCTGCGCCCGCTGCGCGCCGAGGACGCCGCCGAGCTGCACCGGCTGATCAATGACTGGGAGGTCGTGCGCTGGCTGTCGCGCGTGCCGTTTCCCTATCCGCGCGAGCTCGCGGATGACTGGATCGCCTCCACCCACAGGCAGCTGGCCGAGGGCAGCGCCTGGCACCTGGCCATCGTCGGCCAGGACGGCGACACCGAGGTGCTGGTCGGCTGCGTCGGCCTGACGCGCGAGGCCGACAGCCGCCGCGCCGAGCTCGGCTACTGGGTCGGCCGCCGCTTCTGGGGCCATGGCGTCGCCGCCGAGGCCGCCGGGCGGCTGGCGCGCTGGGGCCTGGCGCATCTCGACCTGGACCGCATCTTCGCCCATGTCCTGGAGGAGAATGCCCGCTCCGGCGCCGTGCTGCAGCGGCTGGGGCTGAAGGAATCCGGCCGGGCGGAGGCGCATTTCCTGGCCCGCAACGGCCGCCTGCCCGTGGTCTGCTTCGAAGGCGGCCGCGAGGACATGACCGAGTTCCCCCCCACCGCCGAGCCGGTGGTGCCGAAGGCCGAGCCCGCCGCCGGCGCCAAGCCGATGCTGCTGGTCGCCGCCTGCGCCCTGGTCGACCCGGATGGCCGCGTGCTGCTGGCCCGCCGCCCGGAAGGCAAGCCGATGGCCGGCCTGTGGGAATTCCCCGGCGGCAAGCTGGAAGCCGGCGAGACGCCCGAGGACGCGCTGATCCGCGAGCTGCGCGAGGAGCTCGGCATCGACGTCTCCGCTGCCTGCCTGGCACCCTTCACCTTCGCCAGCCACGATGCCGGCCGCTTCCACCTGCTGATGCCGCTCTACCTCTGCCGCCGCTGGGAGGGCACGGTGACGGCGAGGGAAGGCCAGGCCCTGGCCTGGGTCCGTCCCAACAAGCTTTCCGACTATGCCATGCCGCCGGCGGACAAGCCGCTGGTCGCGCTGCTTCGGGACTTCTTGTAGGCCTCAGGCGCCGGCGCCGCCTCGGGCGGCTTGGCGGCGCCGCCCGCATGCTCCGCGCCCAGCCTTCGCGCATCGCCGGCTGCCGGAAGGGCACCCCCCCCTTCCGCCGCCGCCCGATCGGCCTAGGATTGCCGCGACACCGACAAGCGGAACGCGCCATGACCAATCCGACGGCCTGCCTGCTCATCATCGGCAACGAGGTGCTCTCGGGCCGCACCCAGGATGCCAACCTGAAGTTCCTGGCGACCCGGCTCGGCGAGATCGGCATCCCGCTGCGCGAGGTCCGCGTCATCCCCGACGTGCCCGAGACCATCATCGGCACCGTCAACGAGGTGCGCGCGAAGTTCGACCATGTCTTCACCACCGGTGGCATCGGCCCGACGCATGACGACATCACCGCCGAATGCATCGCGGCCGCCTTCGGCGTGCCCTGGGAGCCGCATCCCGAGGCCTGGCGCCGCCTGGAGGCGCACTACGCCCGCCAGACCCCGCCCGCCGAGTTCAACGCCGCCCGGCAGCGCATGGCCACCATGCCGCGCGGCGCCAGCCTGATCGACAACCCGGTCTCCATCGCGCCCGGCTTCATCATCGGCAACGTCCACGTCATGGCCGGCGTGCCGCGCATCATGCAGGCGATGTTCGAAGGCCTGGCCCCCAGCCTGCGCGGCGGCACCCCGGTGCAGTCGCGCACCGTCCACGCCCGCGGCATGCTGGAAGGCGCCATCGCCGAAGGCCTGGGCCAGATCCAGAAGGACTTCCCGGAGCTCGACATCGGCTCCTACCCCTTCTACCGCAGCGAAGGCGGCGGCGTGGCGCTGGTGGCCAAGGGCACGGATGCCGCCCGCCTGGACGCGGCTGCCGCGGCGATCACGGCCTTCATCGTGGGACTGGGGCATACGCCGGTCGTTGGCGAGCCTTCTTAAGAGAAGGCGGTTCCAGAGAAGAGTTCGGGCAAGGCTGGGGGAATGAATTCCCCCAGACCCCCATCTTCTTTCTGTTCTGTCGGCCATTGGACGCCCAGCCGCTTGACCGCAGGCGACACCAGGGCATCGCGGCGGGACACAGAATCATAAAACGGCGCAACCTCGAAGGTCGTGCTGCCGACTGGCCATTTCACGTCCTTTCTCCACGTGGACACGGCAGTCTGACAGAAAAAAGAAGGGGTCCAGGGGAATTCATTCCCCTGGCCTGCCCCTGTTCTTCTCTACGAAAGAAGGAACTCTATCCTCGCTCTCTCGCAGATTCCCTTGATCTGAGCTGCAAGAGTTCCAGGCACGGGGATGCCGAGATCCAGGCGGCGCGCGTGCTCGGCGCGCTCCGGGTCGCCGGGAACCAGAACGGGTTCGTCGGCCGAGGCCGGCGGCGTCGCGCGCATGATCGAGGTGAAGCTTTCGAGATCCGCGCTGAATTCCTCGGGCGCGCGGAAGGCGGCCGGGTCGATGGCCAGGAAGAAGTGGCCGACATTGTCGGGCTGGCCGGGCCTGGTGTCGCGGACCGACAGGGCGCCGCCGGTCAGCGTTCCCGCCAGGATCTGCACCATCATCGCCAGGCCATAGCCCTTGTGGCCGGCGGTCTCGGCGCGGCCGCCCAGCGGCGTCAGGCCCCCTTCGGCGCGGCGGAACAGGTACTGCATGCCCTCGGCCGCGTCGGTGACCGGGCGGCCGGCGCCGTCGACCACCCAGCCTTCCGGCAGGGGCCAGCCGTTCAAGGCATAGACCTTCACCTTGTTGCCGGCGGCGGTGGTGCTGGACATGTCGAGCACGAAGGCCGGGTCGGTCCCGCTGCCGGGCGCGGCGACGGCCAGCGGGTTGGTGCCCAGCATCGGCTGCGCGCCGCGGGCGGGCACCGCCAGGATGCTGCGGGCGGTGGTCATCACCATGCCGATGGCGCCGCGGCGGGCGGCGCGGCGGGCGTAGCAGCCGGCGGCGCCGAAATGATGCGAGTTGCGCACGCCGACGATGCCGACGCCCTGGGCCAGCGCCTTGTCGGTGGCCAGGTCCATGCCCCAGGCGGAAACCGGATGGCCGAGGCCTGCGCCGCCGTCGAGCAGCGCGGTGCAGCCATTCTCGCGGATGACCTTGGGCGCGCCGTTGATCCGGAGCACGCCGTCGGCGCGCAGCGTCTCGTACATCGGCAGCATCGACAGGCCGTGCGAATCGATGCCCATCAGGTCGCTCTCGACCATGATGGCGGCGGTGGTGGCGCACGGCTCCGGCGCCATGCCCCAGGCGGCGAGGATCGCTTCGATCTGGCGCTGGATGGTCGCGGCCGGGCGGCGCGGCGCGTCGGTCTCGGGCATGTTCCTGCTTCTTCTTCTCAGTCTTCGAGGAATCGGGCCAGGCGCACCGCGGTATGGCCGCGCATCGTGCGGGGCGAGGGCATCACCAGCAGGCAGTCGTCATGCGGCGTGCGGATCTCGGTCTCGCCGTCGAGGGCCAGCAGCGTGTTGCGCTCGGGGATGACGCTGCCGCCGCGGAAGGTCTGCACGAAGCCGAAGGAATGCGTCCCCGCGATGACGGTGCGGGTGACCTCGGCGGCGCGGGCGCGCGGGTGCTCGACGGCGCCGCCCGGCAGCAGGCCGGTCTCGCGCAGCAGCGCGGTGGCGCAGGCCTCGAGCGTCGCCAGCGTCGCCGCTTCCCAGTGCTGCCCGGCCTCGACCAGCAGCGCGGTGCGATGGCTGCCCTCGGCGCTGAAGGTGGCGTGGTCGATCAGCCGGCGGCCGGTGCTGTGCCCCTGGTCGGAGACCACCAGCGGCGGCACGCCGAGCTTCTGGCCGAGCTGCCGCGCCCGCAGGCTGCCGCCCGCCAGCATCAGCGGGTCGGAGGGCCAGAGCATGGAATGCAGGTCGAGCAGGATGTCGACCTCGGCCAGCAGCGGGCGCAGCTGGCGGGCGCGGCGGAGCTCGGCGCTGTCGCGCGGGCCGTCCAGCACCTTGTCGCACCAGACGCGGTTCAGGTCCTCGTCGACGAAGCGGCTGAGCGTCGGGTCGGCGGGGTCGAAGCGGGCGAAGGCGGCGAGATTGGCCAGGATCAGCGTCAGCCGGCCGCGCGCCGGGCGCAGCCCCTGCTCCAGCCAGCGCGCCAGCAGGATGCCGCCGGCGATCTCGTTGCCATGGATCAGCCCGACCAGCGCGACATGCGGCCCGGGCCGATCCGAGGAAAAGCTCCAGACGCCGGGCAGCAGGTTGCCGGAGGCCCAGGGGCGCAGGTCCGGCACCGGCAGCTCGACCGGGAAATGCGGCAGGAAGGCGCGCGCCCCCCCTGTCACGTGTCGGCGGCTCCGCGGTCGCGGAGGTCCAGCGAAGCGCCAGGCTGCGTCGGCAAGGCCATCCCCCTCTGCTCTCCCGCGGCAACTCTATACGCAGGTGCGAGATCGGCAACCGGGGGAAGGGGACACGCTTCGCAGGGTTTTGTCAGACCGCCCGGGGCACGATGGTGACATCCGCCCCGGGGATCAGTGCCGCGATCTCGGCCCGCAGCCCGGCGGTGGCGGCGTCGACCGCGGCCAGGGTCATGGCGCCGCGGAAGCCCAGCTCGATCTTCACATGCACGCTCCTGCCGGAGCTGCGGCTGCGCACCGAGAGCAGCGCGTCGTAATCGGCGAAACGGGCGCCCAGCGCGCGGTTCAGCAGCATCTGCCGTTCCTCGTCCAGGCTGCGGTCGAGCAGGTCGGGCAACGATTCCCGCCACAGCTTCGCGGTGACGCCCAGCATGACGCAGGCGACGAAGAGGGTGCCCACCAGGTCGGCGACGCGGCTGGTGGTCGAGCCGGGGGCGATGGCCGAGAGCACCACGGCGCCGACCGCGACGGTGGAGGCCAGGATCTTCGAGACGCGGGAGCGGATCTGCCCGGTCATCAGCACCGAGGTGCCGTCGCGCCCGGCCCGCCACAGCGCGACGCCGGCGGCGACATTGACCGCCAGGTTCACCGCCGCGGCGCCGGAGGCGGCCCAGAGCGACAGGGCGCTGCCATAGACCGCGGCCTCGCCGGCGGTGAAGCGGCCGATGGCGCGGCTGGCGACCCAGGCGGCGCCGGCGGCCATGGCCAGGCCGACGATCAGGTTGGCGAACTGCTCGACCTTGCCCGAGCCGAATTCATAGGCCGCCATCTGGCCGCGATGGATGCGGCGCATCAGCCCGTAGATCACCAGCTCCAGCATGGTCAGCAGGCCGCCGCGCACGAGCTCGGCCAGGGTCGTCATCGAATGCGACCAGAGCGACACGGCGGTGAACAGGATCACCGTGCCGATATCGGCCAGGGCGCTGCCCAGCAGCGACCTTTCGCGGGCGAGCGCCGCCGGGTCCAGGCCCGGCTCAGCCACCTTGGCGCGCCTCCTGCCGGGCCTGCGCGACCAGGTTCTGCAGCGTGGGCAGGTCGACGGCGCCGGGGACCAGGGTGTTGCCGATGACCAGCGCCGGCGTCCCCTCGATCGACAATGCCCGGGCCAGGCCGACATTGTGCTGCAGCCGCGCCAGGATCGCCGGATCCTCCATGTCGCGCTTCGCCCGCACCCAGTCGATGCCTAGCTTCTGCGCCTCGGCCTGCAGCGCCGCCTCGGTCGGCTCGCCGCGCAGCTGCATCAGCGCATCCTGGAAGGCGGCGTACTTGCCCTGGCGCTGCGCGGCGAGCAGCGCGCGGCTGGCGACCACGCTGGCCGGCCCGAGGATCGGCAGGTCCTTCATCACCACGCGGATCTGCGGATCGGCGCGCAGCAGGGCCTGCAGCGTCGGGTGCAGCGCCTTGCAATAGCCGCAGCGGGCATCGAAGAACTCGACGATGGTCAGGTTGCCCTGCGGGTTGCCCTTCACCGGATCGGCCGGGTCGGCCAGCAGCGCCTCGCGCTGCGCCAGGATGGCGCCGCGCTGGGACGTCGCGCGGTCGCGGGTCTCGGCCTCCTGCATCGCCGCCAGCGCCTCGCGCAGGATCGAGGGGTCGCGCTTCAGCGCATCGCGCAGCACCTCGACCACCTCGGCCCGCTGCAGCGGGGTCAGCCCCAGCTGAGTCTGGGCTTGGGCCTGGGCCTGGGACGCCATCGGCGAGGCGAGGGCGGCGCAGGCCGTCAGGGCCAGGGAGAGGCGACGGGCAAAGCGGGGGGCCACCGAAACAAGCATCATCACGCGCAGTCCATCTCCCGCCTCGGGTGGTTTTCCGGAACCATCATCGGCCAGCCGGCGCGGGGATGCCAGGATGAAGCGCCGGCGGCCTTGCGCAGATTTGATCAGAGGGGCCCGCTGGCGCCCGGGGCGGAACGGATCGCCGGCGGATCGCGCCCATCGCGTGGTTGCCGCTTGCGGCGAAGGCGTCTATGGCGCGGCTTGCGGAATCGGCTGGCCTTCCTGCAGGAGGCGCAACGGGCCGGCAGCAGCGGAGTAAGATCGCCAGCATGAGCAGCATCGCGCGCAACCGGCCGGGCCGTCCGTCCATCCTCCAAGCCCTGTCGTCGCGGCGCTTGCCGCAGGGGCTGCCGCAGGGCCGCCTGGCGCTGCTGGGCATGCTGGCGCTGACCGGCTGCAGCACGGTGAACAACGTCCTCGGCAGCGTCGCCGGCGGCAGCGGCCCGACCGAAGGCCAGCTGGGCTATGTCCAGGGCTTCCTGGGCGGCGCCGTCGCCGACGAGCCGCGCGCGGCCCTCGTCGCCCGCGACGTGCTGTCGACCGGCGGCACCGCGGTCGATGCGGCGGTGGCGGCCGGCTTCACGCTCGCCGTGACCCTGCCGTCGCGCACCGGCCTCGGCGGCGGCGGCGCCTGCCTGGTCTATACCCATGCCCGCAACCAGACCGAGGCGGTGCTGTTCCAGGGCCCGGCCTCGGTTGCCAGCGGCCCGCGCGCCGACCGCCCGGCCGCCGTGCCGATGCTGGCCCGCGGCCTCTTCGCGCTGCACACCCGCGCCGGCCGCCGCCCCTTCGAGGAGCTGGTGGTCCCGGCCGAGCAGCTGGCGCGCTTCGGCACCTCGACCTCCCGCGCGCTGGCGCAGGACATCGCCGGCGTCGCCGGGCCGCTGCTGGCCGATCCCGCGGCCCGCGCGGTCTTCGCGCCCGCCGGCACGCCGCTGCGCGAGGGCGAGACCCTGCTGCAGCCGGATCTCGCCACCACGCTGGCCAGCCTGCGCACCGCCGGCGTCGGCGACCTGCACCAGGGCGCGCTGGCCCGCCGCGTCGAGCAGCTTTCGGCCCAGGCCGGCGGCCCGATCCGCGTCGAGGATCTCCGCGCCGCGCTGCCGTCCTTCGCGCCGCCGATCCAGATGACCGTCGGCAACGACCTGCTGTCCTTCCTGCCGCCGCCGGCCGATGGCGGCCTGGCCGCGGCGGTCGCCTTCAAGGCGCTGCAGGGCAATGCCAGTCTCCAGGCCGCCGGGCAGCAGGGCCTGGCCGCCGCCATGGCCTGGCGCCAGGGCGGGCGCGACGCCGCCGCGCTGCTGGCCAATCCGCCCCAGGCCAGCGCCGGGCTGCCGGTGCTGCCGGCCTCGGCCAGCCTGGTGACGCTGGACCGCGACGGCAATGCGGTGACCTGCGCCTTCAGCCTGAACAACCTCTTCGGCACCGGCCGCGTCGTGCCGCAGCTGGGCTTCGTGCTGGCCGCGGCGCCTGCGCGCGGCCGGGTCGAGCCGCCGCTGCTCTCGGCGGTGCTGGCGCACAATGTCTCGCTGAAGGCCTTCCGCTATGCCGGCGCCGGCACCGGCCAGGCCGAGGCGCCGGTCGCCGCCGCCCTGCCGGCCGCCCGCCACCTGCTGGGCCGCGAGCCGGTCGCGGCCGCGGTCGCCGCGGTGCCCGAGCCGGGGCGGGCCAATGCCATCGGCTGCACCGCCTACATGCCCGGCCGGGCCGACCAGTGCACCGCCGCAGCCGATCCGCGCAGCGCCGGCCTGGCGGTGGCCGGCCAGCAGTAAGGCCCGGAGCCTGGCATGCTGAAGACCGGCCGCGGCGCCGAGGCGCCGCCCTTCCTGGTGATGGACGTCATCGCCGCGGCCAATGCGCGGGCCGCGGCCCAGCCGCCCGGCGCACCGGCCGTGCTGCGCATGGAGGTCGGCCAGCCCTCGACCGGCGCCCCGCGCGGCGCGGCAGAGGCGGCGATGCGCGCCCTCTCGGCCGGCGCGCCGATGGGCTACACCGAGGCCTTCGGCCTGCCCTCGCTGCGCGCCCGCATCAGCCGGCACTATGCCGACAAGTATGGCGCTGTGGTGCCGGCCGGGCGGATCGCGGTCACCGTCGGCGCCTCGGGTGCCTTTCCGCTGGCCTTCCTGGCGGCCTTCGACCCGGGCGACCGGGTCGCCATGGCGGCGCCCTTCTACCCGCCCTACGCCAATATCCTGACCTCGCTGGGCATGGTGCCGCAGCTGCTGCCCTGCGACGCCTCGACCCGCTTCCAGCCGACCATCGCCATGCTGGAGGCGCTCGACCCGCGGCCCGAAGGGCTGATCGTCGCCTCCCCCTGCAACCCGGCCGGCACCATGCTGGCGCCGGCAGAGCTCGAGGCCATCGCCCGCTGGTGCCATGGCAACGGCGTGCGGCTGGTCTCGGACGAGATCTATCACGGCCTGTCCTACGGCATGGCGGAGGCCACGGCAGCCGGCTGCAGCGTGGCCGAGGCCGGTCCCGGCAGCCTGCCTGCGCCCGCGGCGGGCGACGAGGCTGGGGGCAGGCTGAGCTCGGCCAGCTTGAGCTCGGCCAGCCTGGGCCCGAGCGCCATCGTCATCAACAGCTTCTCGAAATACTGGGCGATGACGGGCTGGCGGATCGGCTGGATGGTGCTGCCGGACGACCTGATCCGTCCGGTCGAGACGCTGGCCCAGAACATGTTCATCAGCGCGCCGCATGTGGCCCAGGTCGCGGCGCAGGCGGCGATGGACTGCACCGAGGAGCTGGAGGCCAACCGCGAGCGTTACCGCCGCAACCGCGACATCCTGATGAACGAGATGCCGGGCGCCGGCTTCCCGCAGCTGGCCTCGGCCGATGGCGCCTTCTACCTCTGGGCCGACATCTCGCACCGGACCAATGACAGCCTTACCTTCTGCGCGCGGATGCTCGCCGAGATCGGGGTGGCCGCCACGCCGGGGGTGGATTTCGACCCTGACCGCGGCGGCCGCTTCCTGCGGCTGAGCTATTGCGGCGCCGAGGCCGACATCCTGGACGCGGTGCGGCGGCTGCGCGCCTGGCGCTGAACGGGGACAGGGCGATGCGGCGGGTCGCCCGGCCCCAGCCTTGAGCCCGCGGCGCCCCGCCTCGGCACCGGGGGCGAGCCTCGCCAGGGGCTGACGGGGATGCCGTGACGGACAGGCGTCCGGCAGTCCGGTGGCGCGCGCCGCATCGAACCGGAACCACAACGTTGGGCGCCCGTTACTCGGCTATGCCCCTCCGCCGTTTCGTCCGCCCGGCCCTGCTTCGCTCCCTGTCGACCGCCTGGCGATGGCTCGCCAGCGCCGGCTTCGTGCTGCTGGCCTTTGCCATCCGCCGCTGGCTGCTCGAGCACCAGACCACGCTGCCCTTCCTGTTGTTCTTCCCCGCCATCATCCTGTCGGCGGTGCTGCTGGACCGCGGTTCGGGCATCTTCGCAGCGCTGCTCAGCACCGGCCTGGCGGTCTACTACTTCGTTCCGCCGATCCACTCCTTCGCCATACCGAACGCCGAGACGGCACTGAACGTCGCCCTGTTCCTCGGCTCCGGCCTGTTCATCGCCCTGATCACCGAATCGCTCCACATCGCCTATGTGGAGGCCGAGAAAGCCCATGCCGAGATCCTCTCCGCCCGGCGCGCCGCCGAGGAGGCCATCCACGAGCGCGACCTGCTGCTGCTTGAATTCGGCCATCGCGTGAAGAACGATCTGGCCCGCATCAGCGCCACCACCCGGATGCAGGCGATCGGCGCCTCGCCGGAGACGGCGGCTGCCCTGCAGGCCGTGGCAGAGCGCGTGCAGGTCCTCTCCCGGGTGCATGACCGCCTGGCGCGCCGCGAAGGGCAGGTGATGGTGAACATGCACGACTTCCTGCATGACCTCGTCGCGGATCTGCGCAGCAACCTGACCAATCTGAGCCCGGTGGGCCTGTTCATTGAAGCCGAGCCGCACAGCCTGCCGGTCGCGCGCGCGGGCGCGGTCGGGCTGATCGCCAATGAGCTGATCATGAACGCGCTGAAGCACGCCTTCCCGGATGAGCGCGCCGGCGCCGTCAGCCTGGCCTTTCGCCGCGAGGGCATCGATCTGCTGCTGACCGTGGCGGATGACGGCGTCGGGCTGCCCGAGATGCCGCCCGAGGGTCACCAGGCAGAAGCCCAGCGGCGGCGCGGCATGGGCCGCCGCCTGGTCCGCGCCCTGGCGGCGCAGCTGGGCGGCTCGGTCGAGACGTCCCGGGCCAGCGAGGCAGGGGGCACCGCCCATCTTGTCCGCTTCCCGGTCGAGGAGCCCCGCGGATCGGCCGGCGAATGGCCAGAGCCACCGGCAGGACGGCCGCTGCCTGGCTGAAGCGCGGGCGCAACCAACCCGTGCCGGCATCGTTCCCCTGCCACAGCAGAGGAGGATGCCGCCCATGAGCCAAAGCCCATCCCGGGACCTGCCCGGCTTCCTGACCCGGCGGCCCCTGCTGCGCGCCGTGCGCGAGGCCCTGGCGGCAAGCCAGGCCGCTCCGGATGACAAGCAGTAGGCGCGAGGCGGGCTAGGGCGGGCAGAAGCCGCCCGCGCGCTACTCGCCTTGCAGGAAGAAGCGCTGCACCCGGCCCATCAGCTCGCGCAGGTCGAAGGGCGGAGGGGGCTCGCCACCCTGCTCGGGCGGCACGCGGGCGGTGAAGGCGGCCAGCGCCGTCTCGGTCTGCGCCAGGCGCAGCTCGCGCGGCGGCGCCTCGGCGGTGGCCGAGCCAAGCCCCATCACCCGGATCAGCACGCGGTCGGCGCGGGCCAGCTCGGCGGCTGCGCGGACCGAATCCTCGGGGCGGGGGGAGCAGACGACGCTGCGGCCTTCCAGCGCGCAGGGCATCTCGAACAGCGGGTTGGGGGGAAAGCGCATCTGCACCGTGCCGGTGAGCGCCAGCAGCCCGCGCGCCGGGTTGTCGAGGCCGAGCTCGCGCGCCGTCACCACCGGCACCAGCCGGCCGCGCCGCGGCGAGACCTCCAGCGCCAGCGCGCCCTGGCCGTTGGCGGCGGGCTCCACCGGCGTCTCGTGCACCATCCGGCAACTGGCCTTGTCGGTCATCGGATCGGCGGTGCAGGACAGGATCCAGGGGCCATAGCTGTCGGTCGCCGCCGCGGCCGGCAGCGCGGCCAGCGGCAGCAGCATTGCGAGGATCCGCGGGGCGAGGGTGGCGAGGCGGCGCATGCCGGGCAATGTAGGAAGCCAGAGGGGAATCCGCCATGAACAGAATCGCCCTGCCGGATGGCAGCACCGTTCCCGCCCTGGGCCAGGGCACCTGGAAGATGGGCGAGCGCGGCGCCGACCGTGCCGCCGAGGCGCGCAGCCTGCGGCTCGGCCTCGACCTCGGCCTGACGCTGATCGACACCGCCGAGATGTATGCCGATGGCGGCGCCGAGGAGGTGGTGGCCACGGCCGTCGCCGGCCGGCGCCAGGAGGCCTTCCTGGTCAGCAAGGCCTATCCGCAGAACGCCTCGGCCGCCCGCCTGCCGCGCGCCTGCGAGGCCAGCCTGAAGCGGCTGAACACCGACTTTCTCGACCTCTATCTGCTGCACTGGCGCGGCAGCGTGCCGCTCGACGAGACCGTGGAAGCGATGGAGAAGCTGGTCGCCCAGGGAAAGATCCGCCGCTGGGGCGTCTCCAACCTGGATGTCGAGGATCTGGAGGAACTGGGCGAGGGGCTGTCTTCCTGCGCCACCGACCAGGTGCTCTACAATCTCGAGGCGCGCGGCGTGGAATTCGACCTGCTGCCCTATGCGGCGCGGCTGAAGATGCCGGTCATGGCCTATTCGCCGGTGGGGCAGGGCGGCGCGCTGCTGCGCCATGCCACGCTGAAGCGCATCGCCGCCCGCCATGGCGTCAGCCCGGCCCAGATCGCCCTGGCCTGGACGCTGCGCGGCCCGGGCGTGATCAGCATCCCAAAGGCCAGCTCGGAAGCGCATCTGCGCGAGAACGCCGATGTCTGGAAGATCGTGCTGACGCCGGAGGATCTGGCCGAGCTCGACTCGGCCTTCCCGCCGCCGAAGCGGAAGCAGTCCTTGGCAATGCTCTGACGCGCCCTATCCTGGTCCTGTGACCTTGCCGCCCGCCCTGTTGCTCGGCCTGCTGCTGCTGGCGGCCCTGCTCGCCGTCGCCGCACCCTTCCTCGCCGCGGCCGCCCGGCCACGGCTGGGGCGGCTGGTGCCGGCCGCCTGCATCCTGGCGGCGCTGGGCCTGGCCGGCTGCGCGGCTTCGGCGCTGGCGCTCGGCGCGCCTGAGCCGCTGCTGCTGCCCTTCGGCCCGCCCTGGGGACCGATGAGCCTGGCGCTGGACGGGCTCTCGGCCTGGTTCCTGCTGCTGCTCGGCCTGTCGGGCGCGGCCTGCGCCCTCTTCGCCGCGCTGCGCGAGGCCGCGGCGCCGCCGCGCCAGGCGGCCGGGCTGCCGCTGCTGCTGGCCGGGCTGGCGCTGACCCTGCTCGCCGCCGATGGTTTTTCTCTCCTTCTGGGCCTCGGGCTGACGGCGCTGGCGCTCTGGCTGCCGCTGGCTGCCGGCGAGGCCGAGGACGCCGCCCCGCGCCTCGCCGCAGGCCTGGCCCTGGGCTTCTCCCTGTTCAGCCTGGCCTGCCTGGCCACGGCGATCGGCCTGCTGGCGGGCACCGCCGGCGACCTGTCCTTCGCCGCGCTGCGCGCCGCGCCGCCGCAGGGCTGGCAGGCCGCCGCCGTCATGGCGCTGGTCATGCTGGGGGCAGGGGCCGGCGCCGGGCTGCTGCCGCTCCATGGCTGGTTGCCGCTGCTGCAGCCGCATCTGCCGGCTTCCACCGGCGCGCTGCTCTCGGCCGTCGTCGGCAAGGTCTTTCTGTATGTCGCCGCCCGGCTGCTGCTGGATATCGGCGGCCCCGCCCAGCCGCTGGGCTGGGGCGTGCCGCTGCTGGCGGCCGGCGCCGCGACCGCCGTCTTCGGCGCGCTGCGGGCGACGCAGGAAGGCGATGCCCGCTCGATCCTGGCCTGCGCCGGGCTCGGCCATCTCGGGCTGGTCGCCCTGGCCTTCGGCCTGTCCGCCAGCCTGCGCGCCGCCGATCTGGGCGCGCTCGCCGCCTTGGCGGCCGGCGCCGGGCTGCTGCACGCCCTCGGCCACGGGCTGTTCCAGACCCTGCTGACGCTCGTCGTCGGCGAGATCCAGCATTCCGCCGGCTCCCGCCGGCTCGACCGGCTGGGCGGGCTGATCCATGCCATGCCGGCCGTGGCGCTGGCCGCCATTGCCGGCTGCGCCGCCGCCGCCGCCCTGCCGCCGATGGCGGGCTTCGCCGGCAACTGGCTGCTGCTGCAGGCGCTGCTGGCCGCCTGGCGGGTCGGCGAGCTCGGCTTCCAGGTGCTGGTGGCCGCCGCCGTGGCTTCCGTGGGCGTCGCCGCCTCGCTGGGCGCGCTGGCCATGCTGCGCTTCTGGGCCCTGGCCTTCCTCGGCCGGCCGCGCGCGCCGCGGACCCTGGGGGCGCAGGAGCCGCCGCGGGCGCTGCGTTTTCTTTTCTTAGCCCTCGCCGGCGCCGCAGGCGGCATCGGCATCCTGCCTGGGCCGCTGCTGCAGCTGGCGACGCCGGCCCTGTCCCTGGTCAGCGGCCATGCGGGACCGGCCGAGATCAGTGTCTGGTCGGTCAGCGCCGCGGCCGCCGCTTCCGACTACCGCCCGCTCGGCATTGCCCTGCTGCTGGCGGTCGCCTTCCTCGGCCTGGTCGCGCTGCTGCGGCAGATTTCTCCGCGGGCGACGGTGCGCGGCCCGGCCTGGGATGGCGGTTTCGCCGCCCCGCCGCCGCATCTGCCCTTCGGCGAGCCGCTGACCCAGCCCAGCGCCCTCGGCTTCGCGCAACCCCTGCGCCGCATGCTGGCCCGCCGGCTGCTGGCCGCGCGCGAGGACATCACCCTGCCGCCGCCCGGCGACACGGGCCCGGCCCGGCTGCAAAGCCATTTCCACGACCCGCTGCTGCCCGCCCTGCTGGCGCCGCTGCTGCGCGCCCGCGCCGCCTGCGCCGACCAGGCCGAGCGGCTGCGCGACCTTTCCATCCGCCACCTGCTCGGCATGGTCTTCTTTCTGATCCTGGCGCTGCTCGGGGTGCTGGCCTGGTGGGGGGGCGGGGCATGACCCTGCTCGCCGGCATCGTCGCCCAGCTCCTGCACCTGCTGCTGATGCTGGCGCTGGCCCCGCTGCTGCTGGGCTGCATCCGCATCCTCGAGGCCCGGCTGATGGGCCGCCGCGGCCCGCCGCTGCTGCAGCCCTGGCGCGACCTGCTGAAGCTGCTGAAGAAGCGGCCCGTCCTGGCCGAGAACGCCTCCATCGTCTCCGCCGTCACCCCCTATGTCGGGCTGGCGGCCACGCTGGTCGCGGCCAGCCTGGTGCCCGGCTTCGCCCGCGACATGGCGCTGTCGCCGCTGGCCGATCTTCTGCTGGTCGTCGGCCTGCTGGCGATCGCGCGCTGCGCCCTGGCGCTGGCGGCGCTCGATATCGGCAGCGGGCTGGGGGGGCTGGGCGCCGCCCGCGCCATGTCCTTCGCCGCCTTCGCCGAGCCTGCCTTCTTGCTCGCCGTGATGGGCTTCGCCATGCTGGCCGGCAGCACCAACCTGGACGCCATCGGCATCGCCCTGCAGGAAGGCGCGCCGGGGCCGCGCATCTCGCTCGGTCTCGCTTTGGTCGCGCTGCTGGCGGTGGCGCTGGTGGAGAATGGCCGCGTGCCGCTCGACCAGCCGCTGGACCATCCCGCTGGCGCCCCGGCGGTCACCCTGCTGCAGGGGGCCATGCTGCTGGAGGCCTCGGGCCGGCACCTGGCGCTGTGGCAGATGACCGCGGCGCTGCGACTGACCCTGTGGCTGGCGCTGCTGGCGGCGCTGTTCCTGCCCTTCGGCATCGCGCCCGCGGATTCCGGGCCGCTGGCCTGGATGCTGGGCCTGGCCGTCTGGCTGCCCAAGCTGCTGCTGCTGGCGTTGCTGCTGGCCGTTTTCGAATCCGCCATCGCCCGCATGCGGGTGTTCCGCGTGCCGGAGTTCCTGGGTGCTGCGCTGCTGCTGGCGCTGCTCGGGCTGGTCTTCCTCTTCCTTTCCACGGGGCTCGCATGAACGCCGGCGGCTGGCCCTATGACGTGGCGCATATGCTGGGCGGCGGCGTGCTGCTCTTCTCCTTCGTGCTGCTCTATCAGCGGCGGCTGGTGGCCCTCGTCTCCGGCTTCGCGACCCAGGGCGCGCTGCTGGCGCTCGCCATCGCCTGGCAGGGTTTCTTCCAGGACGCGCCCTTGCTGGTGGCCACCGCGGTGATCTCCGGCGCGGTGAAGGCGGTGGTCATCCCGCTGGCCTTGCGCCGGCTGCTGCGGCATCTCGGGCTGCAGCGGGAGCTGGAGCCCGGCCTTGGCGTCGGGCCCAGCCTGGTCGCCGGAGTCGGGCTGGTGACGCTGGCCATCCTGGTCGTGCTGCCCGCCACCGCCGGCGCCGCCCCCCTGGCGCGCGAGGACCTGGCCATCTCCCTGTCGGTGGTGCTGCTGGGGATGCTGATGATGATCACCCGGCGCCATGCCATCAGCCAGGGCATCGGGCTGCTCAGCCTGCAGAACGGGCTGGTGCTGGCGGCGACCGGCATGCCCGGCCTGCCGCTGGTGGTCGAGCTGTCGACCGTCATCCTGGTCGGCGCCCTGGTCGCCGTCGCCGGTTTCTTCGCGCTGCGCCTGCGCCAGGATCTGGGGGCGCTGGACCTGTCGCGGCCGCGGCCGCCGGGGGAGGCGCCGGAATGACCCCCACGCCGGAGGCGGGAACTTGACTTACGCCCCCCTCGTCCTGCTGCATCTGCTGGCGGCGCTGGCCCTCGGCTTCCTGCCGCGGCCGCGCTGGGCCGGCTTCGGCAATCTGGGCGTCGCGGCGCTGGCCCTGGCCTCGTCGCTCGCGCTGTCGGCGGGGCCGCGGGAGGTGGACGGGCTGCTGCATCTCGACGCGCTCAACCTGTTCCTGTCGCCGCTGGTGGCGCTGGTCGGGCTGTCGGCGGCGGCCGCCTCGCTGGCGACGCTGCCCGCCGAGCGCCTCAGCCCCCGCGCCAGCCGCGCCTATTTCTCCGCCTTCCAGCTGTTCCTGGGCGCGGCGCAGCTGGCCCTGCTCGCCGACAACCTTGTTCTCCTCTGGGGCGCGCTGCAGGCGGCGGTGATGGCGGCGGTGCTGCTCTCGGCGCTGCGCCGTGGTCCGGCGGCGGTGGGCGCGGCCTGGAAGCTGCTGATCCTGGGCGGCGTCGGCATCGCCCTCGCCCTGTTCGGCACCATCCTGCTGGCGCTGGCCGCCCAGCCCTATGCCGGCGGCGGCGAGGCCTCTTTGTCCTTCACCGCCCTGCTGCGGGTAGGGCGGGAGGCCGATGGCGGGCTGCTGACGCTGGCCTTCGTCTTTCTCCTCGTCGGCTATGGCAGCATCGCCGCGCTGGTGCCGCTGCAGGGCTGGCTGGCCGATGCCACCGCCGAGGCGCCCGCCGCCATTCCCGCCTTGCTCAACACCGTGCTGCTGGTCGCGGCCCTGCACGCCATCCTGCGCGCCCGCGCCGTGGTGGCGCTGAACCCCGAGGTGGTGGCGCCGGGGACGCTGATGATGGCGCTCGGCCTGGCGACGCTGCTGCTGGCCGGGTTCTCGCTGTGGCGCCGGCGCGATGCCGGGCGCTGGCTGGCCTGGATCGGCATCGCGCAGTCGGGGCTGGCGGCCTTCGCCTTCGGCCTGGGCGGGCCGGCCGCCATCGCCGGCATCCTGCTGCTGCTGGGCCAGGGGCTGCTGCTGGGCGGGCTGGCCCTGGCGCTGGCCGAGGCGCGGCTGATGCGCGGCTCGCAGCAGCTTTCTTCCCTCTCCGGCCTGACGGCCTCGCGGCCCTGGCTGGGGGTGGGGGTGGCGCTGGCGCTGCTGGGCCTGGCCGGGCTGCCGCCGTTTTCCTCCTTTGCCGCCGTCTTCCTGCTGCTGCAGCAGGTGGCGGCGCGGCTGCCCTGGCTGGCCATTCCGCTGGTGCTGGGGCTGCTGCTGGTGGCGCTGGCGCTGGTCACGCGGCTGCAGGCGCTGTGCTTCGGCCCGCCGGGGCCCGCCGCCGCCGCGCCGCCGCCGCCCGGAGAACTCACCGCCCGCTGGGCGATCGGGGCGCCGCTGGCATTGCATCTGGCGCTCGCGGTGGCGCTCGGCCTGTTCCTGCCGCAGCCGCTGCGCGAGGCGCTCGCCGAAGCGGCGAGGATCGTCCAGTGAGCGGCCCGGCCTCCCGCCTGATCCTCTCGGCCGCGCCGCGCGGGGCGGGGCTGTTCGCCCTCGACGCGAGCGCCTGGGCCGCGCTGCCCGCCGCCCTGCGCCAGGAGCCGGAGCTGGAGCTGATGGCGCTCTGGGCCGATGGCGCGCGGGTGCATGCCGCTTTCCGCAGCCTGGCCGCCCCGGCGCCGGTCGTCGCCAGCTGCCCCGTCGAGGGCGGCCGCTTCCCCGCGC
>NZ_MLCO01000197.1 GCF_001982615.1 Teichococcus deserti | reverse complement strand
AGAAAAAAGAAGGGGTCCAGGGGAATTCATTCCCCTGGCCTGCCAGGCTCTTACTGCTGAAGCGTTTTCATCCCTGCCTTGATCGTCCCTGCCAAAACCTCTGCGCTGTTCTTCAGGGCTTCGGTTTCGACGTTGTCCAACGGCGGCAGCAACGGCTTCGAGGCGCCGCCCCGCCCAAGGACGTGGGGCAGGGAGATGCAGGTCTCGGCCACCCCCAGCAGTTCCGGCAGATAGGTCGAGACGCTGAACACCGAGTTCTCCGCCAGGGCCAGCGCCCGCACCAGGCGGGCGATGCAGCCGCCGATGCCGAAGTTCGACACGCCCTTGCCTTCCTTGATGCGGTAGGCGGCGGTGCGGACGTCTTCGGCGATCTGCGCCTTCATCGCGGCGTCGATCGGGCGGCCGATCTGCTGCGCGAAATCGATGATCGGCAGCCCGCCGATCTGCGCGCTGGACCAGTGCAGCACCTCCGAATCGCCATGCTCGCCGAGGACGGAGGCATGGACGGAGCTCGGCGCCACTTCCAGGTAGCGGGCCAGGCGGTCGCGGAAGCGGATCGAGTCCAGGGCGCAGCCGGTGCCGATGGCGCGGCCGGGCGCTATGCCGAAATGGCGCACGGCGATGGCCGGCATCACGTCCACCGGGTTGGTCGCGAACAGAAGGATGGTGTCGGGCGCGACCTTCAGCACGGATTCGATGATGTGGCCGACGATGCGGATGTTCTGGCCCAGCAGCTCCAGCCGGGTCTGGCCGGGCTTCAGGCTGGCGCCGGCGGTGATCACCACCACCTGGGCGCCTTCCAGATCCTCGTAGGTGCCGTGCTGGACGCGGGCCGCGCTGCCGAAGGCGGCGGCATGGCCGATATCGGCGGCCTCGCCGGCGGCGCGGGCCTCGTCCAGGTCGACCAGGACGATGTCGCCGATGCCGGGGGTGGCGGAGAGCAGATAGGCGGCCGCGGCGCCGACCTGGCCGGCGCCGATGATGCCGATATGGGCTGCCATCACAACACTCCCATCATGGGCCAGATCGTGGCCGAGAGCAGCAGGATCAGGGCGAAGCCGGCGATGGTGACGATCAGGCCGACCTTGGCGAACTGGGTCATCGCGAAGGCGCCGGTGCCGTAGCACAGCATGTTCTGCGGCGCGTTGGTCGGCAGGATGAAGCCGAAGGAGACGACGAAGCTCTGGATCAGCACGATGCCGAAGGCGGTGTTGGCCGCCACCGGCAGGGTCTGGCTGAAGGCGATGACGATCGGGATCAGCGTGCTGGCGAGCCCCGTCGCCGAGGCGAAGCCCAGATGCAGGATGATGCTGAACAGCGCCAGCGCGCCGATGACGGCGACCACGGGGAGGGATTCGAGGCCGAGCTGGCCCAGCGTCACCTGCGCCAGCCAGCCGGCCGCCCCCGTGCGCGCCAGCAGCGTCCCCAGCGAGATTGAAGCGGCGAACAGCACCACGGTGCCCCAGGGCACCAGCTTTTCCGCCTGGGCCCAGTGCATGACGCCGATCCGCGGCATCAGCAGCAGGGCGATGCCCAGCTGGGTGGTGGTGGTGGTGTCCAGCGGATGCAGCATGCCCTCGGTCGACCACAGCAGCAGCAGCAGGACCGCGACCGCGATCAGCCGCTTCTCCGGCGCCGTCACCGGGCCCAGCGCGTCGAGCTGCGCCTTCAGGCGGGGGGCGGCTTCCTCGGCCTTGGGCACCTCGGGGCGCAGCAGCCAGAGCGAGACCAGGAACAGCACCAGGCTCATGCCGATGGTGAAGGGCAGGGCGGTGACGAACCAGCCGCCCCAGGTCACGCTGTGGCCATAGGCGCCCTGCATGAAGTTCAGGCTGATC
>NZ_MLCO01000196.1 GCF_001982615.1 Teichococcus deserti | reverse complement strand
CCCTCCTGCCCGGCTGGCCTGGCCGGCCCCGCGCCCGGCGCCTCGTTCCTGTCCGGAGACTTCGCCCCAGTGCCCAACCCTTCTTCTTCTCGCGCCTTCTGGCTCGGCGGCGCCGCGCTGCTCGGCGTCCTGGCGATCGCCGCCCCCGCCTCGGCGCAAAGCGCTGCCACGCTGCGCGGCGAGCTCAACGCGCTGCAGAACCGACTGCAGGCGCTGGAAGCCGCCCAAGCCCGCAGCGCCGCGGACGCTGCCCGAGCCCAGGCCGAGCAGGAGCAGATCCGCTCGCGCCTGGCCGCGCAGCCCAGCCTCGCCGGCAGCTTCCCGCGCTCGGTGAAGATCCCGGGCACCGAGACCTCGGTGCGGCTCTACGGCTTCGCCCGGCTGACCGGCTCCTATGACCTCGAGGGCCGCAACCGCAGCGACGTGCAATCGGCCAACAGCGTGCCCCTGACCCGTGGCGCCGCGGCGCGCCAGGGCGGCGACTTCCAGTTCGGCGCGCGCCGCTCGCGCATCGGCGTCGAGACCCGCACCGACACCGCGCATGGCGTGGCGCGCAGCGTGCTGGAGATGGATTTCGCCGGTTCGCAGAGCACCGCCAGCACCAGCAGCCAGGGCAACTGGATCCCGCGGCTGCGCCATGCCTATGTCGAGTTTGCCGGCTTCACGCTGGGCCAGACCACCTCGCTGTTCGGCGACACCGCCAATGCCGAGTTCCTCGATTCCTACACCTATCTGGGCATGACCGGCTTCCGCCAGGCGCAGCTCCGCTACACCGCGGCGCTCGGCGACGGCTTCAGCCTGGCGGCCTCGCTGGAGAACCCGGTCAGCGACTTCACCAGCGACGCCGGCTCCCGCGTGCCGGATTCCGACGGCAGCACGCCGGCCGTCGCCATCAACCGCATGCCGGACCTGGTGCTGCGGCTGATGAATGCCGGCAGCTGGGGCAATGTCGCGCTGCAGGGGCTGGTGCGGCGCATCGACTACACCAACAAGGCGCCGGTCGACGCCGCGCAGCGCTTCGACGGCGAGCAATGGGGCTATGGCCTGGCCCTCGGCGGCTCGGTCACCACCGCCGGCAAGAGCCGCGCCTTCGGCCGCGTCGCCTATGGCGAGGGCATCGGCCGCTATCTCGAGGTGATCGGCTCCGGCGCCACCACCAATGCGGGGCTCTCCGGCGTCACGGCCCGCAGCGCCTCGCTCGACCTGGTGAAGACCTCGACCATCGTGCTCGGCTACCAGCAATGGTGGACCGACACCGTGCGCAGCACCGTCGCCGGCGCCTTCGCCCGCAACAGCTTCTCTTCCTATGCGCGGGACTTCTCGGCCTCCACCCAGAACCAGCTGAACCGCACCACCAACCAGTTCGTCGCCAACCTGGTCTGGTCGCCGATCCCCGACCTCGATGTCGGCGTCGAATACGACTATGCCGAGCGCGGCCTGCTGGGGCGCTCCACCGAAGGCGCGCGGCGCGGCGTCGGCCAGCGGCTGCTGACCACGGCGACCTACCGCTTCTGAGGCAAGGGCGCGGGCGAGCTGTTCGCCGGCACCTGCCGCGCGGCGCTCACGCGCCGCGCGGCCCCTTCATCACCAGCAGGCCCAACCCGCCGAGGATGACCAAGGCCGCCGCCAGCGTCGCCAGCACGGATGTCGTGATGATCCAGATGCCGATGATGATCAGCAGGCTGGCGGGCAGATGCTTCAGCTCACACCAGTGTCGCTGCGGCGGCGCGACGGGACGCGGCGGCGCCTCGACCCCGCGCAGCGCGGGCGAGTCCGGATAGCCGCCGAGATGCTCGGGATTGTCGGGCATCTCCAGCCGCATCGGCGCGGCGCCGTGAAACGCCCGAAGACCGTCGCGCGCCTCGGCCACCATCGTCGCCGGCTCCTCATGGAAGGCGAAGATTTCCGTCAGCTCGAGGCCCAGCCAACGCGCCTTCTTCTCTGTCGCCAACGCGCGCAAGGCATTCTGCCAGGCGATGAAGCGCGCGCCCCAGGGCGGCGCCTCGGCCTCGGCGCGCGTCGCGGCAGCGACCAGCCGCGCCTCCGCGTCGGGCCAGGGCAGCCAGAGCGTCGCGGCATCGTAATCCTCGGGCGCAGGCTCTTCCGCCGTCAGCTTCTGCCAGCACGCTTCCCAGCCTTCCAGATCGGCCTCCGACAGCGCGGCATACCAGAAGGGCGCCGTGTAGTTGTTGGTGCCGTAAGCCAGGTCGGGAACGCCCTGCGCCGGCGTCGCGCCGGAGGACAGGATCAGCGCGGCGCGATTGCCCATGGCGGGTTCGGCTCCGTTGCGGTCACGCCGGCACGCTCCGGCAGGCAGGCGCCGCGGTCAAATCACGCCCGCGCTGTCGCTTTGCTGGCGCGCAGCATGGCGTAGAGCGCCTCGGCCGCCGGCGCCAGGCTTTCGCCGCGCCGCCGCACCAGGCTCAGCGAGCGGCGGATCACCGGCGCCACCAGCGGCACCTCGACGAGCCGCGGCAGCAGCGGGCTTCCGCCGGGCAGCGCAGGCAGGATGGCGGCGGCAAGGCCGGCGGCGGCCAGCGCCATGGCGCTCGGCGTGCTTTCGACGACATAGCGGCCGCGGCCGGGCAGTCCAGCCTGGCGCAGCTGCCGCTCGACCGGCGCGCGGTTGCCGCTGCCGCCGCCCAGCGTCGCCAGGTCATGTCCGGCCAGCTGCTCCCATTCCACCTGCAGCGCCCTGGCCAGCGGATGGTCGGGGTGGCAGACCAGCACCATCGGGTCGGTCGACAGCAGCTCCTCGGCCAGGTCGGGCAGCGGGTCGCCGGCGATATGGATGCCGAACTCGGCCTCGCCGCGGCGCACCGCCTCGGTGACCTGGGTGCCGGAGCGTTCCAGCAGCATGACGCGGTTGGCCGGGAAGCGGCGCGCGTAGTCGGCCAGCAGCTGCGGCAGGCGCTGATAGGCGACCGAGGGCATGGTGGCGATGGTGACGTCGCCGGCCGAGAGCCGCGCCGTGGTGCGCAGCCGCTGCAACCCCTCGGTCAGATCGGCGACAAGCCTCTGCGCAACGGGAAAGAACTCGCGCCCGACTGCGGTCAGGCTGGTGCGGCGCGTGGTGCGGTCGAGCAGCGTCAGCCCGACATAGGCCTCCAGCCGCTGGATGCGGCGGGTCAGCCCGGTCTGGGTCAGGGCCAGCTGCTCGGCGGCACGGCTGAAGCTGCCGAGCTCGGCGACCTTCACGAAGGCCTGGATGTCGTCCATGGGCAGATGCATGCGCGTCCCGCATTAATCGATCACATAATTGCATTATACGGGAAGCGGCGGCTGCGCCAGGATGGCGTTCATTGCGCCGGCGACGGCGCCACAGAGAACAGGATCCACGCCGGATGCGCGGGATGAGGAAACGTCGGCACGCCGGGAGCGGCGCGCCATGAGCCATGCCGTGCCGAATTCCGCGGGCAGCGCCCCGCCGCGCCTGGCGGTCCCGGAAGGCGCCTGCGACGCGCATCTGCACATCATCGACGACCGTTTTACGGGCGCCGGTCCTTCGCCGGGGATGACGCTGGCCGATTACCGCCTGCTGCAGCGGCGGCTGGGCGTCGCCCGCGCCGTGCTGGTCCAGGCCAAGCATCACGGCACCGACCCCGCCTGCCTGCTCGACGCGCTGGCGCAGCTGGGCGAGGACGGCCGCGGCATCGCGGTGCTGACGCCGGAGCAGGCCACGCCCGCGCTGCTGCGGAAGCTGCACGACGCCGGCGTGCGCGGCCTGCGCTTCAGCCTGTGGAATCCCGCCGACCAGCTGGTGACGCTCGAGATGCTGCGGCCGCTGGTGGCGAAGATTGCGCCGCTGGGCTGGCATGCGCAGATCCACATGACCGGCCCGCAGATCGTCGAGGCCGAGGCGATCCTGGCCAACCTGCCCTGCCCCATCGTCTTCGACCACATGGCGCGGCTGCCCGTCGCCGAGGGCCCGGACCATGCCGGCTTCGGCGTGGTGGCGCGGCTGCTGGCGCGCGGCGATGTCTGGGTGAAGCTGTCGGGCGCCTATCTGAACACCGCGACCGGCGCGCCCTATGCCGATGCCGGCCGCATCGCCCGCGCCTTCGTCGCCGAGGCGCCGGACCGCATGGTCTGGGGCAGCGACTGGCCGCATGTCACCGAGAAGACGCACAAGCCGGACGACGCCCAGCTGATCGACCTGCTGACAGACTGGGCCGGCAGCGACGCCGGCGCCGCCCGCATCCTGCGCGACAATCCTGCGCAGCTCTACGGTTTCGCCTGAGGAGGGCCGCATGACCACCACCTCCCTCGCTGCCATGCGCAGCAAGCTTTTCGTCCCTGGCAGCCGGCCGGAGCTGTTTGCCAAGGCCCTGACCTCGGCCGCCGATGCGCTGAGCTACGATCTAGAAGACGCCGTCGCCGAGGAGCGCAAAGCCGAGGCCCGCGCCGCCGTGGCGAAGACGCTGCGCGCGGCGCCGCCCTCGGCCGCCGGCAAGATCGCCATCGTCCGCGTCAACGCGCTGGGCACCGCGCATTTCGCCGAGGATATCGCCGCCATCGTCGGGCCGGGGCTCGACGTCATCAACCTGCCGATGGTCGAAAGCGGCGAGGATATCCGCGCCGCCGTCGCCGTGATCGCCGCCGCGGAACAGGCCGCCGGCCTGGGCCCGATCGCCATCCTCGCCAATATCGAGACGCCGAAAGGCCTGCGCCTGGCGGCCGAGATCGCGACGGCCGATCCGCGGCTGGCGGGGCTGCAGATCGGTTATGGCGACCTGTTCGAGCCCTTCGGCATCGCCCGCGACGAGGAATCGGCGCTGCAATCGGTGCGGCTCCAGGTGCGGCTGGCCGCGGCCGAGGGCGGCATCCCGGCCTTCGACGGCGCGCTCGCCGCCATCGCCTCGCCCGAGCGCTGCGGCGCCGAGGCCGAAGCGGCACGGCGCCTGGGCTTGGCCGGGAAGTCCTGCATCCACCCGAGCCAGATCGCCGTGGTCAACGCCGCCTTCCAGCCGCAGCCCAAGGCGCTGGCCCATGCCGCCCGCGTGGTCGCCGCCGCCGAGGATGCCGAGGCGCGCGGCATCGGCGCCTATACGGTCGATGGCCAGATGGTCGACGCCCCCTTCGTCGCCAGCGCCCGCGCGCTGCTGGCGCTGGCCGCGCGGATGGGGCTTGAACCCGCCAAAGCCTGAGCGACACTGAAATGAAGTCCGGGAACTGAAAGAAATGTCCAAGTCTCTGATCATGGCGCCGACGCGCCGCCTGCTGCTGGGGGCCGCCGCCGGGGCGCTGGCCATGCCTTCCGTGTCGCGCGCCCAGGCCGCCTGGCCGCAGCGCAGCGTGCGCGTCATCGTGCCCTTCACGCCCGGCGGCTCGAACGATGCCGTCGCCCGCCCGCTGGCCGAGCATTTCCAGCGCCGCCTGGGCCAACCCTTCGTCGTCGAGAACCGCCCCGGCGCCGGCAGCACCCTGGGCTCGGCCGAGGTCGCGCGCTCGGCGCCGGATGGCTACACGCTGCTGGTCACCTCCTCGACCTTCTCGACCTCCGCCGCGACGCAGAAGACGCCCTATGACGCGACCGGCGATTTCGAGGGCGTCGCGCTCTGCGCCACGGCGCCGCTGCTGGTGCTGGCGACCAAGGACTTCCCGGCCAATACCCTGGCCGAGGCGGTGACCTATATCCGCGCCAATCCGGGCAAGGTGGATTACGGCTCGGCCGGGCCGGGCAGCATCAACCAGCTGTCCGCGGAGCTTTTCGCGCAGCGTGCCGGCGGGCTGCAGCTGGTGCATATTCCCTATCGCGGCATGGGCCCGGCGACGACCGACCTGGTCGCCGGCACCATCCAGCTGCTGTTCACCACGGTGCCGTCCGCGGCCGGCCTGGTGAAGGACCAGTCCGTGAAGATCCTGGGCTGGACGTCGGAATCGCGGCCGGCCAGCGGGCCGCAGGCGCCGACGCCGAAGGAAAGCGGCCTCGACTACAGCGCCGAGATCTGGTGGGGGCTGATGGCGCGCCGCGGCACGCCGAAGCCGATCCTCGACCAGCTCAACAAGGTCGCCAACGAGGCGCTGAGCGAAGGCCGCCTGGCGCAATACCTGCGCAGCGAGGGCGCCGAGCCGCAGACCCGCGACGCCGCGGCCTTCGACGGCTTCCTGCGCGAGGACATCGCCCGCTGGAAGCAGGTGGCGACCGCCGCGAATATCCGCATCGAATAAGGTGAGCCGCATGGAATCCCGCCTGCATCGCAAGCAATTCGACGCGACGGCGCGCGGCCCGCTGGACGGCGTGCGCGTGCTCGACTTGGCCCGCCTCGTCGCCGGCAACACGCTCAGCATGGTGCTGGGCGATCACGGCGCCGAGGTGATCAAGGTCGAGCCGCCGGAGGGCGACACGCTGCGCGCCTGGAAGGTCAAGGGCGTCGAGACCTCCTGGAAAAGCTGGTGCCGCAACAAGAAGAGCATCTGCCTGGAGCTGCGCAATCCGGAGGCGCAGGAGGTCGTCCGCCAGCTGGCCCGCGAGGCCGGGATTCTCCTCGAGAGCTTCCGCCCCGGCGTGCTGGAGGCGATGGGCCTCGGCCCCGACGTGCTGCACGCGATCAACCCGAAGCTGGTGATCGTGCGCATCAGTGGCTGGGGCCAGGACGGGCCCTTCCGCCACAAGCCTGGCTTCGGCACGCTGGTCGAGGGCTATTCAGGCTTCGCCGCCGTCAACGGCTTCGCCGATCGCGAGCCGGTGCTGCCGCCGATGTTCATGGGCGATTGCTATGCCGGCATCTATGGCGCGGCATCGGCGACCATCGCGCTGCGCCATGCCGAGCTCACCGGCCAGGGCCAGGTCATTGATCTGTCCCTCATTGACCCGATGCTCGCCGTCATGGACCCGCAGACGGCGAATTATCGCCTGACGGGGAAGACGAAAGTGCGCACCGGCAGCCGCAGCACCAACACGGCGCCGCGCAACGCCTATCGCTGCCGCGACGGCGGCTGGGTCTGCCTGTCCTCCTCGACCCAGGGCATGACGGAGAAGCTGCTGCGCTCGATCGGCCGCGAGGAGCTGATCACCGATCCGCGCTTCCGCACCAATCCGGACCGGCTGGCGAACTGGCAGGCGCTGGACGCCATCATCGGCGACTATATCGGCGCCCGCGACAAGGCCGAGGTGCTGGCGCATTTCGATGCCGCCGGCGTCACCATCGGCCCGATCATGGATGCCGCCGACCTGCTGCAGGACGATTACGTCGCCGAGCGCGAGGCGCTGATCGAGGTGCCGGACGAGGACATGCCCGGCGGCTTCGTCCCGATGCATGGCATGGTGCCGCGGCTGTCGGCGACGCCCGGGGTGCTGGCGCGGCGGGCGCCGAAGCTCGGCGAGCACAATGACGAAGTCCTGCGCCCGGCGCTGGGCGAGGACGAATTCACCCGACTGTCGGCCGCCGGCGTGATCCGCGGCTGAGCAACGAACGGAATCCAAGAGAATGATCGCCAACACGCCTTTCGGCCGCCGCGGACTGCTCGCCGGCGCCGGGCTTGCGCTGCTGCCGCTCGGCGCGGCGCGGGCGCAGGAGACCTGGCCGGCGCGGCCGGTGCGCATCGTCGTCAGCTACGGCGCCGGTGGCGCGGTGGACACGGTGGCGCGGCTGGTGTTCCAGCGCGTCGAGAAGAAGCTGGGCCAGCCCTTCGTCATCGAGAACCGCGCCGGTGCCGGCGGCAGCATCGCCGCCGCCGCGGTGGCACAGTCCAAGCCCGACGGCTACAGCTTCCTGCACGATGCCAGCGGCTTTGCCATCAACCCGGCGCTGCTGCCGCGCCTGCCCTATGACCCGCTGCGCGATTTCTCCCCCGTCGGCGCCATCGTCACGGTGCCGAACACCCTGCTGCTGGGCCCCGCCTGCCCGGCCAACACGGTCGCCCAGCTGATCGCGCTGGCGAAGAAAAGCCCGGGCGAGCTGACCTGCGCCAGCACCGGCACCGGCTCCTCGCAGCACCTGGCGCTGGAGCTGTTCAACCGCACCGCCGGCGTCGAGATCACCCATGTGCCCTATCGCGACGCGCCGGCGGCGCAGAACGACCTGCGCGCCGGGCGGATCAGCATGATCCTGTCGACGGCGACCTCGGCGCTGCCGCTGCACGGGCAGGACAAGCTGCGGGTGATCGCGCATACCGACGACACCGCGGTCGCGCGGCTGCCGGGCGTGCCCTCGGTCGCCGAGACGCTGCCGGGCTATCGCAGCCTGGAATGGCACGGGCTCTACGCCCCCGCCGGCCTGCCCCCCGCCATCGTCGCCACGATGAACACCGCGCTGAACCAGACGCTGGCCGAGGCAGAGCTGGTCGAGCGGCTGGCCGGCATCGGCGTGCGCGCCAGCCCGATGTCGCCGGAGGCCTTCTCCGGCTTCCTGCGCGGCGAGATCGAGAAATGGGGCAAGCTGATCAAGGAGGCCGGGATCACCATCGGCTAATTCCGGTGGCTGATCCCGGCGCCCGACTGCCCGATCAGCCGGCCGGGCAGTTCAGCACCCTGACCGTCAGGCGGCTGCCGTCCAGGGAGCCGCCATAGGGGTTCAGCAGGGTGACCTCGGCGGCCTCGTTGCCGGCGATGATCCGCGGGCCGAAGGGGGCGCTCTTGCGCTGGCCGTTGCCCTGCAGCTCGGCATCGCCGCGCACCGTCAGCGTCTGCGCGCTGCGGTTGCGCAGCACCACGCGGATGCTGGCGCTCCAGCCGGAGCCCTGCAGGAAGGCGCGCTCGACGGCCAGGCGGCAGTTCGCGGGCGCGGTGAAGGTCAGGCTGGCGCCGGACCATTGCTGCTGGGCGGCGGCCGGGGCCACGGCCATCACGGCGGGGGCGAGGGCCAGCAGGAAGGCGGTGCGGAGGCTGCGCATGGCGGGAGTGTTCCAGAGACGTTGCGTTGGCGCGACTGTCACCTGAACCGATCCTCTCGTCCAGGTGAGCCCCTCTATCCCCGCGATAGGGATCCGCTATCGCAGCAGGGCGCCCACCGCCTCGGCAAAGCGGGCGAAGGCCGGCATGGCCTGGCCGTCCGGCGTGCCCAGGGCGAAGACGCCGATGGACAGCGACGGCTCCAGCAGATGCAGCGCGGCGCCGGGGCGGGCGGCGGCGGTGAACTCGTCGACGATGGCGTGGCCCAGCCCGCAATCGACCAGCGCCTGGGCCAGGTAGTAGGTGCGCACCTCCATCGCCGGGGCGCGGTCGCCGAGGCCCCGCTCCTCCAGCGCCGCGGCCAGGATGCGGCCCAGCGGATCCTCGCGGCCAATGCCGATCCAGCCGTGCTCCGGCAGGTCCTCCAGCCGGGTGGCGCCGGCGGGGGGCGGCTCGCCCGCGGGCGGCAGGTAGACGACGCGCGCCCGGCCGAGCGGCTTCGCCTGGATGCCGGGCGGCAAGGCGGGGTCGAAGGCGATGGCGATGTCCAGGTCGCGGCGCAGCAGCTGGGCGCAGAGCTCTTCCGCGTGGTGGGTGCGGATTTCCAGCATCACCTCGGGGAAGCGCGGCTGGAAGCCAGCGACGGCGCGGGGGATCAGGTTCAGGCCGAGGCTCGGGATGCAGCCGATGCGCAGCCGCCCGCCGGGATGCTCGGCCAGGTTGCCGGCGACGCGGCGCACCTGATCCAGGCTCTGCTGGAATTTTTTCGTCTGTTCGAACAGCGCCAGGGCTTCGGGCGTGGGTCGCAGCGATCCCTGTCGGCGGGTGAACAGGACAATTCCGAGATCGGCTTCGGCGGCTGCCAGCATCTTGCTGGCCGAGGGCTGGGCGATGGCCAGCGCCGCCGCGGCGCCGGAGAGCGAGCCGGCCTGCATCACCGCATGGAACAGCTCGATATGGCGCAGCCGCATCGGGATGCGCGGACGGGTTTTGCCGGTCACGCGGCTTGCGCGAGCGGCGGCGCCATCTGCCAGCGGCGGTCCAGGCTGAAGGGATCGAGCGGCAGGGCCGGCGTCGCGCCCGTCACCAGGTCGGCGACCAGCCCTGCGCTGCCGGCGGCGAAGGTGAAGCCCAGCGCGCCATGGCCGGTGTTCAGCCAGAGATTCGAGTAAGGCGTGGCGCCGATGAAGGGCTTGCTGTCCGGCGAGGCCGGACGCGCGCCGCGCCAGGTCTCCGCCCGGTCGTAATCGGCGGCCTCCGGCAGCGCCGTCCGGGCCTGGCGCTGCAGCAGGGCGAGGCGGGCGCTTTCCGTGGCATCGACGGCGCGGCCGAGATCGACCATGCCGGCGACGCGCAGCCGGCCGCCGAGCGGGGCGAAGACGATCTTGTGGTGCAGGTCGGTGATGGACAGGCGCGGGCCCTTGGGCGTGATCGGCGCGGTGAGGCTGTAGCCGCGCAGGGGATAGACCGGCAGGGCGACGCCGAGGGGCGCCATCAACGCGCCGCTGGCCGTGCCGGTGGCGAGGACGAAGCCATCGGCCTCGACGGCGCCGCCCGCGGTTTCGACGGCGCGGATGCGGCCACCCTCGCGGACCAAGCGGCGGGCGGGCTGGCTGGTCAGGATGCGGACGCCGTGGCGTTCGGAAGCCAGCGCCGCCAGGCCCTCGGTGAAGCGGCGGCAGTCGCCGGTCTCTTCCGAGGGGGTGTGGATGGCGCCGGTCAACGGGCCGCCGAAGCCGGCGAGGGCCGGCTCGAGCGCGATGCAGGCGTCGCGGTCGAGGGCGGATTGCTCGCTGCCCAGGCTGGCCTGCAGCGCCATCTGGGCGCGGGCGACGGCGAAGGCCGCCGGGTCGCGATAGAGCACCAGCTTGCCGGAATAGGAATGGTCGAAGTCGATGGGGGTCTCGGCCAGCAGGGCGTGCAATTGCTGCCGGCTATAGGCGCCGAGGGCCAGGAGCTCGGCGGTGGTGCGGGCGGCGCGGCTGCCGGTGCAGGCGCGCAGGAAGGACAGGCACCAGCGCCATTGCGCCGGGCTGAATTCGGGGCGGAAGCGCAGGGCGCCCTCGCCCTGCAGCAGCATGGCGGGCAGGTGGCGCAGCGTGTCGGGCGAGGCCAGCGGCGCGACGTAACTGTAGGAAAGCTGCGCCCCGTTGGCCTGGCTGGCGCCGCGGGCGAGCTCCGGGCCGGCCTCCAGCAGGGTCACCTGGCAGCCGCGCCGGGCGAGGGACCAGGCCGTGGTGACGCCGATGACGCCGCCGCCGAGGACGCAGATATGCATGGGGCCGAGCTCCGGGGGGAGCGGGAGTGTGCGCGCCGGCTCATTCCGTTTCAAATGGCGATTCGTCGGCCATAATAGCTTGAGGCTATATTGATGTGGGGGTCCGGGGGCATTCAATGCCCCCGGTGCTTTCTTGCTATGCTGCCTTGATGGATGCGATTCCGGTTGGAGCTCAGCTGCGCGTCTGGCGGCAGCGCCGGCGCCTGAGCCAGATGGCGTTGTCGCTGGAGGCCGGCGTGTCGCAGCGGCATTTGAGCTGCGTGGAGAGCGGCCGGGTGTCCCCCAGCCGCGAGATGGTGCTGCGCCTGGCGGAACAGCTGGAGGTCCCGCTGCGCGACTGCAACGCGCTGCTGCTGGCCGCGGGCTATGCGCCCTGCTTCGCCGATCGCCCGCTGACCGATCCGGCGGTGTCGGCGGTGCTGCGGGCGATGCTGGCGGCGCATGGGGCGAACCCGGCGCTGGCGGTGGACCGGCATTGGCAGATGGTGGAGGCGAATGCCGCGGTGGCGCCGCTGCTGGCCGGCGTCAGTGAGCCGTCGCTGCTGCGCCCCCCGATCAACGTGCTGCGGCTGAGCCTGCATCCGGGCGGGCTGGCGCCGCGGATCGGCAATCTGGCCGAGTGGCGGGCGCATATCCTGGCGCGGCTGCGGCGGCAGGTGGCGGCCAGCGGCGATGCGCAGCTTTCTGTCCTGGCGCAGGAGCTGGCGCGGCTGGGCGGGCCCTTCCCCGAGACGGCACATGCCGTGACGCCGGGCATCGCCGTGCCGCTGCTGCTGGACGGTCCGGCGGGACGGCTGGCGCTGATCTCGACCACCACGGTCTTCGGCACGCCGCTGGAGGTCAGCCTGTCGGAGCTGGCGATCGAGGCCTTCTACCCGGCCGATGCGGAGACGGCGGCGCGGCTGCGGGCGCTGCAGGCTTGATGCGAAAAGCGTTATATTAGAATGGGGTAAGGCGGCGGAATGTGGCGGTTCGGCCACAGCGCGGTCGGAAAGCAACAAAGGCTTGTTGCGAGTAAGTCGCAGTCGTGAAAGAACGGGGCACCGACGTTATCGTCAAAACGCCACGAACGGATCTCCGCCATGCCGCGCTCGCTTCCCCTGCGTTCCCTCCTCCTGGCCTCGGCCGCGGTGATGGCGCTGGGGATGCAGGCCGGCGCGCAGGCGCAAACGGCGCCGCCGGCGACGGTGCTGCCCGACGTCGATGTCCAGGCCACCGCCTGGCGCGCCTGGGAGCATACGCCGGGCTATGTGGCGCCGGTGACGACCACGGGATCGAAGACCGACACGCCGCTGATCGAGGCGCCGCAGTCGGTCGGCGTCGTTACCCGCGACCAGATCGACGACCAGGGCGCGCTGAGCGTCAGCCAGGCGCTGCGCTACACCGCCGGCGTGCTGGGCGAGGTGCGGCCCTCGGCGCGCTACGACAGCGTCTTCGTGCGCGGCTTCGGCGGCCAGGGCACCAGCGCCGCCTTCGTCAATTTCCAGGATGGCCTCCGCCAGGGCCGCGGCCTCTATTTCGGCGTGCCCAACACCGATCCCTGGCTGATGGAGCGGATCGAGGTGCTGCGCGGCCCGGCTTCCGTGCTCTATGGCCAGACCGGCGCCGGCGGCCTGGTGAACCTGGTCAGCCGCCGCCCGACCAGCACGCCCACGCATGAGGTGCGGCTTGAGACCGGCACCAATGGGCTGATGCAGACGCTGTTCGACTTCGGCGGGCCGCTGACCTCGGACGGCACCTTCAGCTACCGCCTGACCGGCATGGCGCGGAAGGCGGACACGCAATACGACGTGGCCGAGGAGGAGCGCATCGCCATCGCGCCGGCGCTGACCTGGCGGCCGGACGACAACACCAGCATCACCGTGCTGGCCTCCTACCAGAACGATCCGAAGGGCGGCTTCTACAACTTCGTGCCCGCCACGGGCACGGTGCTGGCCAACCGCAACGGCCGGCTGCCGCGCAGCTTCTTCGGCGGCGACCCGGCCTTCGACAAGTACCAGCGCGAGCAGGCCTCGATTGGCTACCAGCTGGAGCACCGGCTGAACGACACCTGGACGCTCCGGCAGAACTTCCGCTACAGCCATGTCGATGCCGAGGTGAACGTCATCTCGATCCGCTCGATCGGCGCCGATGGCCGGACGGGCACGCGCAGCGCGACCTATGTCTCCGACCATGCCAATGCCTATGCGCTGGACAACCAGGCCCAGGCCAGCTTCTCCACCGGCGCGCTGCGGCACACCGCGCTGTTCGGCGTCGACTGGCAGCGCACCTCGGCCCGCGCGCGGCAGGGGCTGGGCACCGCGCCGACGCTCGACATCTTCGCCCCCGTCTACTGGCAGAACATCCCGGCGATCCAGACCACGCCGGCGGGGCTGACCAACCAGAACCTGGACCAGGTCGGCTTCTACGCGCAGGACCAGATCGCGCTGGGCCGCTGGCGCTTCAACCTCGGCCTGCGCTACGACCGCGCCAGCATCGGCACCACGACGCACCTGGCCAGCGGCGCCGACAACGTCATCTCCTCGCAGAACGACGACAAGGTGACCTGGCGCGCCGGCGCGCTGTACCTGTTCGACAACGGCCTCGCGCCCTATGCCAGCTACTCGACCTCCTTCCTGCCGAACACCGGCACCCAGGCGCCGCAGCGCGGCGGCGGCACCTTCGAGCCGACGACCGGCGAGCAGTTCGAGGTCGGCATCAAGTACCAGCCGCCGGGCATGAACAGCTTCGTCCAGCTGGCTGCCTTCCAGATCACCCAGCAGAACGTGCTGACCCAGGACGCGCAGTACCTGACCTACAGCATCGCCCAGGGCGAGATCCGCTCGAGGGGCATCGAGCTGGAGGCGCGGGCCAGCCTGACCGACAGCCTCGACCTGATCGGCGCCTATGCCTACACCCATGCCGAGATCACCGAGTCCAACAATGCCGGCGTGCAGGGCAGCGACGTGCCGCAGGTGCCGCGCCACATGGCGAGCGGCTGGGCCAACTACCGCTTCCGCGACGGCGCGCTGCGCGGCCTCTCGGTCGGCGGCGGCGTCCGCTATGTCGGCGAGACCTACGGCAACGACACCAACACCTTCAAGGTCGATGCGGCGACGCTGTTCGACGCGGCCATCCGCTACGACTTCGGCGAGCGTTTCGAAAGCGCCCGCGGGCTGGAGCTGGCGGTGAATGCCAGCAACATCGCCGACAAGGACTATGTCGCCAGCTGCTCCACCGCCACGGCCTGCTATTTCGGCAATGGCCGGATGGTGCTGGGCTCGCTGCGGGTGCGCTGGTAAGCCGGGCTGCTGCCGCCTTGCGCATCGCAGGGCGGCCGCCGATATCGCGCGGCAGGACCGCGCGCAGGAGTGCCGCATGCATCGTCGTTCGCTGATCGCAGGCTTCATGGCCGCAACGCTGGCCACGCCCCGCCTGGCGCGCGCCGCCGGCCCGATCGAGATCACCGACATCATGGGCCGCCGCGTCCGGCTGGCGAAGCCGGCGACCCGCATCGCGCTGACCCAGGCGCGGCATGTCCTGGCCATGGGGCTGATCCATCCCGAGCCGGTGGCCCTCGTCACCGGCTGGGGCGACGACCTGCGCACCATGAACCCGCCCGACTATGCCGCGGTGCGGACCCGCTTCCCGGCGGCCGAGGCGGTGCCGGTGATCGCCCGCGGCCGCAATGGCGGGCTGTCGATCGAGGCGCTGCTGGCCGGCGCGCCGG
>NZ_MLCO01000195.1 GCF_001982615.1 Teichococcus deserti | reverse complement strand
GAACAGAAAAAAGATGGGGTCCAGGGGAATTCATTCCCCTGGCCTACTTCTTGAACTCGAATTCTTCGACCGCTTCCCAAGGCCCCCCGCGATAGTGCCACAGCGCCATCCCGGTCCCGGCACCCTCGAAGGCCTCCAGCCCACCCGCCACCAGTTCCCGGGCCGTGTCGGGCGTGACGAAGTTCTGGATCGTCACATGCGGGCGGAATCCCTGGCGGTCCTGGGGTGTCAGGCGGCTGTGCCAGGCGCCCACCAGCATGCCGCGCAGCGCGACCAGGGCGGGGCTTTCCACCACCACGGCGGTGCCGCGGCCCAGGCTGCGCAACCCGGTGAAGCGCAGCGGCATGGGGGGCGT
This sequence comes from Teichococcus deserti, assembly GCF_001982615.1. Lineage (GTDB taxonomy): Bacteria > Pseudomonadota > Alphaproteobacteria > Acetobacterales > Acetobacteraceae > Pseudoroseomonas > Pseudoroseomonas deserti. Next base: position 5,404 of record NZ_MLCO01000195.1, on the reverse strand, counting down.
GCCGCCGGCCAGGACTGACAGGTTGGCGCGGACTTCGTCCAAGGCGTCGCCGGGCAGGGCGTGGAACAGGGTCAGGTGGGCGGACAGCTGGTTGCGCTCGGGCGGGAAGTGGCACCGGCGCAGGGCGTCGAGGCGGGCGAAGCTCGCCGGGTCGAGGGTCAGGGTCAGGATCAGCGGGTCGGGTGCGGCCATGCGTTCATCATGGGGCTTGGCCGTGGCGCCGCCAGGGGTGGCTGGCGTAGAATGGGCGGATGGCCGCTCCGCTCCCTGTCGCGCCTGACAGCGCCGACCCGAATTTCGCCGATCTGATCGCCGCCCGCCCGGGCCTGTCCATGCATGCGCAGGACGGCCTGGTGATGGAGGAGGTGCCGCTGTCCCGCATCGCGCGGGAAGTCGGCACGCCGACCTGGGTCTATTCCGCCGGCACGCTGCGCCGCCGTTACCGCGCGCTGAAAGCGGCCCTCGACGGCGCCGGGCTGAACGCCAGCGTGCATTACGCGACCAAGGCGAACGACAACCAGGCCGTGCTGCGGGTGCTCGCGGCCGAAGGGGCGGGGGCCGACATCGTCAGCGTCGGCGAGCTGCGCGCCACCATGGCGGCCGGCATCGCCGCCAGCCGGACGGTGTTCTCGGGCGTCGGCAAGAAGGCAGAGGAAATCCGTTTCGCGCTGGGCCAGGGCATCTTCCAGATCAATGCCGAGAGCGTGGAGGAGATCGCGATGATCTCGGCCATCGCGGCGGAGATGGGGGTGCTGGCGCCGGTGGCGCTGCGGGTGAACCCCGACGTGGACGCCAAGACCCACGCCAAGATCACCACCGGCAAGGCCGAGAACAAGTTCGGCATCGCCTTCGAGGATGCCGCACCCCTCTATGCCCGCATGGCGGCGCTGCCCGGCATCCGGCCGATCGGCATCGCGACGCATATCGGCAGCCAGATCACCGAGGGCGTCGCCGCCTTCCACGCCGCCTATGCGCGGCTTGCCGAGATGATCCGCGGCTTCCGCGCGAGCGGCCTGCCGGTGGAGCGGGTCGATTGCGGCGGGGGCTTGGGCATCCCCTATCGCGACGAGGTGGCGCCGCCGCCGGAGGCGCTGGCGGGTGCGATCAAGGCGACGCTGGGCGGGCTCGGCCTGCCGGTGATGCTGGAGCCGGGGCGCTGGATCGCCGGCCCCGCCGGCGTGCTGCTGGCCAGCATCGTGCTGCAGAAGCAGGGCTCGAACCGCCGCTTCCTGGTGGCCGACGCCGCGATGAACGACCTGATCCGCCCGGCGATGTACGAGGCCTGGCACGGCATCGTGCCGCTGGACCCGGTGCGCTTCGCCGATGACGCGATGCCGGCCGATATCGTGGGCCCCGTTTGCGAGAGCGGCGACACCTTCGCCCGCGGCCGCGCCATGCCGCTGATGGCTCCCGGCGATTTCATCGCATTTTTGGATGCGGGTGCCTATGGTGCCGTGATGAGCAGCACATACAACGCCCGACCCCTGGCGGCCGAGGTGCTGGTGGACGGCAACCGCTTCGCCGTCGTGCGGCCCCGGCAGATGCCTGAGGACCTGCTGGCGCATCAGCGCCTCCCGGACTGGCTGGCCCCGTGACGGAAGCGCGCGATCCGCTGTCCCGTCGCCTGGCGCACGGGCGGCGGCTCGCGCGCCTGGCGCTCGGCTGGGAGAGCCTCTGGCCCCGGCTGTGGCCCGCCCTCGGCGTCGTCGGGATCTTCCTGACCGTCGCCTTCGCGGGCGTTTTTTCGTTCCTCCCGGCCTGGCTGCATCTGCTGGTGCTGGCCGGCTTCATCGCGGCCTTCGGCTTCGCGATCTGGCGCGGCGCGCGCGGCTTTGCCTGGCCGGGCGATGCCGCGGCCGAGCGGCGGATCGAGGCTGCCTCCGGCCTGACGCACCGGCCGCTCTCCACCCTGCGCGACCGCGCGGTGACCCAGGACCCGGCGGCGCTGGCGCTCTGGCAGGCGCATCAGCGGCGGGTGCTGGCCAGGCTCGACCGGCTGCGCGTCGGCGGGCCGCGGCCGGACATGGTGCGGCGCGACCCGCGGGCCTTGCGGCTGGGGCTGGTGGTGGCGCTGGCGGCGGGCTTCGTCATGGCCGGCGGCGATGCCGGGCAGCGGCTGCGGCGGGCGATCTGGCCGAACCTGCAGGCCGCGCCGGTGGCCGTCGCCGCGCTGAAGCTGGAGGCCTGGGTGACGCCGCCCGCCTATACCGGCGCGGCGCCGGTCTTCCTCGACCCCAAGGGTGGCACGCTGACCGTGCCGCAGGGCAGCCGGCTGCAGATCGCCCTCTCGGGCGGCCGCGGCGGCGTGCCGGAGCTGAAGGTGGATGCGGCGGCGCAGCCGCTGCGGGCGCTGGATGCCGGCTCCTTCGCCGCCGAGCTGCCGCTGGAACGCGGCGCCCGCATCGCGCTCGGTCGCGACGGCCAGGAGCTCGCCGCGTGGACTTTCAGCCTGCAGGCCGATGCGCCGCCGACCGCCGCCTTCGCCGAGCCGCCCGGCCCGGCCGGCCGTGGCCTGGCCATCCGCCTGCCCTGGCGGGCCGAGGATGACTGGGGCGTCACCGCCGCGCGGGCCGAGCTGCGGCTGGTGGCCCGCCCCGAGGCCGAGCCGCTGCTGCTGGAGCTGCCGCTGGCCGGGTCCAACCCGCGGCAGCAGCGCGGGCTGGCGCAGCCGGACCTGTCGGCGCATCCCTGGGCCGGGCTGGCGGTGCGGATGCGCATCCTGGCGCGCGATGGCGCCGGGCAGGAGGGGTCCTCCGAGACGCGGGAAGTCACCCTGCCGGAGCGCGACTTCAACCATCCGGTGGCGCGCGCCCTGGTCGGGCTGCGCAAGGCGCTGTCGCTCGACCCCGAAGCGCGGGAGGCGGTGCGGCGCGGGCTGGACGAGCTGTCGTCCAAGCCGGACGATTTCGAGAACGACACCGCCACCTTCCTGGCGATGCGCGTGGCGCGGCACCGGCTGCAGCGCGACCGCCGACCGGAGGCGGTGGCGGAAGTCCAGGCGCTGATGTGGCAGACCGCCATCGCGCTGGAGGAAGGCCGCACCGACCGCACCGCGCGGGCGCTCGCCGAGGCGCGGGAAGCACTGCGCGAGGCGCTGGCCGAGGCCGAGCGGACGCCACCCGATGCCGCCGCGCGGGCCGAGCTGGAGCGCCGCGTGCAGGAGCTGCGCGAGGCGGTGCAGCGCCACCTTGAGGCGCTGGCCGAGCGGCTGCGCCAGGAGAATGCCGAGGCGATGCCCTTCGATCCCAGCCAGCGGCTGATGGACCAGCGCGAGCTGGACCGCCGCACGCAGGAGATGGAGCAGGCCGCGCGGGAGGGCCGTACCGACCGGCTGCAGCAGGAGCTGGCCGAGCTGGAGCGGATGCTGGACGCGCTGCAGCAGGGCCGGGTGGCGCGCAGCGAGGGCAGCAACACCAACAGCCAGCGGCAGCAGCAGCGGCAGCGCGGCCAGCAGCAGATGGGCGCGGTGCAGGACATGGTGCAGCGCCAGGGCGAGATGCTGGACCGCGCGCATCGCCGCGACGAGACCCAAGCGCCGCCGCCGCGCAACGGCGAGCGCCGCCCGAATGCGCAGCGCGGCCAGCCGCAGCAGGCGCAGCCGGGCGAGACACCCGAGGCGCGGGCGGCCGAGGCGCAGCGCGACGGCCGGCAGCAGCGCGCGCTGCGGCGGGCGCTGGGCGAGTTGATGCAGCAGTTCGGCGACCTGACCGGCGAGATCCCCGAGGCGCTGGGCCGGGCCGACCAGGCGATGCGCCAGGCGCAGGAGGCGCTGGGCCAGGGCGGCGACCCGGTGCCCAGCCAGCAGCAGGCGATCCGCGAGCTGCAGGAGGGCGGCCGCCAGATGGCGCAGTCCATGCAGCGCCAGTTCGGCCAGGGCGAGGGAGAGGGCGAAGGCCAGGGCCAGGCGCAGGAGGCCCCGGGCAATGCCCAGGGCGGCCAGGGCCAGGAGCGCGCCACGGGCCAGGCGCAAGGCCGCGACCCGCTGGGCCGCCCGACCCGCGAGGCCCCCGGCGCGAATGACCAGGGCAGCGACACCCAGGTGCCGCAGGAGGCCGAGATGCTGCGCAGCCGGCGCCTGCAGGAGGAGCTGCGGCGCCGCGGCGCCGAGCGCGAGCGCCCGCCAACCGAGCTCGACTACATCGATCGCCTTTTGCGGGCGTTCTGAGCAAGGCACCGCGGCATCGCCGCGGTGCGCGGATGTGGGGGGCCGGGGGCTTTCAATGCCCCCGGACTCTTACTTCCACTCGATGGCCGGGATCCTCCCGAGATTCAGCCTGGCCACCGAGATGGCCCTGTTCTCCAGGCTGACCGGCACCTCGAGCTGCGGCGCCCCCCCGTTCGGATCCGGCCGCTGCATCAGGGGCAGGATGGCCCGCGCCATGCCGGCCGAGCGTTGCGGCACCATCCCCGCCTGGACCAGCGCGTCGAGCAGCCGCGGCGCATTGGCCAGGCGCAGCGTCCCCGCGCCGACCGGCTGCAGGTTCGCATCGAGCGCGAAGGTCGCCGCCGCGCTGGCCGCGATCTCCGACCAGCGCAGGGTCAGGCCGCGCAGCTCCAGCGCGCCGCCGGCGTCGCGCCAGCGGGCGGCGCGCTCGGCGGGGGTGCCGGACACGGGCGGGGCGCCGTTCAGGGCGGCGTCCAGGGTGGCGCTCTCGATGCGCGGGCCGAGCGGCGTCTGCAGCGGCAGGACCACCCCTTCGAGGGCCAGCGTCAGACCGGTCTCGGCCGGGCCGGGCGTGGCGAGTTCACCGGACAGGCGGTCGATCACCACGGCGGCGTCGGCCGGGCCCAGGCGCAGGCCGCGGCCGTCCAGGCTGGCGCGGTCGGGCGGGGCGTCGGCGGAAAGGGCCAGGGTGGCCTGCAGGTCTTCCGCGGTGAAGGGCAGGGTGGTGGCGCCGAGGCGCAGCGCCTGCCGGCCCTGCGGCCGCAGCACCAGCCGGTCGAGGGCGGTGGGTCGGAGCTCGGCATCCAGCGCGTCGGCCTGCCAGGCCAGGCCCTGCGGCCCGGCGATGCGCCAGTCGGCCAGGGTCAGCCGGGCGGCGAAGGGCCAGCCGCCGCGGCGGGGCGGGGCATGGGCGATCTCCCAGCCCTGGGCGCGGCGCAGCGCCGTCCATTGGTCGAGGCCCTGCTCCATCCGGCCGAGCAGGAAGCTCCACAGCGCGTAATGGCCGCCGCCGAGGACGGCCAGCAGCAGCACGAGGCCGAGCAGCAGGCGGCCGCCGCGGCGACGGCGCGGGCGCTCGATGCGGCGGCGCTGGCGGGCGGCACTGCGGGGAGACTGGCTCTGATACACATCTGACGCTGCCGACGAGCCTACGGGGGGAGGTGGCGGGGGTCGCCGGAGCAGTAAAAGAAAAACAGAGAAAGACGAAAGGCAGAAAGGAGAACGGAAGAGATGAAAACA
>NZ_MLCO01000194.1 GCF_001982615.1 Teichococcus deserti | reverse complement strand
CCTGCAGCATGTCGCGATGCCGCTGCCGGTCGGGCAGGGCGACGCGGAAGCCGCGGTTGGGCACATGCTCCAGCGTCTGCCGCAGCGCGAGCTCGGCCAGCGCGGCCCGCAGGTCGAAGCGCTTGGCGCCGAGCTGCGCCTCCAGATCCACCAGCCGCAGCCATTCGCCGGGGCGATAGCCGCCGTTGCGGATGGCCAGCGCGATCTCGGTCGCCAGGTGGCGCTTGGGGCGGGGGGCGCGGGGCATGCGGGCGGTCCTGAGCTGGCAGGCGGAAAAACGTTGCGGCGCCGGTCGAAGCGCGCCTAGGTTATGTGCGCCAATATTTGCGCAAATCAAGAAAAGACGGGGCGGCCCGCGGGCACGACCCTTCAGGGAAGGAAATCCGGATGCCACCGATCGGTCGCCGCGGCGTGCTGGCGCTGCCCACGCTCATGCTCGCCCCGCAGCTCGCCTCCCAGGCCATGGCCCAGCAGGGCGCCCCCGCCGGCTATCCCCAGGGCTATGCCGAGGTGGTCGCCGGCGCCGAGCGCGAGGGCAGCCTGCTGATCTATTCCATCATGTCGGCGGAGAACTGGCGGCCGGTGCTGGAAGGCTTCAACCGCCGCTATCCGAAGATCCGCATCGAGACGCTGGACCTGCCCAATTCGCGCGAGGTCTTCGAGCGGTACCTGGCCGAGCGCGGCACCAACAGCCGCACCGCCGACCTGCTGGCCACCGCCGACCCGGCCGGCTGGATCGAGTTCCAGGGCCGCGGCGAGGTGATGCCCTATGAGTCGGTCGAGGCCGCCGCCTGGCCGGCCTGGTCGAAGCCCTGGCCCGGCGTCTACACCATCTCGGCCGATCCGCTGGTCTTCATCTTCAACAAGCTGCTGGTGCCCGAGGCGCAGCAGCCCAAAAGCTTCGCGCAATTCGTGGCGCTGGCGCAGGAGAACCAGGGGCGCTGGCGCAACAAGCTGACCAGCTATGGCGCGCAGTTCGGCGGCTTCGGCTACTCCGCCAATTTCGGCTTCGTCGCCAAGCATGGCGACCAGGCCTGGGACTGGTTCGGCAAGCTGGCCGCCAGCCAGCCGCGCTGGGAGCGCTCCGGCGGGCCGATGACCGAGAAGGTGACCTCGGGCGAATACGCCGCCGGCTGGTTCGTCTCGGCGATCACCTTCTGGCCGCGGCTGAACGACCCGGCGCGGGCGCGGGTGCTGGGCTGGAATTTCATCTCCGATGGCCAGCTGATGATCCTGCGCGGCATGGCGATCCCCAAGGCGGCGCGCAACGTCAACGCCGCCAAGCTGATGCTGGACTATATCGCCTCGGCCGAGGGCCAGGCCGCCTTCGGGCGCGGCGGGCTGACGCCGGCGCGGCCCGACGTGCAGCCGGGCGAGGGCATCCGCCACACCTTCTCCTCGATCACCCAGGCGGTGGGCGGCGAGCAGAACATCGCCTTCATCGACTACCGCAAGGAGATGCTGGACCAATACGACCCCTTCCTGGCGCGCTGGAAGCGCAGCTTCGGCGTGAGCTGACCCGATGGGCGTCACGACAGGCGAGGCTGCGCCAAACACGCAGCCCTTCCGGCGCGAGGTGCCGATCCAATGGGGCACCTTCGCGCTGACCCTGGTGCTGGTGGCAGGGCCGCTGATTCCGGTGCTGCTGCAGTCGCTGCTGACCGGCGCGCTCTACGAGAACGACTACACGCTGACGCTGGGCAATTTCACCCGGCTGGCGACGCTGCCGGGCTTCGGCCTGGTGCTGCTGAACACCGCGCTGCTGGCCGGGCTGACGACGCTGGTGGCGCAGGTGGCGGGCACCGCCGCCGCCGTGCTGTTCGGCCGCACCGACCTGCCGATGGCCCGCCTGCTGGGCGAGTTCTTCCTCTGGCCGCTGTACCTCTCGGCGCTGGTGCTGTCCTTCGGCTGGTACGCGGTCTACGGCCCGTCGGGCTATCTGACGCTGCTCTGGCCGTCCTCGCTGCTGGGGGACGCGCCCTGGAACCTCTATTCCCTGGCGGGGATGGCGCTGGTGGCGGGCGTCTCGCAGGCGCCGCTGGCCTATATCTACTGCCTGTCCTCGGCAACGCTGACCGATCCGACGCTGGAGGAATCCGCGCGCATCGCCGGCGCCGGCACCTTCCGCACGCTGTGGCGCGTCACCCTGCCGCTGATGAAGCCGGCCATCGCCTATAGCGCCGTGCTGAACTTCACGGTCGGGCTCGAGCTGCTGTCGATCCCGCTGATCTTCGGCGACCCGGCCGGCATCACCGTGCTGACCACCTTCCTGTTCAACAACGGCATCTCCTCGCCGCGGCCCGACCACGGGCTGGTGGCGACGGCGGCGGCGCTGATGCTGGTCATCGTCTGCGCCCTGGTCTGGCTGCAGGGCCGCCTGCTGGGCAACACCCGCCGCTTCATCACCATGGGCGGCAAGGCGACGCGGCCGCGGCCCTTCCGCCTGGGCCGGCTGCGCTGGCCGCTCTTCGCGCTGACCGTGCTGTATCTGCTGGCCACCGTCCTGGCGCCGATGGGCACGCTGATCCTGCGCGCCTTCACCAGCTTCCTGTCGCCGATGATCCCGCTGGGCGAGGTGCTGACCATCGCCAACTTCACCGCGCTGTTCGACTATCCGGTCTACACAAGGGCGATCTGGAACTCCTTCCTGGTCAGCCTGATCGGCGGCGCGCTGGCGACCGGGCTGATCGGGTTGATCGCCATCACCGTGCACCGCTCGGAATTCCGGCTGCGCGGGCTGCTCGGCTATCTGGCGCTGTTTCCGCGCGCGGTGCCGGGCGTGGTCGCCGGCATCGGCTTCTTCTACGCCTTCGCGCTGCTGCCGGGGCTGGGCTTCCTGCGCAACTCCATCTGGATCCTTGTGATCGCCTTCACCATGCGCTTCATCCCGGCCGGCATCGGGGCCGTCGCGCCGATGCTGCTGCAGGTCAGCCCGGATCTGGACCGCGCCGCCCGGGTGCAGGGCGCCGATTGGTGGACCGCCAGCCGCCGCATCATGCTGCCGCTGATGCGCCCGGCGCTGGTCGGCTGCTTCACCATCCTCTTCATCTCCTTCTTCAAGGAATATTCGACCGCGATCTTCCTCTTCGCCCCGGGCAGCGAGGTGATCGGCACCGCCCTGCTGCAGACCTGGGTGCAGGGCGAGATCGGGCTGGTGGCGGCGCTGGCCACGCTGCAGGTCGCCGTCATCGCCGTCTGCATCGCCGCCGTGCGCGGCTTCTTCGGAGTGAAGCTGCATGGCTGAGCTGCTGATCGAGGGGCTGACCAAGCGCTACGGCGCGATCAACGCCGTGGAGGATGTCAGCCTGCATGTCGCCGATGGCGAGTTCGTCACGCTGCTCGGCCCCTCCGGCTGCGGCAAGTCGACGACGCTGGCCGCGGTGGCGGGGCTGGACCGCGCCGACCAGGGCCGCATCGCCGTCGGCGGCACGGTCTATTTCGACGCGGCGCGCGGCATCTACCTGCCGCCCGAGGCGCGCGGCTGCGGGCTGGTGTTCCAGAGCTATGCGCTGTGGCCGCATATGACCGTCGCCGAGAATGTCGGCTTCCCGCTGACGCTCCGCAAGGTGGCGCGCGCCGAGCTGCGCCGCCGGGTCGAGGAAGTGCTTGCGCTGGTCGAGATGGAGCGCTTCGCCGCGCGCTATCCGCATGAGCTCTCGGGCGGGCAGCAGCAGCGTGTGGCACTCGCCCGGACGCTGGTCTACCAGCCCGCGATCCTGCTGCTGGACGAGCCGCTGTCGAACCTGGACGCCAAGCTGCGCGACCGCGCCCGCGCTTGGCTGGGCGCGCTGCGCACCCGGCTGAAGCTGACCACCATCTATGTCACCCATGACCAGATCGAGGCGTTGTCGCTCTCCGACCGGGTGGTGGTGATGAATGGCGGCCGCATCGCCCAGATCGGCCCGCCGCAGGAAATCTACGAGCATCCCGCCGATCCTTTCGTCGCCGACTTCATCGGCACCACCAACTTCGTCCCGGCCCGGCTGCTGGCCGATGTCGCTGGCGGCGGCCGCGCGCAGCTGGAGCTCGCCGACGGCCAGCGTCTGGAAGCACATTCCGAACGTCCGGCGCGCGCCGGCAGCCGCGTGACCCTGGCCTACCGGCCGGAGCACATGCTGCCGGCGACGGCCGCCATGCCCGAAGGCTCGGTGCTGCGCACCCGCATCACCAGCCGCGCCTATGTCGGCGGGCTGTGGCAGGTCGGGCTGGACCTGGCCGGGTCGCCGCTGCGGCTGGAAGCGCGCCAGCCGCCGATGGGCGACGAGTTTTCCCTCTGGCTGCCGCATGCCGGCGGCATCCTGTTTCCCGGAGCCGCCGATGTCGCCGCCTGACCACGCCTTGCCCCGCGCCGACTACACCCCGGGCGTGCGCGGCCCGCTCGAGGGGCTGCGCATCCTCGACCTGTCGCGGCTGGTCGCCGGCAACACGCTGACCCAGCACCTGGCCGATTTCGGCGCCCGCGTCGACAAGGTCGAGCCGCGCGACGGCGACACGCTGCGCCACTGGCGCGTCAAGGGCGTCGAGACCGCCTGGAAGGTGCATGGCCGCGGCAAGCGCAGCCTCTGCCTGGAATTCCGCCATGAGGGCGCGGTGCCGCTGCTGCGCCGCCTGGTGCCGGGCGCCGCCATGCTGGTGGAGAGCTTCCGCCCCGGCACGCTGGAGGCGATGGGGCTGGGCGTCGAGGAACTTCTGCAACTCGAGCCACGGCTGGTCATCGTCCGCATCTCCGGCTGGGGCCAGGACGGGCCCTATCACCGACGCCCCGGCTTCGGCACGCTGATCGAAGGCTTTTCGGGGTTTGCCGAGATGAACGGCTTCGCCGACCGGGAGCCGGTGCTGCCGCCGATGTACCTGGCCGACACCATCGCCGGCCTCACCGGCGCCTTCGCGGCCATGGCGGCGCTGCGCGAGGTCGAGGTCAATGGCGGGCGCGGCCAGGTGATCGACCTGCCGCTGCTCGACCCGCTCTTCACCGCGCTGGGGCCGCAGGCGGCGAATTACCGGCTGACGGGGAAGACCAAGCCGCGCACCGGCAGCCGCTCCACCGGCGCCGCGCCGCGCAACGTCTATCGCACCGCCGACGATGCCTGGGTCTGCCTCTCCGCCTCGACCCAGCGCATGGCGGAGCGCGTGCTGCGCTCGATCGGCCATGGCGACCTGGTCGACGATCCGCGCTTCCGCACCAACGAGCAGCGCGTCGCCCATGGCGAGGAGCTGGACGCGCTGATCGGCGCCTTCGTCATCCAGCGCACCCAGGCCGAGAACGTCGCCTTCTTCGAGGCGGCCGAGGTCACCATCGGCCCGGTCTACGACATCCCGCGCTTCATGGACGATCGCCATGTCCAGGCGCGCGCGCTGCTGGCCGATTATCCCGACGACGAGATGGGGAGCTTCCCGATGCATGCGATTTCCAGCCGGCTGTCCGGCACCCCCGGCGCCATCCGCAGCCCGGCGCCGCGCCTGGGCCAGCACAGCGACGAAATGCTGGCCGAAGCGGGATTCTCTGCCGAGGAACGCGCCGCCGCCCGCGCCGCCGGCCTGGTGACCGCGGCATGAGCGCGCTTCCCGTCTGGCGCTCCGGCCTCTTCGTCCCGGTCAATGTCGAGCGCTTCCTGGCCAAGGCCTCGGAGCGCGGGGCGGACGCCATCCAGCTCGACCTCGAGGACAGCATCGCCCCCGGCGACAAGCCCGAGGCGCGGCGCAAGCTGGAAGGCGCGGTCGCCCGGCTGCGGCGCGAGGGCCGCGCCGACATCCTGGTGCGCATCAACCAGCCGCTGGAGGATGCGGTGCGCGACCTGGAGGCGGCGGTGATCCCCGGCGTCGCCGCCATCATGGTGACCAAGGCCGAGGGCCCCGACCATGTCCGGCTGCTCTGCGAGCTGGTGTCGCGGCTGGAGCAGCAGCGCGGCCTGGCCGTCGGCGGCATCCGTTTCACCGTGCTGATCGAGGCGCCGGGGCCGCTGGCGCAGGCGCATGCCATCGCCCGCGCCACGCCGCGCATCGTGGCGATGAGCCTGGGCGCGGAAGACTATGCGACGGCCATCGGCGGCGAGCCCACCGCCGAGGTGTTGCTGATGCCGAAGCAGATGGTGCTGCAGGCGGCGCGCGCGGCCGGCATCCTGCCGCTCGGCACCATCGGGACGGTGGCCGACTATTCCGACATCCCCGCCTACACCAAGGTCGTGCGGCAGGCGGCGGGCTTCGGCTTCGTCGGCGCCTCGGCCATCCATCCGGCGCAGATCCCGGCGTTGAATGCCGGCTTCACCCCCTCGGCCGAGGCGGTGGCCCAGGCCGAGCGCATCGTCGCCGCCGACCGCGAGGCGGCGGCGCAAGGCCGCGGCTCCTTCGCCCTCGACGGCAAGATGATCGACATCCCGATCGTGCAGCGCGCCGAGGCGCTGCTGGCCCGGGCGCGGGCCATCGCGGCGAAGGAGGGCGGCGCGCGTCAGGCCAGCGCCACATAGCCCGCGCGCCGTTCCCCGCCCGCCGCGGAAGGGGGTAGGGGAAGCCGGGGCGCGGTGTTGGCGGGCGGCGGCCGCAGGATGCGGGATCACCGGCCGCGACAGCTCGGGGACGTTGATCGGGGGCCGCGTCGCCGCGCGAGGCCGATGGCAACGGGGAGGCTCTGGTGGAACGCAGGCCGTTCGCGCCGGGCATCGGCCCCGGGCTCAGGCACAGCGGGCGTGGCTGGCCGCCACGCGGGAGAGCTTTGTCGCCAGCCGTCCTGCTGGCGTTGCTGCTCGCGGCCGGGCGCCGGGCGGCCCTGCCGGGGGTCGGCCAGCTGCGGCGCCTGGCGGCGCTGCCTTAGGGCGCGGATCACAGCCCGCCTTCGGCCAGCAGCGCCCGGGTCGGCCGCAGCGTCGCCAGCAGCGCGGCCCGGCAGCCCTGCGCGCTGTCGAACGGCGCCTGCCCGGCCTGCTCCCCCGGGACCGTCCGGTGCCCGGTCGCGCAGGCCGGGACAGCAGGGGAAGCGCAGCGGCAGCGCGCTGTCGGCGTCATCGAGCAGCGGGTGGACGATGGCGCCCTCGCGCAGGCCGGAGGCGCGGAAGAAGGTCACCTTGCGGCCGGGCTCGAAGGTGATCCCGCGCAGCGTGGTGCCGCCGATGGTGGCCTCGCGCAGCAGGTGGTCAGCGCCTTCCTCGACCACCACGCAGCGGATGCAGAGGCCGGGGGGCAGAAATCGGCGGGCGTCGCGCGGCTTCGGCAGCAGCCCGGACCAGGGCCTAGTCGCGGGTCAGCGGCGTTGCGCCGGGCGGGTTCACCGGACCGGTCGCGGTCGGATGGATCATGGGAGTCTGCTTTCTGGAAAGGGATAGCGCGTCAGGCGGCGGCGACGAGCCCGGCGGCGAAGTCGCGATAGCTGCGCAGCGGCCGGCCGAGCAGGGTGGTCAGGCGCTCCCGGTCGCCGGGCTGCGGCAGCATCCCCTCGCTGGCGAAGCGCGCCGCCATCAGCCGCATGTCGAAGGCCATCCAGCCCGGCATGGCCTGCCGCAGCGTCTGCTCGAAGCCGGCCAGGTCCTCGCCGGGATAGGCGACGGGATGGCCCAGCACCGCCGACCAGATCGCCGCGACATCGGCGCCGGTCAGCGTCTCGGGACCGACCAGGTTGATGCGGGTCGATGGCAGGGGCCCGGGCGCCTGCTCGCGGCGCAGCAGCTCGAGGGCGGCGACCTCGGCGATGTCGCCCGCCTCCACCATGGCCAGGCCCCTGGCCCCGATCGGCATCGGATAGACGCCATGGCCGGCGACGACATCCTTGATGCCGGCATCGTTGTTCATGAAATAGGCCGGGCGCAGGATGGTGGCGTTCAGCCCCGTCGCCTCGATCATCCGTTCCACCGCCAGCTTGCCGGCGAAATGCGGCACGTCGGGAAAGCGCTCGCCGTCGATCACCGAGAGATAGACGATGCGGGTGATGCCGGCCTCGCGCGCCAGGTTCAGCGCGACCAGCGCCTGGGTGACCTCGTCGGGCGCCACCGCGTTCAGCAGGAACAGCGTGGAGACGCCGGACAGCGCGGCGCGCATCGCCGCGATGTCGAGCATCTCGCCTTGCGCGACGGCGACGCCCGCGGGGAAGCGGGCCTTGGCCGGATCGCGGACCAGGACGCGCAGAGCGGCGCCGCGGCGGGCCAGCTGGTCGACGACGCGGCGGCCGATGGTGCCGGTGGCGCCGGTGACAAGGATGGTCATGGGAGTTTCTCCGGTCGGGTGTTGATGACGGCCGGAGAATGGGTGGTCCATCGGGGAGCCAATAGACGCTATATCGGGACATCCTGTCTCTCTGGCGGAACACCATGGACCTGCTTGCCCTGGCCGATTTCAACCTGGTCGCCCGGCATGGCGGCTTCGGCCGCGCCGCCCGTGCCAGCGGCCGCCCCAAGGCCACCCTGTCGCGCCGCGTCGCCGAGCTGGAGGCGGCGCTGGGACTGCGGCTGTTCGAGCGCGGCGCCCGCGCGCTGCGCCTGACCGAGGAGGGCCGCGCCCTGGCCGAGCGCACCGGCGCCCTGCTGACCGAGCTGGACGAGGCGGCGGCGGCCGTCGCCGCCGGCGGCGGCCGGCCGCGCGGGCGGCTGCGGATCAGCGCGCCGCTGCTCTTCTCGCAGATCGCCATGGGCCGACTGGCCGCCGGCTTCGCCCTGAAGTTCCCCGAGGTCCGGCTGGAGGTCACCACCGAGGACCGGCCGGTCGACATGGTGGAGGAGGGCTATGACCTGGTCATCCGGGTCGATCCCGATCCGGATGACAGCCTGGTCGGCCGCGCCTTCCTGCGCGACCGGCTGGTCGTGGTGGCGCGGCCGGACCTCGCCCGCCCGGCCGACGGCTCGCCGGTCCCGGCGGTGGTGCGCGGCGCCGTGGGCGGCGTGGCGGCCTGGGCCGTGGCGACGCCGGCCGGGCCGGCCCGCCTGGCAGTGCGGCCGGTGCTGGGCCTGGCCTCGCTGGTCATGCTGCGCGACGCGGCGCGGGCCGGGGTCGGCGCCGCGCGCCTGCCGGTCTCGCTGGTCAGCGACGACCTGGCGGCCGGCCGGCTGGTCTCCTGGGGCGCGGTCGATGGCGGCGGGATCACCCTCTGGGCGCTCTACCCCTCCCGCCGGCTGCTGAGCGCCCGGGTCGCCGCCTTCCTGGCGCATCTGCAGGACGCCTTCCCCCAGGGCCGGCCCGAGGAGCTGGCAGGCTATATCGCCGGCTGAGGCGACCGGGCGCGGCGCCGTGCCACAAAGGCCAGGGTGACGTTTACTGGAGAGTGGCTGCGCGTTTCTTTTTGGCGACAAGAAAACCCGACCGGCCGGCGTGGCGTTACTGGGCGACAAGCAGAGGAGATGATCATGAGCGGCACCGGCATGCAGGGCGGCCCGGTCAGCGACCGCAGCGGCGACGTCGAGCGCGATGAATCCACCTCCCTCATTTCTTCGGAGAAGGTGGAAGGCACTGCGGTCTACGACACGGCGGGCAACAAGCTCGGCTCGATCCACAGCGTCATGATCGGCAAGACCGACGGGCGGGTCTCCTACGCCGTGCTGTCCTTCGGCGGCTTCCTCGGCATCGGCACGGACTACTATCCGGTGCCCTGGAACCAGCTGAAATACGACACGCGCCAGGATGGCTACGTCATCGGCATCACCAGGGAGCAGCTCGAAGGCGCGCCGCGCTACGGCTCGACCGGCGACTGGCAGAGCGCCAAGCGCGGCTGGTCGGGGGATGTCGACCGCTACTACACCGGTCCGGCCTTCCCGTCGCCCTGAGGCCTGCTGACCGCCGCTGAAGCGCGGCGCTTCGTGCCGAGGGGCAGGCCGCCGGCCTGCCCCTCGTTTTTTCGCGCGGCCGCCGTCCCATGGGGTCTGCCTCCTGGCCGGCGACAGGCCGCTGCGCCTCCGACGGAAGGGACAGGATATGGACGACGCCCGCATCTGGGAGTTCGAGGAAAGCCTCTGGACCGGTGACGCGCAGCATTACCGCGACAGCATCAGCGAGGAATGCCTGATGGTGCTGCCCGAGGCGCCCTTCATCCTGGAACGCGACGCGGCCGTCGAGGCCGTGTCTGCCACGCCGCGCTGGAGCAGCGTGACCTTCTCTGACCAGCAGGTCCGACGGCCGCAGGAGGGGCTGATCGTCATCGCCTATACGGTGCGGGCGCAGCGCGACGGGGGCCCGGCCTACGAGGCGCATTGCAGCTCGGTCTATCGCCGCCTCGGGCATGACGCCTGGGACGTGGTCCAGCACCAGCAGACCCCGCCGCTGAAGGCGACGCCGCAGGGCTGAGCGCCGGCGGCGACCGGCCGCGACGGCGCGCGGTTCACCCCGCCGCTCGCGGCGGTGCGCCGGCGGTGTCCGGCAGGCCTGACCGGTGCTGCGCGACGACCTCCAGAAAGGTGCGGAAGGCGGAGGACATCTGGCGCCGGCTCGGATAGTAGAGAAACCAGCTCGGCAGCTGCGGGCACCAGTCCTGCAGCACCGGCACCAGGCCGCCCGCCGCGACCACCGGCGCCGCCTGATCCTCGAACAGGCGGATCAGGCCGACGCCGTCCATGCCGGCGCGCAGCGCCACGCGCGGGTCGTTGACCGTCAGCGGGCCTTCGGGGGTGATCGTCACCTTGCGGCCGCCCTTCTCGAACTCCCAGGGGAAGATGCCGCCGCCGGGGAAGCGGTGCCGCACGCAGCGATGGCCCAGCACCTCCTCGGGATGCCGCGGCACGCCATGCCGGCGCAGATAGTCCGGCGTGCCCAGCACCAGGTAGCGCAGCGGGCCGCCCAGCGGCACCGCGACCATGTCCTGCGCCAGGTCCTCGCCGAAGCGCACGCCGGCATCGAAGCCGTGCTCGACGATGTCGATCCGCGCCGCGTCGCTGATCAGCTCCAGCGACACCGCCGGATTGGCGGCCAGGAAGGGCTGCGCCAGCGGCGCCAGCCAGGCCTCCAGCGCCGGCAGCGGGGCGTTGATGCGGACGGTGCCGGTCGGCCGCTCGCGGAAGTCGTTGACCAGTTCCACCGCCGCCGCGATGTCGTCCAGCGCCGGCTGCAGCCGGGCCAGCAGCCGCGCCCCCGCCTCGGTCGGCGCGACGCTGCGGGTGGTGCGGTGCAGCAGGCGGACCCCCATCCGCTCCTCCAGCCTGCGCATCGTCAGGCTCAGCGCCGAGACCGAGACGCCGCGCTCGGCGGCCGCCCTGCGGAAGCTGCGGGTCCGTGCGATGGCGGCGAAGGCATCCAGCTCGGCCAGGTTCCGGGGCGCCATTGTTGAGCTGTCCTTCACGGCCCAGGAAGAAGAAGCCGGATTATCGAACAGCCCGCCGCGGGCCACAAGCTCGGCCCATCGGCATCACTCGCCCCAAGGAGCCCCGCCATGAACCCCACCGGCAACACCATCCTCGTCACCGGCGGCGGCAGCGGCATCGGCCGCGGCCTGGCCGAGGCGCTGCACGACGCCGGCAACACCGTGATCGTCGCCGGGCGCCGCCGCGCGCCGCTGGAGGCCGTCGCGGCCGGCCGCCCCGGCATGCATGTCGCCGTGCTCGACATCGACGACGCCGCGGCGATCCGCGACGTGGCCGCGCGCCTGGTGGCCGAGCATCCGGGCCTCGACGTGCTGATCAACAATGCCGGCATCATGCGGGTGGAGCAGGTGCTGACCGACGTCGAGGCGCTGGCGATCGCCGAGGCGACCATCGCCACCAACCTGCTGGGCCCGATCCGCCTGACCGCGGCGCTGCTGCCGCATCTGCTGGCGCGGCCGAAGGCGGCGGTGGTGAATGTCTCCTCCGGCCTCGCCTTCGTGCCGCGCGCCGACACGCCCAGCTATTCGGCGACCAAGGCGGCGATCCATTCCTACACCATCTCGCTGCGCCACCAGCTGCGCGGCACCGGCGTGCAGGTCATCGAGCTGGCGCCGCCGCTGGTGGCGACCGAGCTGACGCCGGGCCAGCGCGACAATCCGCGCGCCATGCCGCTGGACGATTTCATCCGCGAGAGCCTGGCCCTGCTGGCCGCCGATCCGGACGCCGCCGAGATCCTGGTCGAGCGGGTGATGCCGCAGCGCCGGGCGGAGGCCAGCGGCCGCTTCGACGCCGTCTTCGACCTGATCAACCCGCGCTGAGACGCCGGCGGGTGATCGGGAAGTGATCGGGGCGGCGCCGGCCGTCGGCGACGCCCGGCGGCGCCGTCTCGCGCTGATGGTCCGCCGCCGCCATGGCGTGCCGCCCTCGGCGGCGGCCGGGCGGGCGGCGCGATGCCGCAGGAGCAGGGCCAGCGCTGGCCCGGCACGCTGACGGCTCCCCGTGCGAGACGATCCGGTGCGAGACGATCCGGTGCGAGACGATCCGGTGCGAGACGATCCGGTGCGAGGCGATCCGGTGCGAGGCGATGGGCAGGCCTCCGCTGAATGTCCGCGCGGGAGACGCGGCCCGCCCGCATCACCGGCTGCGGTGTGGAACGGAGGGATGGCGCGCGTGATCGTGGCGGCGGCGGCCTGGCTCGGCATGACCACGCTGGCGGCGGCAGGTCCCTGCACGGAAGGCCGCGAGTTCGAGCCGTCGCTCTGCCCGACCGGCCTGCCGCGGGTCGCGGGGCTGCAGATCGAGCAGCAGGGCGTGGCGATCTGGACGGATCCGGACGGCACGTCCCGCCGCCCCGTCCAGCTCGACGACCAGCAGGTCCGCCGCTTCTCCCAGAAGGCGGCACCGGAACCGCCACCGGCCGCGTCCGCGGCTCGCCTGGTGCGGCGCGCGGGATGGAACCCGCGCACCGCGCCCGGGCTGCGGGCCTCAGTCGATGCTGATCCGCGCCTCCCGCACCACCTCGGCCCATTTGGCGCGCTCGGCGGCGGCGAAGCGGCCGAAGGCCTCGGGCGCCATGCCGGAGGGCTCGGCGCCCTCGCTTTCGATGCGGGCGCGCACCTCGGGATCCTGCAGCGCCGCGGCGATGGCCTGCTGCAGCCGGGCGACGATGGCGGGCGGCGTGCGCGCCGGCGCCATGACGCCGTACCAGCCGCTCATCTCGTAGCCGGCGACCCCGGCCTCGGCAACGGTCGGCAGCTCGGGCAGCGCCGGCACCCGCCGCGGCGAGGTCACCGCCAGCGCCCGCACCAGCCCGTCCTTCACCATGCCGATCGCGCTCGGCAGCGTCGCCGGCATGATCTGCAGCGTGCCGGAGACCAGGTCGTTCAGCGCCGGCCCGGCGCCGCGATAGGGCACGTGCTGGATCTCGATCCCCGCCTTCAGCGCCAGATAGGCGCCGGCCAGGTGATTGGCCGAGCCGTTGCCGGCCGAGCCGTAGTTCAGGCTGCCCGGCTTCTGGCGGGCCAGCGCGATCAGCTCGGCCAGGCTGGTCACCGGCAGCTTCGGATTGGCCAGGATCAGCAGCGGAGCGGCGGCCAGCAGGGTGACCGGGGCCAGCGCCTCGGCCGGGTCGGGGCGCAGGTTGCGGAACAGGCTGGGATTGACCGCGATCGGCCCGATATTGCCGACCAGCAGGGTGTAGCCGTCGGGCGCCGCCTCGGCCGCCATCTGCGTCGCCAGGTTGCCGGCGCCGCCGGGGCGGTTGTCGACGACGATGGTGGCGTTCAGCAGCCGCCCGGCGCGGTCGGCGACAGCGCGGGCCACCACATCGGTGCCGCCGCCCGGGGCGTAGGGCACGATCAGCCGGATCGGCCGCGACGGCCAGCCGGGTTCCTGGGCCGAGGCCGGCGGCGCCAATGCCGGCCATGGCAGCGCCGGCAGCAGCAGCCCCGCCTGCAGCAGGGGGCGTCGTCTGGTCATTGCTTGCTTCCTCCCGTGTTGGCCGGCCCTAGCCGGCGTCGCGCCGGCCGCCGACCAGCGCCGCCACCGCCTGGCCGGTCGCCGCGGTGCCCAGCCGTCCGCCGACATCGGCGGTCGCCTGGCCGCCGGTGACCGCCGCCTCCACCGCCTGCTCGATGGCGCGGGCGGCCTGGGCGAAGGCGCCGCTGCCCAGGCGCGCGGCGTGCCAGTCAAGCAGCTGCGCCGCCGAGAGGATCAGCGAGAAGGGATTGGCCCGGTCCTGCCCGGCGATGTCGGGGGCCGAGCCATGCGCCGCCTGGGCCATGGCGTGGCGCGCGCCGGAATTGATCGAGCCGCCCAGGCCGATGCTGCCCGAGAGCTCGGCCGTCAGGTCGGACAGGATGTCGCCGAACATGTTGGTGGTGACGATGACGTCGAATTTCTGCGGGGCGCGGACCAGATGCGCGGCCATGGCGTCGACGATGTATTCGTCGAGCGTCACCGTGGGGAAGTCCGCCGCCGCCCTGCGGCATTCCTCCAGGAACATGCCGTCGCCGATCTTCAGGACATTGGCCTTGTGCACGGCATGGACGCGGCCGCGGCGGGTGGCGGCCAGGCGGAAGGCGGCGCGGGCGATGCGGGCGCAGCAGCCGCGCGTGATCCGCCGCAGCGAGACGCAGACATCGGGCGTCACCAGCATCTCGCTGCCGCCGGATTCCATGTTGCGGTCGGCATAGAAGCCCTCGGTGTTCTCGCGCACCACCACCAGGTCGAAGGGCGCGACGGCCGGATGCGCGACGCCGGGATAGGTGCGCGCCGGGCGGATATTGGCGTAGAGGTCGAGCTGCTTGCGGAAGAACATCGACGGGTTGATGCCGCCCTGCGCGGCTTCCGGATATTCGAAGGTCGCCATCGGCCCGAGCACCAGCCCGTCGGCCTCGCGCACCTTCTCGAGCAGCGCCGGGCGCACCGTGGTGCCGTGCCGTGCCAGGCTGGCATGGCCGGCCAGGTCATGGTCCAGCGCCAGGCCCAGGCCGAAGCGGTCCGAGGCCGCCTCCAGCACCGCGACGGTCGCCGCCGTGATCTCCGGCCCGATGCCGTCGCCCGGCAGGATGACGAGCTTCATCGCGTTCGACGCACGGGTGGTCATGGGCGCTTTCCTCCTGGGGCCTTCTCCGCTTCCTAGCCGCAGGCGTCTCGGGATACAATGGTATCCCGTGGGGTCCTCGCGGCGGGCGGCGTGGCGCCGGGCCCGGGATGCGGCTATCAGCAGGGCGATGACCGACAGCGACGACGAACCCAGCCGGCTGCCGCAGGATCTGGGCAGCGAGGCCTATGACCGGCTGCGCGCCGCCATCCGCGAGGGCGCGCTGCGCCCCGGCCAGCGCGTCACCGAGGCCGAGCTGGCCGCGCGGCTGGGCATCTCGCGCACGCCGGTGCGCCAGGCGCTGACCCGGCTGGAGACCGAGGGGCTGCTCAGCCACGAGCCGCGCCGCGGGCTGGTGGTCAGCCGGCCGGACCATCTGCAGGTGGTCGAGCTCTACGCCATGCGCGAGGTGCTGGAAGCCACCGCGGCCCGCTTCGCCGCCCAGCATGCCAGCGAGGCCGAGCTCGCCGGCCTGGCCCGGCTGGTCGAGGCCGAGGCCGCCGGCCCGCAGGACAGCCGGGCGCTGTCGGCGGTGAACCTGCGGCTGCACACGCTGCTGCACCGGGCGGCGCACAACCGCTACCTGCTGCGCAGCCTGGCGCAGCTGACCGACGCCATGGCGCTGCTGCCGACCATGCTGGGCAATCCCGCGCGCGCCCGGCAGTCGCAGCAGGAGCACCGCGCCCTGCTGGACGCCCTGCTGCGGCGCGACGCGGCGGCGGCGGAGGCGGCGATGCGCGCGCATCTGCGCTCCGCCCAGGACCACCGCCTGTCCTGGCTGGTGGCGCAGATCGAGGTGCAGCCGGGCGGGCGGTGAGGGCGGCCGTCACCAGGCCAGCCGTGTCGCCCTTGCCGGCTTGAACCCCGCCGCCCAGCGACTACCCTGCCGCCGCCATGGCGGTCCCTCTCCGGCCGCCCGACCAGAAGGCGATGCTGCTGATGACCTCCCGGGCCTCCGGCCTTCTCTACGCCCTCGGCGCCGTCGCCATCTTCGCGATGCAGGACGGCATCTCCAAGCATCTCGGCGACGCCTATCCGCCGATCCTGATCGCCATGGTGCGCTACTGGGCCTTCGCCGGCTTCGCCATCCTGCTGGCCAGCCGCTCGAGCGTCGGGCTGCGGCGGACGGCGGCGGCGCGGCGGCCCTGGCTGCAGGTGGCGCGCGGCGTGCTGCTGGCGGTGCAGATCGGGCTGTCGATCTTCTCCTTCTCGCGCGTCGGGCTGGCTGCGACCCACACGCTCTATGCGGGCACGCCGCTGGTGGTCGCCTGCCTTTCGGTGCCCTTCCTCGGCGAGCGCGTCGGCTGGCGGCGCTGGACCGCGATCGGCATCGGCTTCCTCGGCATCCTGCTGATCATCAACCCGCTGCAGGCCAGCTTCGACGCGAAGATCGCCATCCCGGCGGTCGGCACCGTGCTCTTCGCCGTCTATTCGGTGATGACCCGGCTGGCCAGCCGCACCGACACCTCGGGCACCGCCTTCCTCTACACCGGCGTCGCCGGCGCCATCGCCATCAGCCTGGCCGGGCCGTTCTTCTGGACCGCGATCACGCCCGCCGACTGGCTGTGGATGCTGACCCTCTGCGTCACCGGCACGGTCGGCCACTGGTGCTTCATCCGCGCCTTCGACCTGCTCGACGCCGTGGTGGTGCAGCCGATGACCTATATCCAGACCGTGCTGGTCTGCCTGATCGGCGTCTTCGTCTATGGCGAGGTGATGAGCCTGAACATGATCGCCGGCTGCGCCATCGTCATCGCCGCCGGCATCTTCACCATCTGGCGCGAGGCGATGCTGGCGCGCCGGGCGGCGCAGCCGCCCCGCTGAAGCCGGCTATTGCGGCGCCGCCTCCGGCGACATCGCCAGCGACAGGCGCAGCCCGCGCAGCAGGCTGCGGTCGGCCGGGCGCGGCTCGGCGGGCAGCAGCAGCACCGGCGAGGCCTCGCCCATCTGCGCCAGCATCTCCGGCAGGGCGACGGCGGTGACCAAGCCGCGCAGCCAGGCCGTCGCGGGGTCCTCCGCGGCGGCGGCGCCGAAGGGCAGGGGGGTGGTCTCGGCCGCCTCCGGCAGCGCCCCGGCGCCATCGGCCAGGGCGAAGCCGCGCGCCGCAAGCCCGCCGCGCTTCTTCTCGATCACCCAGCCGAGGGTCCGCGTCGCCTGCCGCGCCTCGATCCAGAACAGCGGCGGCAGCGCGTCGGCGACGGCGGGGGAACGCGCCACCTCGGTCGTGGCCAGCCCCTCGGCCAGGGCGGCGATGTCCGCCTCGATGACCAGGGCCGGCGCCGCCTCGGCGCGCAGGCGCTGGGCGGCGCGGCGCAGCTCGACCGGCGCCTCCGGACCGAGCAGCGCGGCCAGCAGGGTGCCCAGGGGAAAATTCGGCTTCGGCATGGCCTGCTGCATCCTGCGGCTCCCTCTCGTGCTGCAGGGGTGATGCCCGATGCCGGGCGGCGGCGCCAGCGGAGCTTTGGCCGCCGCCGCGGCTCAGCCCGGCTCGAGCTCCAGGTCGCGCAGCAGCTGCAGGCGGGCGCCGCGCTCCGCCTCGGCCGCCGGCAGCGCCGCAGCCGGCGGGATGCTGGCCAGGCTGTCGCGCAGATCGGCCACCTCCTCCTCGCTGCAGGCGACGCGATGGCCATAGCGCTCGGCGAACCAGGCCTCGGCCCAGGCGGCGCCGGCGGCGCGGGGGTTGCCGCCGGGGGCGGCGGCGGCCTGCAGCGCGGCCTCGCGCAGCATGGCCTCGAGCTGGGCGCGGAGGGTGGGATCGACCGGCATGGCTGATCAGGTTGGGGCGGAAACGGCGACGTCAAGGCGCCCGCCGGCCGGGACCCGGCCAGGCCTCAGGCTGGAGGGGCCCATGCTGGGGGCCCAGGCTGGGGCCCCGCGTGGTGGGGTTCAGGTGGGCAGGAACTCGGGCACCGAGAGATAGCGCTCGCCGGTGTCGTAGTTGAAGCCGAGCACCCGGGCGCCGGCCGGCAGGGCGGGCAGCTTCTGCGCGATCGCCGCCAGGGTGGCGCCGGAGGAGATGCCGACCAGCAGCCCTTCCTCGCGCGCCGAGCGGCGGGCATAGTCCTTGGCCTCCTCGGCGCCGACCTGGATGACGCCGTCCAGCAGGGCGGTGTCCAGCACGGCGGGGACGAAGCCGGCGCCGATGCCCTGGATCGGATGCGGCGCCGGCGCGCCGCCGGAGATCACCGGCGACAGCGCCGGCTCCACCGCGAAGACCCGCAGCCCCGGCCAGGCCTGCTTCAGCACCCGGGCGCAGCCGGTGATATGGCCGCCGGTGCCGACGCCGGTGATCAGCGCGTCCAGCCCCTCGGGGAAGTCGGCCAGGATCTCCTGCGCGGTGGTGCGGGCATGCACCTCGGCATTGGCCGGGTTCTCGAACTGCTGCGGGATCCAGGCGCCGGGGATCTCCGCCTGCAGCTCGCGGGCGCGCTCGATGGCGCCCTTCATGCCGCGCTCGCGCGGCGTCAGCTCGAAGCGGGCGCCATAGGCCTGCATCAGCCGGCGCCGCTCGACCGACATGGAGTCCGGCATCACCAGCACCAGCGCGTAGCCCTTGACGGCGGCCACCATGGCCAGGCCCACGCCGGTATTGCCCGAGGTCGGCTCGATGATGGTGGCGCCGGGCGCCAGCGCGCCGCTGGCCTCGGCCGCCTCGATCATGGCGAGCGCGATGCGGTCCTTGATCGAGCCGCCGGGATTGGCGCGCTCCGACTTGACCCAGACCTCGGCCGCGGGGAACAGGCGCGAGAGGCGGATATGCGGCGTGCGGCCAATGGTCTGCAGGACATTGTCGGCTTTCATCGCGGTCTCCCGTTGCATGCTGGCAGTCAGCTGGTGCGGCGGCGGCGGCGCGGCAAGCCCGGGCGGGCGGCGATCGCGGCCGCCGCCGGCCGGCGCCCTCAGCCCGGGCAGCGGTCCTCCCGGCTCCAGTGGCGCGGGATGCGCGGGCCGTTGAAGCCGGGGCGGCCGTCTGCCACGCGCTGCAGCAGGTCGCGGATCTCGGCGGTGATCAGCGGCAGGCTGCGCGGGCTGTTGTTGCCGGAATGCCCGGCGATGTCGTCGAGGTCGACGATCTTGGCGTTCGGCGCATGCGCGGCCAGCTCCATCACGCCGCTCTCGCCCGGGCTGAGCAGCTGGTCGTAGCAGTTGGGCATCAGCAGCAGCCGCGCCTTGATCGAGCGCGCCGCGGCGCGCAGGTCGCCGGCGAAGGGCGGGGTGCGGGCGATGTCGTGATCGACGATCGCCCAGGTGCGATAGACCCAGTCGCGCGCATCGGTGGCGCGGCCGAGCTGCTCGGTCGAGGTCGCGTGGAAGCGCTCGACGGCGGCGCGGTCCTGGAACATCTCGGCGAAGGCGTCGGCGGAGAAGCCGAAGGCGTTCTGGATGTTGATGCCGATGCCGGTGCCGCGGCGCGGCGGGTCGTCGGCCGGATAGGCGCCGTCGCGCCACTTCGGGTCGAGCATGATCGCCTGGCGCGCCGTCTCCCAGACGAAGGCGGTCTGCCGTGTCGCATGCGCCTGCGGCACAATCGGGATCACCGCATCCATGAAGTCCGGGTGGCTGACCGCCCATTGCAGGCTGCCGATGCCGCCCATCGAGATGCCGGTCACCGCCACCAGGTGGCGGATGTTCAGGCATTCGGTCAGCAGCCGGTATTCGGCCTGCACCATGTCGCGGATGTTGAAGCGCGGAAAGGCCATGTTCAGCCCGGAGCGCGTCGGCGAGGTGGTGGCATTGGGATCGGTGGAGGCGACGCCCAGCGTGTCCGGCTGCACCACGAAATAGCGGTCGGTGTCGAGCGCCCGGCCCGGCCCGGCCAGGAAGCTCTGCGCGTCGCGGTTGCCGCGCAGCCCGTGGATCGAGAGGATGGCGTTGCTGCGCTCGGCGTTCAGCGTGCCGTGGGTGATATAGGTCATCCGGACGTTCGGGATGCTGGCGCCGCTCTCGAGCTTCAGCTCGCCGAGGTCGCAGCTCTGCACGGCGGGCGCCTGGGCCGCGGCGGGCAGGGCGGCGACGGTGCCGAGCGCCAGCATGGCCGCGGCCAGCCATCGCCCGCCGCGCGGAAGGGGCAGGGTTTGCATGTCACGTTCCTCCTCGGGGTCTTTGCGGATCGCCCCGCGAGGACGCTAGGACCGCCCACGGGCGGCGACAACCGGGGGCGGAACGACCGCGCGGCTCGCAAGCGGGCGCGGCTCTGCTAGGCTGGCGCCTTCGCAGCCCGGAGCGCGCCATGCCATCCGTCTCGTTTCCTCCGCCGCTGCGCCCCGGCCGCCGCGGCCTGGCGCCGCTGCTGGCGGCGCTGGCCTGCCCGGCCGTGGCGCGGGCGCAGCAGGCGGCGACCCTGCCGGGCACGACGCAGCACGACCTGGATTCGGCCAGCGGCCAGCCCTTCCGCGTCTTCCTGCATGTGCCGGACGGCGCGCCGCCGCCGGGCGGCTGGCCGCTGGTCACCGTGCTCGACGCCAATGCGGTGATGGGGCTGGTGGTCGACACCCTGCGCCTGCTGGCCTTCCTGCCGCGCGAGGCCGGCATCCGCTCGGCCGCGGTGGTGGCGGGGATCGGCTACCGCAGCGAGGGGCCCTATGACCTGGCGCGCCGCTCCTACGACCTGACGCCGCCGCCGCAGCGCGAACTGCCCGCCGCCGAGGGACGCCCGGCGCGGCGCATCGGCGGCGCCGACGCGCTGCTCGACTTCATCGAGGCGGTGGCGAAGCCGCTGGCCGCGCGCGCGGCGCCGGTCGATGCGACCCGGCAGGCGCTGCTCGGCCATTCGCTGGGCGGGCTCTGCACGCTGCACGCGCTGTTCACCCGCCCCAAAGCCTTCTCCGGCTATGTCGCCGGCAGCCCGTCGATCTGGTGGCAGGAGGGCGCGATCCTGGCCGAGGCCGGTCGCTTCGCCGCCCGCGCCGACCGCCCGGCGGGGCGCCGCCTGCTGCTGACGGTCGGCGGGCATGAGCAGGCGCCGGCGCCCTGGCACGACCCGGCCTGGGGGCCGCGCATGGCGGCGATCCGGATGGTCGACAATGCGCGGGAGATGGCCGACAGGCTGCGCCCCCTGCCGGGGCTGGAGGTCGATTTCGCGCTGCTGCCGGGGGAGGGGCACATGTCCGCCTTCCCCCAGGCGGTGCAGCGGGGCCTGCGCTTCCTCCTGGCCGGCTGAGCCGCCGGCCAGGGTTCCTCGGCCAGGGTTCCTCGGCCAGGTCTTGCGGTCAGCGCCTCAGAAGTCGAAGGCGGCGGAGACGATCACCGTGCGCGGCGAGCCGACGGTGACATAGGTGCCAGTGGTCAGCCAGTATTCCTCGCCGAAGAGATTCTCCAGATTGGCGCGGAAGGTGACCGGCTTGCCGGAGATCTCGGTGCGGTAGCGCGCGCCGATATCGACCCGGGTCCAGCTGTCGAAGCGCGCCGTGTTCGCCGTGTTGATATAGGCGCCCGAGGTGTAGATGACGCGGCCGTTCACCGCGAGGCCGGCGACGCCCGGCACGTCCCAGTCCAGCGCGCCGGAGAAGCTGCGGTCGGGCACGCCCTGCGCATCGTTGCCGCGCTCGGCGGCCGTGGCGGGGCTGGTCAGCTCCGGCTTCAGGAAGGTGGCGCTGGCCAGGGCGCGCAGCCCGGGCAGCACCTCGCCATAGGCCGAGAGCTCGAGCCCGCGGTTGCGCTGCTCGCCGTCATAGGCCAGGTCGTTGGCCGGGGTGCGGATCGAGTTCGGCCGGGTGATCTGGAACACCGAGGCCGAGGTGATCACCCGGCCCCAATCGACGCGCACCCCCGCCTCGTACTGCTCCGACTTGTAGGGCGCCAGAACCTCGCCGAAATTGCGGTAGCCGGCGCCGACGATCTGCCCGCGCGTCAGGCCCTGCGCGTAGTTCGCATAGACCGAGACATTCTGCAGCGGCTTGACCACGATGCCGAACATCGGCGTGGTGGCGTCGGCGTCGTAGCGGCTGGTGCGCGCGCCGGTCGTGGTGCTGTAGCTGTCGACCTGGACCTGCTGGAAGCGCAGGCCGCCGGTCAGCAGCAGCCGGTCGCCCAGGAAGGACAGCGTGTCGGCGACCGCGAAGCTGGTCAGCGTCGTCTCGGAAGCCTTGCGCGGATCGGTGCGCGGCAGCGTCACCGCCGGCAGCAGCGACGGGCGGTAGATGTTGGAGGCGATGCTGCCCGGCTGCGCGATATAGGCGTTGCCGGCCTCCTGCTGGAAGCCGGTATAGCCGACGTTCAGCGTGTGGCCGATGCCCCAGGTGCTGAAGCGCAGATTGGCGCCGACCGTGCCGCTGACCGTCTTCGAATAGGAATCGTAGAAGGCGTTGCCGACGCGGAAATTGCCGGCCGCGTCCACCGCCTGGGAGCTGACGGGGAAGACCTGCTCGTTCCAGCCGTCGCGATAGCCGATCGCCCCATAGACGGTCAGCTGCTCGGTCAGGTCGTATTCCAGCCGCGTCGCGACGGTGCTGTCCTGCTGCTGCAGATTGGTGTTCGGATACCAGTTGCTGCGCGCGTTCGGCGGCGCCGGGATGAAGGCCGTGTTGGACAGCAACGAGATCTGCGGCCGGAAGTTCTTGGTGTTGTCGCGCTGGAAGATGCCGTCGACCGACCAGCGCAGCCGCTCGCCGCGATAGTCGAGCCCGAGGGCGGCGACATAGTTCTGCAGGTTGCCGTTGTTGATCGTCGCCTCGCCGTCGCGGTGCATGCCGTTGAAGCGGATGCCCCATTCGCCATTGGCGCCGTAGCGCCGGGCGATGTCGGTGGCGACGCCCAGATTGCCGCGGCCCATATAGGTGGTGGTCAGCCGGGTCAGCGGCAGGTCCTCGGCCCGCTTGGTGACGATGTTGATGCCGCCGCCGATGCTGCCGCCCGGCGAGATGCCGTTGATCAGCGCGCCCGGGCCGCGCAGCAGCTCGATCCGCTCGGTGATCTCGGCCGGCACCCGGTTGGAGGAGATCAGGCCGTAGAGCCCGTTCAGCCCGACATCCTGCGCCGGCACGGCGAAGCCGCGGATCTGGAAGGTGTCGTCGAAGCCGCCGGCGCCGGTGGTCAGCCGCACCGAGGAATCGTTGACCAGCGTGTCGGCGATGGTGCGGGCCTGCTGGTCCGCCATCACCTGGCTGGTGTAGCTGGTGGTGCTGAAGGGCGAGTCCATGACGCTGCGCGCACCGAGCAGGCCGAGCGAGCCGCCGCGCGCCACCTGGCCGCCGGCATAGGCCGGGGCCAGCGCGCCGGGCGCCGGCGCCGCGGTGACGTCGACCATCGGCAGGGCGACGGCGCCGCCGGCGGGCGGCGTCTCGGCCTGGGCCGGCGTCTGGGCCTGCACGCCCGGCGCCAGGGCCAGGCCGCAGGCCAGCATGACGGCGGGGGCGCCAGGATGGCGGGTGGTTCGAAGCATCAAGGCAGCCCCTCTGTCACGCATCGGTCTCGGCAAGTGAGAATGCTTCTCAGTAACCGAGTTCACGCGCCCAGGGCAAGGCTTCCAAATCTCTGAAAAAGCGGGAAACCAAAGGCACGATTGGTGTCATTGTCCCGGGGGGAGGTCGCTCCGCCGGCGCCCGCTGCCGCCGCGCCGGCAGCCGCTCGGCCAGCGGCGGCGCTTCCGGCTGGGGATTGCTGCCCATGTCATGGGGCCGGAAATCCCGGCGCTGCTGGCGCGGCTGACGTCGCTCGACCCGGCGCTGACGGTGGTGCTGCTGGTCGGCACCGCGCGCGCTTTGCCCGACAGCTTCGGGAGCGGCCGGCTGGATGCCATCATCATCGGCCGCGACGACGACCGGCGCGCGGGCGAGGGGCTGGGGCCGGAGCATTTCGGCGGGTCCGCCGCCCCCGCCCCCGAGCATCGCGACGGCGAGAAGCCGCGCCTGGCCACGACCTCGCCCTGCTGCACGGTGCGCGACGTGGCGGCGCGGCTGGCGGTCGCCGCCGTCCCGCACCGGCTGGCGCCCGCCGAGACCGTCGATGCCGGGACCGCGCTCGGCCTGCCGGCGCTGCCCTCGCTGTCGATCGTGCTGCATTCCTCGCCGACCGATCCGCGCACGCGCGAGACGCTGCGCGCCATCACCGCCGCCTTCCGCGAGCATCGCCGCATCAGCGGCCTGCCGGGGACGGCGGCGAGGGGCGCGGTCAGCCGCTGAGCGCGCGCGCCGTCTCCATCGCCAGCGGCGCCATGCGGCGCTGGAAGTCGGCCGGCTCCCATTCGGCCAGCGAGCCGGCGATGTGGATGGCGCCGATCGGCTCGCCGCCGCGGTCGGTGATGGCGGCGGCCAGCACCACCTCGCCGAGCAGCCGCTCCTCCAGCGCGAAGGCATGGCCCAGCGCCCGCGCCTCAGCGATCTTGCCGCGCAGCGCAGGGATGTCGACGATGCTCTTCGGCGTGAAGGGGCGCCGGTCGGAGCGCGCCAGGATGTCCTCGACCCGGGCGTCGTCGAGCTGCGCCAGCATCGCCCGCCCGCCGGAGGAGCAGAAGGCCGGCAGCCGGCGCCCGACCAGGGTCGCGATGAAGTTCTCGCGCTTGCTCTGCAGCCGCACCGCATAGACGATGCTGACATCGTCCGGCAGGCTGAGGTCGACGCGCTCCTGGGTCGCGCGGCGCAGCTCGATCAGTGGCGAGGTGGCGCGCTGCACCAGCGGATGCATGCGCAGCAGGTCGTAGGAGCGGTCGAGCAGCCGCAGACCCGGCACATGGCCGCGCCCGCCCGGCTCCAGCTCCAGATAGCCCAGATGGCGCAGCGTGTAGCACAGCCGCTGCGCGCCGCTGCGGTCGAGGCCGGCCAGCCCCGCGATCTCGGCCAGCGACAGCGGCTCGGCGCGCTGGGCGAAGGCCTCCAGCACGCGCATCGCCTTGTCCACCGCCTGGACGAAAAGCCGCGGATCCGGCGCCGCGGCTGCCGCTTGATTCGCCTTTGACAGGGGCACGCGATCCTCCCTAGGATCAAAACAATTCAACTGTATTGAACAACAATACATACGGCGCAAGCCGATCGCAAGCTGCATCGCCTTGGAGGCGCCCTCGGGCGCCTCGCCACGAGAGGAGGCTGGCCTTGCCTGAGCTGCAGCGCCTGACCGGGCGCGTCGCCATCGTCACCGGAGCCGCCCGCGGCATCGGCGCCGCCACCGCCGCGCGCCTGGCCGCGGAAGGGGCGCGCGTGCTGCTCGCCGACCGCCTGGCCGAGGTGATGGACACCGCCGCCGCGATCGGGGGCGCGCAGGGCCTGACGCTCGACCTCTGTGCCGCCGATGCCGGAACGACGCTGGTGGCGACAGCGAAAGAGAGATTCGGCCGGATCGATGTGCTGGTGAACAATGCGGGCATCGGCGGCTCGAAGGCGCTGACCGATTCCGACGACGCGCTGATCGACCGCTTCATCGACACCAACCTGAAGGAGGTGCTGCGCGTCACCCGCGCCGTGGTGCCGCATCTGGCGCGGCCGGGCGGGCGCATCGTCAACATCGCCTCGACGCTGGCGCTGGCGGGCTATCCCGGCACCACCGCCTATGCGGTGGCCAAGGCGGGTGTCGCGCAGATGGCGCTGCAGCTCGCCGCCGAGCTCGGCCCCGAAGGCATCCTGGTGAACGCCATCGCCCCCGGCGTCATCGCGACGGCCATGACGGAGAGACATCTGACCAGGCCCTACTACGTCCGGGCGATCGTCGAGCCGACGCCGCTGCGGCGCGCCGGCCAGGCCAGCGAGGTGGCGTCCGTCGCCGCCTTCCTGGCTTCCGACGACGCCTCCTTCGTGACGGGGCAGGTGATCGCGGTGGATGGCGGCTGGCTCGCCGCCCGCCATCCGCCGCGCGAATTGGGAGAGGAGGTGATGGGATGATCGACAAGAGCGTGACATGGCCCGGCGGCGCGCGGATCGCCGTGATGCTGACCTTCGATTTCGACGCCGAGACGCTGTGGCTGTCGCGCGACCCGGCCAATGCGCGGCGCCCGGGCACGCTGAGCCAGGGCACCTATGGCGCCAAGGTCGGCGTGCCGAAGATCCTCGAGGAGCTCAGGGAGGCGGGCGTTCCGGCGACCTTCTTCATCCCCGGCTGGACGGTGGAGAACCACACCCAGCGCTGCGAGATGATCCTGTCCGAGAAGCACGAGATCGCGCATCACAGCTATTCGCATCGCTGGATCGATCCCGATTTCCCCGAGCAGGAGGTCGAGGAGATGGAGAAGGGGCTGGATGCGCTGAAGCGCGTGCTGGGCGTGGTGCCGAAGGGCTATCGCTCGCCGGCGGGCGAGACCAGCGACAACCTGATCCGCCTGCTCAACAAGCATTCCTTCCTCTACGACAGCTCCCTTCTCGACGACATCGTGCCCTATCGCATGAAGGCACCCGATGGCGGCCCGGGCCCGGTCGAGCTGCCCTGGCACTGGAGCACCGACGACGCGCCGCATGCGCTGTTCTCGATCAAGTCGCCGCGCACCATCTGCACCAACAGCCATATCCTGGAGGTCTACCAGGACGAGTTCCGCGAGCTCTACCGCTGGGGCGGGCTGTTCAACCTGGTGATGCATCCGCAGGTGACCGGGCGGCCGTCGCGCGTCGCTTTGCTGCGCGAGATGATCGCCTTCATCAAGACCTTCCCCGATGTCTGGTTCGCCACCGGCACCCAGGTCGCCGAGGCCTGGATCGCCGCGCATGAGAAAGCCTGAGCCCATGGCCTACAACCCCGCCGAGTTCCGGCCCTGCACCTTCCACGATGCCGTGCCGCGCTTCCACGATGCCGGCGACACGCCGCGCGCCTTCCTGGAGCGCTGCCTCGAGACCATCGCCGCGCGCGAGCCGGCGGTGCAGGCCTGGGTGACGCTGAACCAGGTCGGCGCCCGCGCCGCCGCCGACGCCGCGACCGCGCGCTACAAGGCCGGCCGCGCGCTGTCCTCGATCGACGGCATGCCCGTCGGCATCAAGGACATGCTGCAGACCAAGGACATGCCGACCGAGCAGGGCACGCCGCTGCTGAAGGGCGTGCAGACCCTGACCGACAGCGCCAGCGTGCTCGCGCTGCGCCAGGCCGGGGCGGTGATCATCGGCAAGACGGTGACCACCGAGCTCGGCATGTCGCATCCGGGGCCGACGACCAACCCCTTCAACGCCGACCACACGCCGGGCGGATCGTCGTCGGGCTCGGCGGCGGCGATCGGCGCGGCGATGGTGCCGGCGACGCTGGGGACGCAGGTGGTGGGCTCCATCATCCGCCCCGCCGGCTTCTGCGGCAACACCGCGATCAAGCCGACCTTCGGCGCCATCCATCGCGGCGAGCGGCTGGGCTTCAGCCAGAGCCATATCGGCGTGCATGCCGGGTGCCTTGCCGACATGTGGGCCGTCACCTACGAGATGGCGCAGCGCGCCGGCGGCGATCCCGGCCATCCGGGTCTGTATGGCGAGGTTTCTCCGCGCGCGCCGGAGAAACCGCGCCGGCTGATCGTGATGGAAGCCGAAGGCTGGTCGCAGACCGACTCCGCCACCATGGGGGCATTTGAAGGAATCCTGGCGCAGCTGAGCGATGCCGGCGTCGAAATCCTGCGGCGCGCCGACAGCCCGCTGATCGAGGCCTTCGAAGAAGGCATCGGCGACAGCCTGGCGCTGTCGCGCGATCTCTGCGGCTACGAGCTGCGCTGGACGCTGGAGAATCTGATCGAGCGCTTCGGCAGCGGGCTGAGCGACAGCATGATGGCCCGCCTCGATCTCGCGCGCTCGATGACCATCGACGACTACCGCGCGGCGCTGCTGCAGCGCGAGGCGGCCAAGCGCGCCTTCGCGGCCATCGACGGGCTGGCCGACGGGCTGATCAGCCTGAGCTCGGTCGGGCCGGCGCCGCTGATGGAGAACAAGGCCAAGGATTCCGGCGTCACCCACACCACCGGCCTGCCCGCCTACAATGCCGCGACCTCGGTGCTGGGGTGTCCCGCCATCACCCTGCCGCTGCTGGCGGTGGGCGGCCTGCCGGTCGGCGTGCAGGTGATCGGCCAGGCGCATCGCGACGCGGCGCTGACCGGGCTGGCCGCCTGGGTCGCCGCGGCGATCCGCCCCGTGACCGTGTGATGATCAACCCGCTTTTCTCGAAGAACCGGCTGAAGCTCGGCATCTTCGGCACCAACGGCAAGGGCGCCGCCCAGACGCTGGTGCCGGAGGCCTATCGGCCGAGCTGGCAGGCTTCGGTGCAGACGGCGCAGATGGCGGACGCGCTGGGCTTCGAGGCCGTGCTCGCCTATGCGCGCTGGAAGGGCTACATCCCCGGCCAGCCACGCCATCCGAGCGGGGTGACGCTGGACCCCTTCACCTGGTGTGCCGGCATCGCCCAGGCGACGAAGCGGATGACGGTGATCGCCACATCGCATGCGCCGGCGCTGCATCCGGTCACCGCGGCGAAGCAGTCGGCGACCATCGACATCATCGCCGACGGCCGCTTCGCGCTGAATGTCGTCGGCGGCTGGAACAAGCCGGAGCTGGACATGTTCGGCGCCGACCTCGCCGAGCACGACGTGCGCTACGACCACCTGCAGGAGTGGCTGGAGGTGATCCAGCGGCTGTGGCGGGAGGAGGCGGAGTTCGACCACCAGGGCCGCTTCTTCCGCATCCGCCGCGGCTCCTCCATGCGACCAGTGGGTGCCGGGCGAGCGCACCGTCTTCGCCCGCAACCCGCGCTACCGCCCGCGCGCCGAGCCCGCCGATGGCCTGGCCGGCGGCAAGGTCGCCCGCGTCGAGCGCGTCGAATTCGTCAACATGGGCGATCCCGGCCTGCGCGCCGCGGCGATCCAGAACGGCGAGGTCGACTATCTCGAATATGCGCCGATCGACTACATCCCGCGCATGCAGCGCGACCGCAACCTGGTGCTGGCCCGCGCCCGCGGCGGCGCCGAGATCCTGGGCGGCGTCAGCATCAACCACCACCAGCCGCCCTTCGACAATCCGCTGATGCGGCGTGCGGTGCAGCAGGTGCTGGACCGGCGCGAGATGATCGCCGCCGAAGGCGTCCCCGCCGGCTTCTCCCAGCCCGACTGCCTGTCCGGCTATGCCTGCGGCACCGCCTATGCCAGCGACATCGGCACCGAGTTGGCGCGCGACGCGAGCATCGACAACGCCAGGACGCTTTTGCAGCAGGCGGGCTATGCCGGGCAGCGCGTGGTCTTCCTGCTGCCGGGCGATTCGGCGCTGATCAACCCGATCGGCCTGGTGATGATCGAGCGGCTGAAGCAGGCGGGCTTCAACCTCGACGTGCAGGTCTCCGACTGGTCGTCGCATGCGCAGCGCTGGATCCAGCGCCGGCCGCTGGACCAGGGCGGCTGGAGCCTGCTGCCGGTGATCTATACCGGCTTCGACCTGGCCAATCCGCTGAGCAATCCCGGCATCGGCTACAACTGCACCAACAACCAGCCCTGGGGCTATTGCGACCCGGCGATGACGCCGGTGATCGAGCGCTTCGAGGCCGAGCCCGAGGCGGCAAGGCGGCGCGAGATCGCCGGCGAGCTGCAGCGGCTGTCGCTGCAGCAGGGCAACTTCCCGCTGGCCGGGCAGTTCGCCAGCCCGGCGGTCTGGCGCGCCGAGCTGCGCGGGGTGATTGATTTCGGCTTCCCCGTGCTGTGGAACATCGAGCGCGCCGCGCGCTAGAACCCGCCTCCTGAGAACAGGGGGACGGGCGCGCGATGCAGGTGGTCGAGGCGGTCGAGCTGGATCGGGACAGGGTGGCGCGGCTGGCGGCCGCGGGCGCGCCGGTGCATCTCAGGGCCTGCCGCGGCATCGGCGCCGACCTGGCGCGGCTCGAGCTCGGCGGCTGGGTCTTCGAGCGCTGCGAGCTGCGCCAGGCCAGCCTGACCGCGGCGGGGCTCGAAGGCACGCGCTGGATCGGCGGGCGGCTGTCCTTCGCCGACCTCTCCGGCGCGGCGCTGGCGGAGGCGCGCTTCGAGGGCGCCTTCGCCGACAACGTCCGGTTCCGCGCGGCGCGGCTGCAGGGCGCGCTCTTCGCCGAGTGCCAGCTGCTCGGCGCCGATTTCTCCGAGGCGCGCGCCTTCGATGTCGGCTTTCGCGACTGCAACATGACGCTGGCGCTGCTGCCCGGCTTCTCCTTCCGCAACGCCCGGCTGGAGGGGCTGGACCTGGCCGAGGCCGATCTCAGCCAGGCGGATTTCCGCGGCGCGGTGCTGCAGCGCTGCAGCCTGCGCGCCGCCATCCTGGACCAGGCCCGCTTCGAGGGCGCCGATCTGCGCGGCGCCGAGCTGGCCGAGCTCGCGGCCGGCGCGCTCGGCCGCTTCAGGGGGGCGACGATCTCGACGGCCCAGGCGGTGCAGCTGGCCCGCAGCCTGGGGCTGAAGGTCGGCTGACGCGAAAGCCTGCGTGAAGGCCCCGGTCGCCCGCAGTTTCGGCTTCCGCTCCGCCGGCAGTTGTGATGAGACTTCCAGGCCTGTCTGTTTCATCACCATGACAACGGAAAACGGGAGCAACGGCCGATGACCGCCGAGATCGAGGACTACCCGACCAGGCCGGACGACTACCTGCCCCACATCATCGCCCGCTGCGTCGACAAGGCGCGGGCGCATCAGCGGCCCTACCGCTTCAGCCTGAACGGCGCCACCGTGGTGGTGCAGCCCGGCCAGAGCGCCGCCGACGTCAACGACGCGGTGCAGCAGCAATGGCAGGCGGCGCGGTCGGGGCCGGTGGCCTCGGCGCCGCCGGCCTGATCCGCCGGATCACGGGCTGAACCGCACCCAGCCCGGCACCTGCGCCGTCAGATTGACCTCGCGCCACTTCGGGTGGCGCGGCGGCTGCAGCAGTTCGGGGAATTTCTGGCGGAAGCGCTCGGCGAAGCGGACCAGCTTGCCGTGCCGCTCACTGCCCGGGGCCCAGGCATAGACCGCCAGCACGGCGCCGACCGCGACCGTCTGCACCGGCGCGCCTTCGGGCACCAGGCCGGGATAGTCGGCATGCTCGATCGGCGCCGGCAGGTAGGTCTGCAGCAGCTGCGGCCGCGGCGGCAGCGGCAGCAGATGCAGCCCGTCCTCGGCGCGCAGGCCGGAGAACAGCCGCGCCGGCTTGCCGGTGACATAGA